>RBWT01000222.1 GCA_004010275.1 Streptomyces huasconensis
GACGGGACTGCGCGACCAACCCCCACCCACCCGCACCGAAAAGACGACCCTCCTCAGGGGCGCGGGGAACTGCGCGACAAGCCCCACCCCACCCGCACCCGAAAAACAACCCCTCAAGGGGCGCGGGGAACTGCGCAACAACCCCGCACCCACAAAGCCCCACCCCGGCCGAATCACAACCTTGGCAGCACCCAAAACCTACGCTTCAGTAGACCCAGCACTCCCCTTCCACCCCAAGCACAGCGCAGCGGCCCCGCAGCGCCCCGCAGCGGCCCCGCAACACCCCCACAGGCCAACCCCCCACGACTTTGCCTGCACCCCCATTCCTGACACAGCGTCAGTTCAGTAATCTGACTGAGCGTCAGGTAATCGCTGTCACACAGGAGCGGGCGGACCGATGCTTGGATCGACACACGGCACCTTCACCACCGACCGCCGCCGCACACACGTCGTGGCCTGCGGCGAACCCCCTCCCCCCACCATCCACGGCAGAGCCCCGACCGCGGACGGCCTGGACGTCAGCGGCCGGCCACTGCACGCCGACGTACCCGACCTGGACCGCTTCTTCCGCCCCGAGTCCGTCGCCGTCATCGGCGCTTCGGACGCCGAGGGACGACCCGGCGCAGGCATCACCCGGCAGCTCATCGCCTGGGCCGGGCGGGTCGCGCCCGGCTCCACCCCGTGCACCCCACCCGCCGGGAGGTCTTCGGCATCCCCTGCTCCCCTTCCGTCGCCGACCTGCCCGAACAGGTCGACCTGGCCGTCCTGCTGGTCGCCGACCCGCTGCCCGCGATCGAGCAGCTCGCCGAGGCCAAGGTGCGGTTCGCCGTGGCCTTCGCCTCCGGGTTCGCCGAGACGGGCGAGGAGGGCGCGGCCGCCCAGGCCCGCCTCGCGGCCGCCGTACGCCGCTCGGGCCTGCGGCTGCTCGGCCCCAACACCAACCTCAACGCCTTCGAGGAGTTCCGCGAGGACCTCGAAGGCCCCTCCATCGCGCTGATCACCCAGTCCGGCCACCAGGGCCGCCCCGTCTTCGCCCTCCAGGAACTCGGCATCCGCCTCTCCCACTGGGCCCCCACCGGCAACGAGGCCGACCTGGAGGCCTCCGACTTCATCTCCTACTTCGCCGAGCGCCCCGAGGTCGGCGCCATCGCCTGCTACGTGGAGGGCCTCAAGGACGGCCGCGCCTTCCTGCTCGCCGCCGACCGCGCGGCCCGCCGCGGCGTGCCCGTCGTCGCCGTCAAGGTCGGCCGGACCGAGACGGGCGCCCGCATGGCCGCCTCACACACCGGGAAGCTGACCGCGCCGACGCGGTGGTGGACGCGGCGATGCGGCAGTTCGGTGTCATCCGCGTCGACGGGCTCGACGAACTCCAGGACACCGCCGCCCTGCTGGCGCGGGCCCGCAGGCCGTCGGCCGAAGGCGTCGCCGTCTATTCGATCTCGGGCGGCACGGGCGCGCACTTCTCGGACCTGGCGGCGGAGGCGGGGCTCCTGCTGCCCACGCTCAGTGCGGCCAAGCAGGCGGAGCTGCACCAGTGGATACCGGAGTACCTGAGCGTCGCCAACCCCGTCGACAACGGCGGGCACCCCGTGGGCGACTGGCGCGGCCGGAAGATCATCGACGCGATCCTCGACGACCCGCAGGTGGGGGTGCTCATCTGTCCCATCACCGGGCCCTTCCCGCCGATGAGCGACAAGCTGGCGCAGGACCTGGTGGACGCGGCGGAGGAGACGGACAAGCTGGTGTGCGTGGTGTGGGGCTCGCCCGTCGGCACCGAGGACGCCTACCGCCGGACGCTGCTCGGCTCCTCGCGCGTGGCCACCTTCCGGACCTTCGCCAACTGCATCACGGCCGTCCGCGCCCATCTGGACCATCATCGCTTCACGGCCGGTTACCGCTCCCCCTTCGACGAGGCGCCGCGCACCCCCTCCCCCTCCTTCCGCAAGGCGCAGGCCCTGATGCGGCCGGGCCAGCAGCTCAGCGAGCACGCGGCGAAACAGCTGCTGCGCGCGTACGGGATTCGCGTACCGCGTGAGCAGTTGGTGACCAGTGCGGCGGCGGCCGTCCGCGCGGCCGGGCTCGTCGGCTACCCCGTCGTCATGAAGGCCTCGGGCCCCCAGCTGGCGCACAAGACCGAGCTGGGCCTGGTGAAGGTCGGGCTGACCTCGGCCAGCCAGGTGCGCGACGCCTATCGGGAGCTGACGGACATCGCCCGCTACGAGGACGTGCCGCTGGACGGTGTGCTGGTCTGCCAGATGGTCGAGCGGGGCGTCGAGATGGTCGTCGGCGTCACGCACGACGCGCTCTTCGGGCCGACCGTGACGGTGGGACTCGGCGGCGTACTCGTCGAGGTGCTCCGGGACGCGGCGGTGCGGGTGCCGCCCTTCGGGGAGGACCAGGCGAAGGCGATGCTGTCCGAACTGCGGGGGCGGACCCTGGTGAGCGGCGTCCGGGGGGCGGCGCCCGCCGACGTCGACGCGCTCGTCGAGGTCGTGCTGCGCGTCCAGCGCATGGCCCTCGAACTCGGGGACGAGATAGCCGAGTTGGACATCAACCCCCTGATGGTGCTGCCCCGGGGGCAGGGGGCCGTCGCCCTCGACGCGTTCGCCGTCTGCCGCTGAGAGGCAGCCGGAGAAGGCGCACACCACCGCCCGCTTCACCGTCCCTGCCAGCCCCAGCGCCGTCACCCACGCCACCGCCGCTGCCACCGCGCACCCCCCGGCGAAACGGAGCCACTCCCGCATGACGACGTCCTCCCCCGAACCGACTGCCTCCCCCGAACCCCTCGACTCATTGATACTCCACACCACTGACAACGCCGTCTCGTGGATCACGCTCAACCGCCCCGAGGCCATGAACGCCGTCACCTGGGACCAGCGCGAGCGCGTCATCGCACTGCTCGACGAGGCCTCCGGCGACCCCGGCGTACGCGCCGTCGTGATCACCGCCACCGGCAGGGGGATTCTGCGGCGGGCGCGACCTGCGCGGCGCGCCCGCCACGGGTGAGCGGGTGCCCGGTGACGTCGCCCGGACGGTCAGACGGGGCGCTCAGCGGCTGATCGCCGCCGTCCTGGACTGCGAGAAGCCGGTGATCGCCGCGGTGAACGGCACGGCGGCCGGCATCGGCGCCCACCTGGCGTTCGCGTGCGACCTGGTGATCGCCGCCGAACCGGCCAAATTTATCGAGGTGTTCGCGCGCCGAGGCCTCGTGCCGGACGGCGGCGGCGCCTATCTGCTGCCCCGGCTGATCGGTCCGCAGCGGGCCAAGGAGCTGATGTTCTTCGGCGACTCCGTGTCCGCCGCCGAAGCGGAACGGCTCGGCCTCGTCAACCGCGTCGTACCGGCCGACGACCTGGAGAAGACGGCCCGGGAGTGGGCGCGGCGCCTCGCGACGGGCCCGACCCGCGCCCTGGCCCTGACCAAGCAGCTGGTCAACGCCTCCCTGGACTCGGACCGCGCGACCGCCTTCGCGGCGGAGGCGAACGCCCAGGAGATCAACATGACCACGGCGGACGCGAACGAGGGCGTAGCCGGCTTCGCGGAACGCCGCCCACCGACCTTCCGAGGCCTCTGACCGGCGCCACACCCCTCGGTCACGCCCCTCGGTCGCACCCCTCACCCGCGCCGCCGCACCAGCACCTCGATGTCCGGCGAGTCCGGGTCCCCGAACGACACGAACAGCTCGGGGCGCGCCTCGGTGCCGCCGACGGTCCACAGCTGGCGGTCGCCGCACCCCTTGGCGTCCACGGCCACGGCCGGGCGCCGCGGCAAGCGGTCGCGGTCGCGGTCGCGGTCCACCCTCCACGTGCCGGTGGCGTGACAGCGGGCGAGTTCGCTGTCGTACCAACCGTCCGCGTCCGTCCCGACGCGCTCGAAGGGGGTGCCGTCGAGCACGGCTCGCCCGTCCGCCCGCAGCCGCAGGACGACGCTCTCGTCGTCCTCGCCGCGCCAGGTTCCGGTGAGCTGTTCGACGGAGAGCCGGGGCGGCTCGTACTCCTTGATGAGGCCCGTCGCCGTGGCCGCGACCGCCCCGCCAAGGACCGCCACGCACAGGCCGAGCGAGGTGAGGCCGGACAGAATCCACACCTTGCGCAGCGGTCTGCCGAGGCGTTCCTCGCGCCGTCGGCAGTACGCCACGTGCAGCACGGGCAGGACACCGCTCGCCGCGCTCCACAGCGCGGTCTGTACGAAGGGGGCGCCCAGCGCGGCGAAGCAGGCCGCCCATGCCGCGCCGACCAGCAGCAGGCAGCCGAGCGACCACGCCCACTCCGGCCCCCGGCCGAGCCGCGCGGCGCCCAGGCGGCCGAGCCAGGCCGCGGGGAGCGTGAGCGCCGCGGCGAGCAGCAGTCCGACGACCGGCAGCAGGAACGGCCCGAAGAGGAGGAAGCAGATCAGGCCGATGGCACCGCCGCCGGTGGCCCCGTAGTCGTCGTCGCCGAGGGCGGTCAGCGTGAACGCCACGATCCCGGCCACCGGCAGCTGCGCCGCGCACGCCGCCCCCGCGGTCCGCATCCGGCTGTCGCTCCAGGCCCCCCGAGAACCCGCCGCCTTGGCATTTCCCCACGTCATGGGCCTGAAGATACGCGCGGGGCAGGAGGGGTCCCGCCCACAGGCCGCCGAGGCCCGCGAGGCCCGCCCCAGGCCCCCCACGCCCTTCCCATCTGACGCCCCGTCAGCTTCAATGGTCGGTGTGATGGGACACGCAGGGATGGCGGCCACCGCCGTCCGCTACCTCAGGTCGGTCGGGGCACCCACCACGACGGGCCCCTTCGAGACGCTGCCACGCCCCCGAGCTGCGGGCGACGGTGACGACGAGCGGCGCCGCCGCTCGACCCGGGCGAGTTCCGCCGCGTCCTCGGGAACTTCGCGACGGGCGTCACCGTGATCACGGCACCCCCTGCGCGGCGGGCGCGGGCCCCGCGGGCTTCGCCTGCCAGTCCTTCGCCTCGCTCTCCCTGGACCCGCCGCTGGTCACCTTCATGGTGGCGCGCACCTCGACGACGTGGCCGCGCATCGCGCGCGCGGGCGTCTTCTGCGTGAACATCCTCGGCGCGGGCCAGGGCGAGCTGTGCCGGGCCTTCGCCGTGAGCGGCGCCGACAAGTTCGCCGGGGTGGTGTACGACGCGGCGCCCGTCTCCGGTTCGCCCCGCCTCGCCGGCGCCCCCGCGTGGGTCGACTGCGCGATCCAGGCGGTGCACACCGGTGGCGACCACCTCATCGTGGTGGGCCGGGTGGACGCGCTCGGCACCGCCGACGGCGACGGCACCGGGCCGCTCCTCTTCCATCAGGGCAGGTTCGGCCGCTTCACGCCGTGAGGGCGGGGGTGGCCGCCGGATCGCGCCGCCGGATCACCAGCGCCATCAGCGCGGCCGCCGCGCACAGCGCCCCGGAGGCGTACCAGATGACGTCGTAGGACCCGAAGGTGTCCCGTACGACCCCGCCGAGGAACGCGACGACGGCGGCGCCGACCTGGTGCGAGGCCAGGACCCAGCCGAAGACGATGGCGCTGTCGTCGCCGTACTGCTCGCGGCAGAGCGCGAGGGTCGGCGGGACGGTCGCGACCCAGTCCAGGCCGTAGAAGACGATGAAGAAGATCATCGGCGGGTGGACGTTCGGGGCGAGGAGGATCGGCAGGAAGAGCAGCGAGACGCCGCGCAGCGCGTAGTAGACGGCGAGCAGGCGCCGCGCGTCGAAGCGGTCGGTGAGCCAGCCGGACGCGACCGTCCCCACGATGTCGAAGACGCCGATGACGGCGAGCAGCGCGGCGGCGGCCCTGACGGGCATGCCGTGGTCGTGCGCGGCGGGCACGAAGTGGGTCTGGATCAGGCCGTTCGTCGAGGCCCCGCAGATCGCGAAGCTGCCCGCGAGCAGCCAGAACGGTCCGGTGCGGGCCGCCTTGAAGAGCACGGCCATCGTGCGCCGGGCGGCTCCGGGGACAGGCGGCGGCTTCGCGACGAACTCCTTGGCCCCGTACGGCTTCAGGCCGACGTCGGCCGGGTGGTCGCGCAGCAGCAGCCATACGAAGGGGACGACGACGAGGGCGGCGAGCGCGACCGTCACGGCGGCGGGCCGCCACCGGTAGGTCTCGACGATCCAGGCGAGCAGCGGCAGGAAGATCAGCTGCCCGGAGGCGGAGGCGGCCGTGAGGATGCCGGTGACCAGGCCACGTCGCTCGGTGAACCAGCGGTTGGTGACGGTCGCGGCGAAGGCGAGCGCCATCGAACCGGAGCCGAGCCCGACGAGCAGCCCCCAGTACAGCAGCAGTTGCCAGGCGTGGTTCATCCACACGGTCAGCCCGGAGCCCAGGGCGATCACGGTCAGGGCGGCCGCGACGACCCTGCGGATGCCGAAGCGGTCCATCAGCGCGGCGGCGAACGGCGCGGTGAGCCCGTACAGCGCGAGGTTGATGGAGACCGCGAGCCCGATGGTCCCGCGCGACCAGCCGAAGTCGTCGTGCAGCGGGTCGATGAGGAGGCTCGGCAGCGACCGGAACGCGGCGGCGCCGATGATCGTCACGAAGGTGACGGCGGCGACGAACCACGCGCGGTGGATACGGGGACGGCGGCGGCCGGGGGTCTCGGGCGGCGCGGCCGTCGCGCCCGCCTGGGCGTCGGCTCCGCCCACGGGGCCGGTTCCGCCCACTGTGCCCGCCCCGCCCACTGTGCCGGTCCCGCCCGTCTCGGCGCCCGGCTCGGTTGTCTGGTTCACGTCACAAGAATCGGCGGCTGCCCCTGCCCGGACGAGTGGCCCGAGGGACAGCGTTCGATAGGATCGGGCCATGGCCGACACCGGAGCATCCCGCGCCGAACCGCCCCGGCACCGCGTCGTGGTCCTCGCCCTGGACGGCGTGATCCCCTTCGAACTGGGCATCCCGCAGCGGATCTTCGGCCGCGCGCGCGACGCCGCGGGGCGCCCCTTCTACGAGGTCGTGACCTGCTCCGTCCGGCCGCCAGGCCCGGTCCGCACGGACGCCGACTTCACGATCCTCGTCGAACACGGCCCCGCGGCACTGGCCACCGCCGACACCGTCGTGGTCCCCGCGTCGTACGAACTGGGCCCGGTCTATGAGGAGGGGCGGCTCACCGGTGAACTGGCCGCCGCGCTGGCCGGCATCCGGCCGGGCACCCGCCTGGTCTCGATCTGCACGGGCGGGTACGTCCTCGCCGCCGCCGGCTTCCTCGACGGACGCCCGGCGACCACGCACTGGGCGTCGGCGGCCCATTTCCAGCGGCTCTTCCCGAACGTCAAGGTCGACGCGGACGTCCTTTTCATCGACGACGGCGAGGTGCTGACGTCGGCGGGTGTGGCCGCGGGCGTCGACCTCTGCCTCCATCTCGTCCGCCGTGACCAGGGCACGGCGGTCGCCAATGAAGTGGCGCGCCTGACCGTCGTACCGCCGCACCGCGACGGCGGACAGGCCCAGTACATCCAGCGCCCGGTCCCCGAACCGCAGCTGGCCACCACCCGGTCGGCGCGGGCCTGGGCGCTGGGCCGCCTCGACCAGCCGCTGCGGCTGCGGGACATGGCGGCGCAGGAGGCGATGTCGGTGCGCACCTTCACGCGCCGCTTCCGTGAGGAGGTCGGCATCAGCCCCGGCCAGTGGCTGACGCAGCAACGCGTCGAGCGGGCACGGCACTTGCTGGAGTCCAGCGATCTCTCCGTCGACCAGGTGGCGCGTGAGGCGGGCTTCGGCACGGCCCAGTCGATGCGCCAGCACCTACAGACCGCGCTCGGCGTCACCCCCACCACCTACCGCCGTACGTTCCGCGACGTCGCCGCCGGCTGACACCACACCGGGGGACGCGGCCGGCCTCACCTCGCCGAGCAGCCTCCGACGACGGTCAGCAGCACGCCGAGACCGACCCCCGCCAGATCGCCGTGGACGGCGACACAACGCTCAGCAGGCCGCCCGCCAGCGAGCCGCTCGCCGCGTATCCGGCGCCCACGGCGGCGTACATCACCGAGTAGCCGGCGGCCAGGGCGCTGGGCGGCAGCACCTCGCGCAGCGACAGGTTCCGGGTGAGCATGGCCCCCGCCTGGAGCACACCGGCCACCCCCAGGACGGCGAGCAGCCACCCCACGCCCGGCAGTACGGCGACGGCGGCCAGGCAGGCCGAGACGGCGAACATCAGCACCATGCTCTGCGTCCGCAGGCGGCCCGGCCAGGTCCGCAGCCCGTACACGAACGACCCCACCGCGGAGCCCACCGCGAGCGCCGCGAGGAGCGGCCCCGCCCAGCCCACCGCGCAGCGCGCTGCTCCAGGAGCGCGGGCAGGACCAGTTCGGCGAGCGCGAGCATCGACAGGCTGGCCGCGCCGGTCACGAAGATCGGCCAGGCCCGTATGAGGATGCGCGCCATGGACTCCCCGCCCCTGTCGTCGGCGTCCGAGTGCCACCCCTCGGGCAGCAGCCACAGCCCGGCCACGGCGGCGGCCATCAGCACCCCGGCCGACACCAGGGGCAGCGCCGGTGACACGCCGAGCGCGAGGCCGGTCGCGGCGGCGGGCGCCACCGCCCAGATGCCGAAGGTCAGGATCGACTCCAGGGACAGGGCCTGGGCGACGGCCTTGTCGGCACCATGCCGGTCACCCAGGGCGCGCAGCCCGCCGGGGGCGGCGGCGGGCGCGGCCCCGGCGAGGAAGGCGAACGCCCCCAGCACCACCGGATGAGCGCCCGGCAGCAGACCCAGCGCCCCGAACGCGACCGCGCCGACGGCGAGCCCCCACGCCAGCTGCGGCCGGGCCCGCTCGGGCCGCATCCGCATCCCGAGGAGCGGCGCGCCGACGATCTCGCCCACCACGTACACGGCGGCGAGCACGGCACCGAGGGCGTACCCTCCGGGCCGCTCCCGTACGAGAAACACCAGGGCGAGCGGCGCCGCGGCCACGGGCATCCGCGCCCCCACGGCCACGGCCCCCCACCGGACGACACCACCGGAAACAACCTCGCGATAACTCATCCCCCGAAGCTAAACGCCACCACGGACACCCCCCACCTCTTTTCCAACCCCGCCCCCACAGTCGCGCCACAACGAGAGAGAACATGCCGGTCTCCACCCCGGCGCTGTGCCCCCAACGGACAGCCCCCCGACTCCCGCACTCACGTCACCGCGGGAGAGGACGTGCCGGTATGTCCACCCCGACGCCTCTTTCTGGGGGCCACGATGGCTCGGTTCCGGTTCCGGGTGGCCATTGCCGCCTGAGCCCACGGACGGCCCTCCCGCCGCGCAGAAGACCGCCCCGGTCACCGAGGGCACCCGGGGCGGTTCTGCGTCCCGCGAGAGCGACGGAGACCCCATGACGGGCTTACGCGGCCATGGGCGGCTCCACGTCGTCCACCACAGGCGGCTGCTCCTCGGTCTCCTTCGGCATGGCCGCCTCGCCCTGCTCCTCCTTGAAGCGCTTCCACGCATCGCGCGCCCGGCTGGCGGAGTCGAAGACTTCGGGGAGCTGGTCAAGGACGCCCTTGACCGCGGCATGCAACGAAGTGCTATTCCAACCAGGTTGGAATGGAGCTCGCAGTGTTGTTCAGATCGCGTCGGTTGTCGGCGGCTCCGACTGACGGATCAACAGTTCGTCACCAGCTGGGAAGCGCGTCGTGCCGCCCTCCTCCCAGGTGACGACGATGGCCAACCCGCCCATCGGCCCCTGGGCTGTGGAGGCGGCCTTGACCGTGCGCCACTCGCCCTCGTAGCCGATCACGTCGCCCTTGCCGACCAGAACCGCGCGCTTGGTGGGGTGACTCAATCGCCCTCGTCGGCGGGGCGGATGCGGTTCAAAGGGGCCTCCCATTCGATACCACCCCCTCTCGGGCGCATGTAGGCCGCCCGGCGAATCAGCTTGTTGCCCTCCTTGGTGCGCTCCTCGATCACGCCTTGTAACTCGCCCTTGCACCCGGTCCCGTCATCTACGACGAACGTTCCCTTCGGATAGGGCAGCTTGCCGTGACTCAGCATCGTCGGCGGATTCTCGTGTGTCAGTGCCATAACCCCTCGTCCCACCTGGGCGTACGTGGCTCACACAAGACAACTGCTGGGGTGCAGAGCGAACATGCACAGCTCTTGCACAACATCAGGGCACGGCAGTGGCCGGGGTGCCACCATGGGACGTAACGGAAGTCGAGCGGGGAAGACGCACAGACATGAGCGTGACCAAGATTCCCGGACCCGGTGCGAACGTGGCCGTCTGTCGCAAGGCGCGCGGCTTCAGCCAGGTTGCCCTTGCCCGGCGGGCGGGCGTGTCGGTCTCGCTGCTGAGCAAGATCGAGGTTGGCGACCGAGCGCTGACCCAGGGCATCGCCGCCGCTCTCGCTCAGGCCATGGGATTGACGCTTGATGAGCTGTTGGGCACAGCCCCGGTCAACCGCGCCGACGAGAACAGCTTGACCGCCCTCAACTACGCCGTCCGGCGTTTCGACATCCCCGACGCTCCGCCGACCCACCCGGAGGACCTGCCACGCAGGCTCGCCGAGCTGAACGAACACCGCTACCGGACCGAGCTGTCGGCGGTGCTGCAGGCGCTCCCAGGGGTGCTGGCCGACGCGACCAGCTACGCGCACGCCACTCAGTCACCGGACGCCTGGACCCGCGTCGCCGACGTGTACTCGGTGGTCTATTGGTTGGCAGCCCGGCACCGCTGGATGCACCTTGCCGAGCTGGCCGTCATGAAGCAGCGTCTGGCCGCCGAGCGTGCTCACCCCATCGCCGCCACGGTGGCCGCCCGCGATGAGGCCGGAGCCTTCCTCAATTCCGGTGACTTCGCGGGCGGACTCGCCATCGTGGACCGCGCCATCGTCGAGGCCGAGTCGAGCCTTGAAGGACGCGACCGCGCGTTCGGTCTGGGCCTCCTGCATCTGCGCGGTCTCACGTTGGCCGGCCGGCTCAAGGACAAGGCCACCGCAGAAGAGCACATCAGGGCGGCATGGCGCACGGCCGAGGACTACGGCGCGGACGCCGACGAGCACGGCATCCACTTCGGGCCGGACCAGACCGCCACCCACGTCATCTCGACGTTCTCCGACATGGACCAGCACCGCCGTGCGCTCGACACCGCCGACGACCTGATCAGGGGTGGCACGGACCTGCCGCCCACCCGCATCGGTCCCCTGCACATGAACCTGGGCCGGTCGCACCTCGCCCTGGGAGACCGGGACTCCGCGCTGGCCTCCCTGGAGGAGGCGTGGAGCGTCGCACCCGAGATGGCCCGGGTACATCCGACCAGTCAGGAGCTGATGCGCGTCTTGACCTCGTTGCACCGCCGCAGCAACCCCCGCCTGACACGGCTGGCCAAGCGTGCGGGCGTGCCCTTCTGACGGCGCTTCCGGCGAGCCTCAAAGCGCCCAGCTAGTAATCCAGGCAGCGGATACCCCTTCACGTCTGAATCGGCGACGGGTGGCAGCAGGTAGCCCGCACCGGTGCGCTGGGAGGACCTGCCAGAGCGGTTCGACGCATGGAAGGGCGTCCATTTGCGCCACAAGACCTGGCGCAACTGCGGGATACGGCCAAGGTTATGGCCACCCTGCCGACCGACGGGCTCGGCTACCGGCCGATCCCTGAGCTGAACCTCGTGACACCGTTCCGTATGGACCCGCGCGTCCTGACCGGCCCGGATATCCAGGAAGAAGCGGTGTCCGGAGAAACGGGTATGCCAGCGCCACACACCCGACGAACAACCGGCGCCCCTCCACCACCCGCACGCGCGTCCCAACGGAAGGGGACGTGCCGGTATGTCCGCCCGGAGCACGGCAAGCACGACCACGGAGCCCC
>RBWT01000223.1 GCA_004010275.1 Streptomyces huasconensis
AACCCGGCTCCGCAGAGCCCCCCACCCACTACTCCCGCCCCGGACAAACGTCAAGAACTCCACCTCCCCCTACGGTGAAGGACGTACCACGCACCCCCCAGACACACCTCCGCGGAAGGGCCGGGAACTCGCATGACTTCCATCCACGCCTTCTGGCTCGCCGGTCGCCAGACCACCGGCGAGACCACGTTCGACGTCACCTCGCCCTGGGACGGACGACTCGTCGCCAAGGCGGCCGTCGACCGACGCCCAGGTCGAGGAGGCCGTCGCCGCCGCGGACGCCGTCCGCGACGAGTTCGCCGCGACCCCGGCCCACGCCCGCGCCGCCGCCCTCGACCACGTGAGCCGCCGCCTCGTCGAGCGCACCGCGGAGGAGATCGCGCAGCTCATCTCCGCCGAGAACGGCAAGCCGATCAAGTGGGCCCGCGGCGAGGTCGGCCGCGCGGTCTCCGTGTTCCGGTTCGCCGCGGAGGAGGCCCGCCGCTTCAACGGCGGCGAGGCCCAGCGCCTGGACACCGACGCCGGCGGCCAGGGCCGCCTCGCCCTGACCCGCCGCTTCCCCAAGGGCGTCGTCCTCGGCATCGCGCCGTTCAACTTCCCGCTGAACCTCTGCGCGCACAAGGTCGCCCCGGCCATCGCCGTCGGCGCGCCGATCATCCTCAAGCCCGCCCCCGCGACACCGCTGTCCGGCCTGATCCTCGGCGAGCTGCTCGCCGAGACGGACCTGCCCGCCGGTTCCTGGTCGGTCCTGCCGGTCGCCAACGACAAGATGCCCGCCCTGGTCCAGGACGAGCGCATGCCGGTCATCTCCTTCACCGGCTCCGACAAGGTCGGCTACGCGATCATGGACTCGGTGCCGCGCAAGCACTGCACCCTGGAGCTGGGCGGCAACGGCGCGGCCGTCGTCCTCGGCGACTTCTCCTCGGACGAGGACCTGGACTGGGCCGCCTCGCGCATCGCGACCTTCTCCAACTACCAGGGCGGCCAGTCCTGCATCTCCGTGCAGCGCGTCATCGCCGACGCGTCCGTGTACGACCGGCTGGTGCCGCGCATCGTCGAGGCCGTCGAGGCCCAGGTCACCGGCGACCCCTCCGACCCGAAGACCGACGTCGGCCCGCTGGTCAACGAGGACGCCGCCAAGCGCGTGGAGTCCTGGGTCGACGAGGCCGTCAAGGCGGGCGCGCAGCTGCTCACCGGCGGCAAGCGCGACGGCGCCACCTACGCGCCGACCGTCCTCGCCGACGTACCGGCCGACGTGACCATCGCCTGCGAGGAGGTCTTCGGACCGGTCCTCACCGTCAAGAAGGTGGACGGCGAGGCGGAGGCGTTCGCCGCCGTCAACGACTCCAAGTACGGCCTCCAGGCGGGCGTCTTCACGCACGACCTGCAGACCGCCTTCCGCGCGCACCGCGCCCTGGAGGTCGGCGGCGTGGTCATCGGCGACGCGCCGTCCTACCGCGCCGACCAGATGCCGTACGGCGGCGTCAAGCAGTCCGGCGTGGGCCGTGAGGGCGTCCGCTACGCGATGGACGACTACACCTACGAGCGGGTCATGGTGCTGACGGGCCTCGCCCTGTAAGCGACCGGGTCCCCCGAGGACGAACGGCCGGAGCCCACTGTGCGGGGGCTCCGGCCGTTCTCGTACGCGAGCCGCGACACTCGTACGAACGCTGCGCGAGGACTGGTGGGACCGGGACGAATGGGGTACCAACGATCCAGTAGCACCGGGTAGTAACCGAAGCCCGTACCCGACCCCTCTGCGCGGCGAGGTGAGCTCCTCATGACCGCACCAACCCCCAAACCGTCCGTGAGCGAACGCGAGGCCCGGCAGGTCGCCGAGGCCGCCCGCGAGCAGGACTGGCGCAAGCCGAGCTTCGCCAAGGAACTGTTCCTCGGGCGCTTCCGGCTCGATCTGATCCACCCGCACCCCATGCCCCCGCCCGAGGACGCCCTGCGCGGCGAGGAGTTCCTCGCCAAGCTCCGCGCGTTCTGCGAGACGAAGATCGACTCGGCCCGCATCGAGCGCGAGGCGCGCATCCCCGACGAGACCATCAAGGGCCTCAAGGAACTCGGCGCCCTCGGCATGAAGATCGACACGAAGTACGGCGGGCTCGGCCTCACGCAGGTGTACTACAACAAGGCCCTCGCCCTCGTCGGCTCCGCGAGCCCCGCGATCGGCGCGCTGCTCTCCGCCCACCAGTCGATCGGCGTACCGCAGCCGCTGAAGATCTTCGGCACGCAGGAGCAGAAGGACGCCTTCCTGCCGCGCTGCGCCACCACCGACATCACCGCCTTCCTGCTGACCGAGCCGGACGTCGGCTCGGACCCGGCGCGCCTCGCCACCACGGCCGTACCCGACGGCGACGGCGGCGATCACTATGTACTGGACGGCGTGAAGCTGTGGACCACCAACGGCGTCGTCGCGGACCTGCTCGTGGTGATGGCCCGCGTGCCGAAGTCCGAGGGCCACAAGGGCGGCATCACGGCTTTCGTCGTCGAGGCGGACTCCGAGGGCGTCACCGTCGAGAACCGCAACGCGTTCATGGGCCTGCGCGGCCTGGAGAACGGCGTCACCCGCTTCCATCAGGTACGGGTCCCGGCCGCGAACCGCATCGGCCCGGAGGGCGCGGGGCTGAAGATCGCCCTCACCACCCTCAACACCGGGCGGCTCTCCCTGCCCGCCATGTGCGTCGGCGCGGGCAAGTGGTGCCTGAAGATTGCCCGGGAGTGGTCGGGCGCCGTGAGCAGTGGGGTAAGCCGGTCGCGCACCACGAGGCGGTCGGCGCGAAGATCTCCTTCATCGCGGCGACCACGTTCGCGCTCGAAGCCGTACTCGACCTCTCCTCGCAGATGGCCGACGAGGACCGCAACGACATCCGCATCGAGGCCGCACTCGCCAAGCTGTACGGCTCCGAGATGGCCTGGCTGATGGCCGACGAACTGGTCCAGATCCGCGGCGGCCGCGGCTTCGAGACCGCCGAGTCCCTCGCGGCCCGCGGCGAGCGCGCCGTCCCCGCCGAGCAGATCCTGCGCGACCTGCGCATCAACCGCATCTTCGAGGGCTCCACGGAGATCATGCACCTGCTGATCGCCCGCGAGGCCGTCGACGCCCACCTGAAGGTCGCCGGCGACCTCATCGACCCCGACAAGACCCTCTCCGACAAGGCGAAGGCGGGCGCGCGGGCCGGCGGCTTCTACGCCCGCTGGCTGCCGAAACTCGTGGCGGGCCCCGGCCAACTCCCGCGCTCGTACGCCGAATTCCACCCGCCCGGCCACGCCGACCTCTCCGGCCACCTGCGCTACGTCGAGCGCGGCGCCCGCAAGCTGGCCCGCTCCACCTTCTACGCCATGTCCCGCTGGCAGGGGAAGATGGAGACCAAGCAGGGCTTCCTCGGCCGCGTCGTCGACATCGGAGCCGAACTCTTCGCGATGAGCGCGGCCTGCGTACGCGCCGAACTCCTGCGCACCACCGAGGACCACGGCCGCGAGGCGTACCAGCTGGCCGACGTCTTCTGCCGCCAGTCCCGCATCCGCGTGGAGGAACTCTTCGCCCGGCTGTGGACCAACACCGACGACCTGGACCGCAAGGTGGTCAGGGGCGTCCTCTCCGGCACCTACACCTGGCTCGAAGAGGGGATCATCGACCCCTCCGGCGAGGGCGCCTGGATCGCGGAAGCGGCGCCGGGCCCCTCCAAACGCGACAACGTCCACCGCCCCATTCGCTGAACAAGTCACCACGCCACGCATT
Organism: Streptomyces huasconensis; assembly: GCA_004010275.1. Classification (GTDB taxonomy): domain Bacteria; phylum Actinomycetota; class Actinomycetes; order Streptomycetales; family Streptomycetaceae; genus Streptomyces; species Streptomyces huasconensis. Next base: position 3,749 of record RBWT01000223.1, read on the forward strand.
CCGCCCGCCCGAAACCGTCCGCTTGCCCGGGACTTGCACCCCGCCCACGATGAGCGGACCGGCCAGGGAATCAGGGGGGCGCGAGCGCCTCGCGGCGAGGGGATCACGGCTGCTCACGGCTGCCTCTGCCCCCTCGACGCCCAGGTCGAAGCGCCCCCACGCCGGACGCCGATGGCAGCCGGGACGGGCGGCGCCGCAAGCAAGAGTGACCCGCGCCGAACGCCACGTACGCCACATCGGGGCCCGCGGGGTCCGGGCGGTGAGGTTGTGCGGCCACAATGGGGGGCATGAGCGACAGCCCATCCCCCCTCGCCGACCCGCATCTCGTCTTCGACCCCGTCTCCACCACGGACGGGGACGGACCGCGGGACATCGTCATCCTCGGGTCCACGGGTTCGATCGGCACCCAGGCCATCGACCTCGTCCTGCGCAACCCCGACCGCTTCCGCGTCACCGCGCTCTCCGCCGCGGGCGCCGCGTCGGCCTCCTGGCCGAACAGGCACGCCGACTGCGGGTCAGGACCGTTGCGGTCGCCCGCGAGGACGTCGTACCGGCGCTGCGGGAAGCGCTTCAGGGGCAGTACGAAGCGGGGGAGCCGCTCCCCGAGATCCTGGCCGGACCCGACGCCGCGACGCAGCTCGCCGCCTCCGCCTGCCACACGGTCCTCAACGGCATCACGGGCTCCATCGGCCTCGCGCCGACGCTCGCCGCCCTGGAAGCGGGCCGCACCCTCGCGCTCGCCAACAAGGAATCGCTGATCGTCGGCGGCCCGCTCGTCAAGGCGATCGCCAAGCCCGGCCAGATCATCCCGGTCGACTCCGAGCACGCGGCCCTCTTCCAGGCGCTCGCCGCCGGCACCCGCGCCGACGTACGCAAACTCGTCGTCACCGCCTCCGGCGGCCCCTTCCGCGGACGTACGAAGGCCGATCTCGCGCACGTCACCCCCGAGGACGCGCTCGCGCACCCCACCTGGGCCATGGGCCCGGTGATCACCGTCAACAGCGCGACGCTGGTCAACAAGGGCCTCGAGGTCATCGAGGCGCACCTCCTCTACGACATCCCCTTCGACCGCATCGAGGTCGTCGTCCACCCGCAGTCGTACGTGCACTCCATGGTGGAGTTCACCGACGGCTCGACTCTCGCCCAGGCGACCCCGCCGGACATGCGTGGCCCGATCGCCATCGGCATCGGCTGGCCCGAGCGGGTGCCCGACGCGGCGCCCGCCTTCGACTGGACGAAGGCGTCGAGCTGGGAGTTCTTCCCGCTGGACGACGACGCGTTCCCGTCCGTGGGACTGGCCCGGCACGTCGGACGGCTCGCGGGCACGGCCCCGGCGGTGTTCAATGCCGCCAACGAGGAATGCGTCGACGCGTTCCTCAAGGGCGCGCTGCCCTTCAACGGCATCATGGAGACGGTGACGAGGGTCGTGGACGAGCACGGCACACCCCCGGGGGGAACCTCCCTCACCGTCGCGGACGTCCTCGAGGCGGAGACCTGGGCGCGCGCCCGGGCACGTGAACTGGCAGCACAGACGACCGCGGAGGCTCGTGCATGACGACCTTGATGATGATCCTCGGGATAGTCGTCTTCGTGATCGGGCTGCTCTTCTCGATCGCCTGGCACGAGCTGGGGCACCTGTCGACCGCCAAGATGTTCGGCATCCGCGTGCCGCAGTACATGGTCGGCTTCGGCCCGACCCTGTTCTCGCGCAAGAAGGGCGACACCGAGTACGGCATCAAGGCCATCCCCCTCGGCGGCTACATCCGCATGATCGGCATGTTCCCGCCGGGCGCGGACGGCCGCATAGAGGCACGCTCGACGTCCCCCTGGCGCGGCATGATCGAGGACGCCCGCTCGGCGGCCTTCGAGGAGCTGGAGCCCGGCGACGAGACCCGCCTCTTCTACACGCGCAAGCCGTGGAAGCGCGTGATCGTGATGTTCGCGGGCCCCTTCATGAACCTGGTCCTCGCCGTGGCGATCTTCCTCGGCGTGATGATGACGTTCGGCATCAGCAGCCAGACGACCCAGGTCAGCAAGGTCTCGGACTGCGTCATCCAGCAGAGCGAGAACCGCACCAAGTGCGAGAAGGGCGACAAGGCCGCGCCCGCCAAGGCGGCCGGCCTGAAGCCGGGCGACAAGATCGTCGCCTTCCAGGGCCAGGCCGTCGACGACTGGTCCACGCTCCAGTCGAAGATCCGCGAGACCATCGGCCCGGCCACCCTCACGGTCGAGCGCGACGGCAAGCGGCTCGACCTGCACGCCGACCTCATCAAGAACCAGGTCACCAAGACCGACGGCGAGGGCGCGTACGTCGAGGGCAAGTACGTCTACGCCGGCTTCCTCGGCTTCACCCCCGCCACCGGCATCGTCCAGCAGTCCTTCGGCCAGTCCGTGGAGCGCATGGGCGACATGATGGAGAACGGCGTCGAGTCGATCATCGCCCTGCCGTCCAAGATCCCGGACCTGTGGGACGCGGCCTTCGGCGACGGCGAGCGCAAGCAGGACTCGCCCATGGGCGTGGTGGGCGCCGCCCGCGTCGGCGGCGACGTGTTCACCCTGGACATCCCGCCGCAGAACCAGATCGCGATGATGCTGTTCCTCATCGCGGGCTTCAACCTCTCGCTCTTCCTCTTCAACATGCTGCCGCTGCTCCCGCTGGACGGCGGCCACATCGCGGGCGCCCTGTGGGAGTCCGTGCGCCGCAACACGGCGAAGGTCCTGCGCCGCCCCGACCCGGGGCCCTTCGACGTGGCGAAGCTGATGCCGGTCGCCTATGTGGTGGCGGGGATCTTCATCTGCTTCACGCTCCTGGTGCTCATCGCGGACGTCGTGAACCCGGTGAGAATCTCCTGACGCGGCGAGGTCCGCGGCGGCCCGGCACGGCAGGTGCCGGGCGCCCTCCTTCGGGTGGTGTCGGGGACGTGATGTGCCCGGGCCGCACGAGGTGCCGTAATCTCGGAGCCTGGAGCCCGCTGATCCCGGGGCCTCGATCCACGCTCTTCGATCCACACTCCTGTGACCACACTCTTGTGATCCACACTCTTGGGGATGCTCGCCAGATGACTGCCGTATCGCTCGGAATTCCGTCCGTTCCGACCAAGCTCGCCGACCGACGGGTCAGCCGCAAGATCCAGGTCGGTTCGGTGGCCGTGGGCGGGGACGCACCGGTGTCGGTGCAGTCGATGACGACGACGCGGACGTCCGACATCGGCGCCACGCTCCAGCAGATCGCGGAGCTGACGGCCTCGGGCTGCCAGATCGTACGTGTCGCCTGTCCGACGCAGGATGACGCCGACGCGCTGGCGACGATCGCCCGGAAGTCGCAGATCCCGGTCATCGCGGACATCCACTTCCAGCCGAAGTACGTCTTCGCGGCGATCGACGCCGGGTGCGCGGCGGTCCGGGTGAACCCGGGCAACATCAAGCAGTTCGACGACAAGGTCAAGGAGATCGCGAAGGCCGCCAAGGACGCGGGCACGCCGATCCGGATCGGCGTCAACGCGGGCTCCCTGGACGCGCGCCTGCTGAAGAAGTACGGCAAGGCGACGCCGGAGGCCCTGGTCGAGTCGGCGCTGTGGGAGGCGTCGCTCTTCGAGGAGCACGACTTCCGGGACATCAAGATCTCGGTGAAGCACAACGACCCGGTGGTCATGGTGCAGGCCTACCGTCAGCTGGCCGCGGCCTGTGACTACCCGCTGCACCTGGGTGTCACCGAGGCCGGACCTGCCTTCCAGGGCACGATCAAGTCGGCGGTCGCCTTCGGCGCGCTGCTCTCCGAGGGCATCGGCGACACGATCCGGGTCTCCCTGTCGGCGCCGCCGGCCGAGGAGATCAAGGTCGGCATCCAGATCCTTGAGTCCCTCAACCTGCGTCAGCGCCGCCTGGAGATCGTCTCCTGCCCGTCCTGCGGCCGCGCCCAGGTCGACGTCTACAAGCTGGCGGAGGAGGTCACCGCGGGCCTGGAGGGCATGGAGGTGCCGCTGCGCGTCGCCGTCATGGGCTGCGTCGTCAACGGCCCCGGCGAGGCCCGCGAGGCCGACCTCGGCGTCGCCTCCGGCAACGGCAAGGGCCAGATCTTCGTCAAGGGCGAGGTCATCAAGACCGTCCCCGAGTCGAAGATCGTGGAGACCCTCATCGACGAGGCGATGAAGATCGCCGAACAGATGGAGAAGGACGGCGTGGCCTCCGGCGAGCCGACCATCTCGGTAGCGGGCTGACCCCGGGCCTTCCCGGAGGCCCCCCTTTTCCGACGCCTTGCCGAACGCCCTGAGGCCGGCCCCGAGGATGCTCCGGGGGCCGGCCTTCACGTATGGCGCGGGGCCTGTTCCCACGTACGTACGACCCGGCTTCCGGGGCCACGGATGACTGAGCGCCGACCGGCCGGCCTCCACGAACAGCCCCGGGGCTCCACCGACGCCCCGAGCCGCCCCCAACCAGGGCCCCCAAAGGCACCCCCCGCACAACCCGCCCCCGCCAGGTACAGTGCGTGATCAGCAGACCGTATGGTGAGGCCCCCGCACGTGTTGACTCAGACCACCACCCGGGTCCTCGAACCGAGTGACCTCGACGCCGCGATGGCCGTGCTCGACCGCGAGCCGGTCGCGAACGCCTTTGTGACCGCTCGCGTCCAGGTGGCCGGTCTCGACCCGTGGCGGCTCGGCGGTGAGATGTGGGGCTGGTACGAGGGCGGCATGCTGGAGTCCCTCTGCTACGCGGGCGCCAACCTCGTCCCCATCTGCGCCACCCCGCGGGCCGTGCGCGGCTTCGCCGACCGCGCCCGCCGGGCCGCCGTCGCTGCTCCTCCATCGTCGGGCCCGCGACCGCCACGGCCGAGCTGTGGCGGCTCCTCGAACCGTCCTGGGGCCCCGCCCGCGAGGTCCGCACCCGCCAGCCCCTGATGGTCACCGACCGGCTGCCGGACGACATCACCCCCGATCCGTACGTCCGCCGCGTCCGCAAGGACGAGATGGACACGATCATGCCGGCGTGCGTGGCGATGTTCACCGAGGAGGTCGGCATCTCCCCGATGGCCGGCGACGGCGGACTCCTCTACCAGGCCCGGGTCGCCGAACTCGTCGGCGCGGGCCGCTCCTTCGCCCGCCTCGACGACGACGGCAAGGTCGTCTTCAAGGCCGAGATCGGCGCCGCCACCCCTCGGGCCTGCCAGGTCCAGGGCGTCTGGGTGGCCCCCGAGTACCGCGGCCGCGGCCTCGCCGCCCCCGGCATGGCCGCCGTCCTGCGCTACGCCCTCGCGGACGTCGCCCCCGTGGTCAGCCTGTACGTGAACGACTACAACACCGCGGCCCGGGCGGCGTACCGACGCGTGGGGTTCAAGGAAGTCGGCGCGTTCATGAGCGTCCTGTTCTGACGCCCGGCACCGGCTGCCGCCCGGCCCGCCGTCCAACCAGAGCGCCCTGTTCAGAAGCGCGGCGGCGCCAAGTAGGGTCGCCCCATGACTGACGACGTCGTGATCGGGCCCCTCGACCTCGCCGCGCGGGTGGACGAAGCGCTGGACGTCCAGGCCCATGCCTTCGGGCTGAGCGACGAAGAGGTGGCCGTGCGGCGCCAGATCGTCCTGCGCCACCTCACCTACCCCGGGGCCCGCTCGTTCGGCGCGACCACCCCCGACGACCGGCTCGTCGGCTTCGTCTACGGCATGCCCAACGACCGCCGCCACTGGTGGTCGACGGTTGTCGAGCCCTACCTCCGCGGCCGGCAGCTGGACGGCTGGCTCGACGACTCCTTCGTCATCACCGAACTGCACGTCCACCCCGGCCACCAGAACCGCGGCATCGGCCGCTCACTGATCACCACCATCACCGAGGGCGTCGCCGAGCCCCGCTCGATCCTCTCCGCGATCGACGTCGAGAGCCCCGCCCGCGGCCTGTACCGCTCCCTCGGCTACACGGACCTGGCGCGCCGCGTCCTGTTCCCCAGCGCCGCCAAGCCGTACGCCGTGATGGGCGCCCCGCTGCCGCTGCCGCGCCGGGGCTGAACCGGGAACCGATTTCCGCCCGCGCCCGCGCCCCGGCTAACCTCCTAGCCAAACCCTTCCCCGAGCTCCCGGCCCCGCCCGGGCAGAGGGGGACCTTCTTGTAGCAGGAGTTCATCATGGCCCAGGTCCAGCGCATGTCCCGGTTGATGGTCAAGACACTGCGCGACGACCCCGCGGACGCCGAGACGCTCAACCACAAGCTCCTCGTCCGGGCCGGCTACGTCCGCCGCACCGCCGCCGGCATCTGGACCTGGCTGCCGCTCGGCAAGAAGGTCTACGAGAACATCGCCCGCGTCGTCCGCGAGGAGATGGACGCCATCGGCGGCCAGGAGGTCCTGCTCCCGGCCCTCCTCCCCAAGGAGCCCTACGAGGCCTCCGGTCGCTACGAGGAGTACGGCGACCTGCTCTTCCGCCTCAAGGACCGCAAGGGCGCCGACTACCTCCTCGGCCCCACCCACGAGGAGATCTTCACCCAGGTGGTCAAGGACCAGTGCTCGTCCTACAAGGACCTGCCGGTGATCCTCTACCAGATCCAGACCAAGTACCGCGACGAGGCCCGCCCCCGCGCCGGTGTGCTGCGCGGCCGCGAGTTCCAGATGAAGGACTCGTACTCCTTCGACACCACGGACGAGGGCCTCGCCGAGTCGTACGCCCTGCACCGCGGCGCCTACCAGCGCATCTTCGAGCGCCTCGGCCTCGACTACCGCATCGTGTCCGCCGTCGCGGGCGCCATGGGCGGCTCCAAGTCCGAGGAGTTCCTGGCCCCCGCCCCGGCCGGCGAGGACACCTTCGTGGACTGCCGGCGTGCGACTACGCCGCCAACACCGAGGCCGTCACCTTCGCGCTCGCCCCGGTCGACGGCTCGGCGCACGGCCCCGTCGAGGAGCTGGACACCCCCGACACCCCGACCATCGAGACGCTCGCCGAGCACCTCGGCGTCCCGGCCTCCGCGACCCTGAAGAACCTCCTGGTCAAGGTCGACGGCGAGATCGTGGCCGTCGGCGTCCCCGGCGACCGCGAGGTCGACCTCGGCAAGCTCGGCGAGCACCTGGCCCCGGCCGAGGTCGAGCTGGTCACCGCCGAGGACTTCGAGGGCCGCGAGGACCTCGTACGCGGCTACGTCGGCCCGCAGGGCCTGGAGAAGGTCCGCTACATCGCCGACCCCCGCGTCGCCCCCGGCACCGCCTGGATCACGGGCGCCAACAAGCAGGACAAGCACGCCAAGAACGTCGTCTGCGGCCGTGACTTCGAGGTCGACGACTACCTGGACGTCGTCGTGGTCGAGGAGGGCGACCCGTGCCCCTCCTGCGGCACCGGCCTCAAGCTGGACCGCGCCATCGAGATCGGCCACATCTTCCAGCTCGGCCGCAAGTACGCCGACACCTTCCAGCTCGACGTCCTCGGCCAGCAGGGCAAGCCGGTCCGCGTGACCATGGGCTCGTACGGCATCGGCGTCTCCCGCGCGGTGGCGGCCCTCGCCGAGCAGACCGCCGACGACAAGGGCCTGTGCTGGCCCAAGGAGGTCGCCCCCGCCGACGTCCACGTGGTCGCCGCGGGCAAGGCTCTCCAGACCGAGCTGGCCCTGGACGTCGCGGAGAAGCTGGGCGCCGCGGGCGCGCGGGTCCTCGTGGACGACCGGGCCGGGGTCTCCCCGGGCGTGAAGTTCACCGACGCGGAGCTGATCGGCGTCCCCCAGATCCTGGTCGCGGGCCGCCGCTCCGCCGAGGGCGTCGTAGAACTGAAGGACCGCCGCACGGGCGAGCGCGAAGAACTGACGGTGGAAGAGGCCATCACCCGCCTCACGTCCTGACACCCCGTTCCCCGCGCCCTAAAAGGGGCGACCCCGAAGGGGCGCGGGGAACTGCGCGACCAGCCACCATACGGCCCGCACTTCCCGACGCACGGCCCAGACCCCGCGCCCCGAAGGGGGCGCGGGAACTGCGCCGAGCAACCACGCACGACCCGCACTTCCCCACGCCGCTCGCAACCCGCCCCGAAAGG
>RBWT01000224.1 GCA_004010275.1 Streptomyces huasconensis
CCGACATCCGCCGCCCCACCCGCTCGGATTCTGCGTTCATGAGCTCGTCCCTCTTCCGGGTCAGCTCGCGGCAGCGATTCGCCTCGGCGGCCTCGACGACGTTCACCAAGAGCTGGGCGCGGGTCATCGGGCCGACGCCGCCCGGGTTCGGGGAGATCCAGCCGGCGACCTCCGCGACGCCCGGGTGGACGTCTCCGACGATCTTGCCGCTCTCGTCGCGCGAGACGCCGACGTCCAGGACGGCCGCGCCCGGCTTCACGTCCTCGGGCTTGATGAGGTGCGGGACGCCCGCCGCGGCCACGATGATGTCGGCCCGCTTCAGGTGCGCCGCCAGGTCACGCGTACCGGTGTGGCACTGCGTGACCGTCGCGTTCTCGGACTTGCGGGTGAGCAGGAGCGGCATCGGCCGGCCGATGGTCACACCGCGGCCCACCACCACGACCTCGGCGCCCTTGATCTCGACGTCATGCTGCCGCAGCAGCCGGATGATGCCGTACGGGGTGCAGGGCAGCGGCGCCGGCTCGTTCAGGACGAGGCGGCCGAGGTTCATCGGGTGCAGGCCGTCGGCGTCCTTGTCCGGGTCCATCAGCTCCAGGACACGGTTCTCGTCGATGCCCTTGGGCAGCGGGAGCTGCACGATGTAGCCGGTGCAGGCGGGGTCGTCGTTCAGCTCGCGGACGACCGCCTCGATCTCCTCCTGCGAGGCGGTGGCGGGCAGTTCGCGCTGGATGGAGGCGATGCCGACCTGCGCGCAGTCGCGGTGCTTGCCCGCGACGTACTTCTGGCTGCCCGGGTCGTCGCCGACCAGGACGGTACCGAGTCCGGGCGTGACGCCCTTCTCCTTCAGGGCCGCCACGCGGGCGGTCAGTTCGGACTTGATCGCGGCTGCGGTGGCCTTGCCATCGAGAATCTGGGCGGTCATGACCCCATCTTCCCGGATGAGGCCCGCCCGGTACCAATCAGGGCGCTCCCCCGGCCTCCCGGCGCCCCAACAGCTGATCAGCGAGGTTGCACTTGCACAACACATACGGAATGCGGCTGGACAAATAAGCCACGCCTAAAGAACGATAAGCGGCACAGTGCCGCGGGCAGTGTCGGGGGGACGGACCGCATCTGTAATACCTACCTCCGTGATGTGCCGCGTCGTCCCCGCACCACCCGACGGAGGAAGACCGCCATGAGTTACGGCGACCCGAACAACCCCTACGGGCAGCCGCCCCAGCAGCCCCCGGCCGCTCCCGGATACGGCTACCCCCAGCAGCCCCCGCCCGGCGTCCCGCCGCAGCAGGGCTACGGCTACCCGCAGCAGCCGGCCTACCCCGGCTACCCGGGCGGCAACATGATGCCGCAGTCGATGCCGGGCCTCCTGGTCACCGCGCGCGTCTTCCTGTTCCTCATCTCGGCGGCGCAGATCCTCGGCGCGATCAGCTGCCTCTACGTCGCCGCGGTGGCCAACGACGTCTCGGACAGCGCCGATGACCTGGGATTCACGAGCACCAGCGACTTCGGTGACGCGGCCACCGGCATCTTCGTGATCTTCGCCCTCATCGCCGCCGCGCTGGCCGCGCTCTCGATCACGCTGGGCGTGAAGTTCAGCCGAGGCGGTCAGGGCGTCCGGATCACCACGGTGATCTACGGCGCGCTCGGCGGCGTCGTCGGCCTGATCTACCTCTTCGTCGGCATGGACACGGGCTTCGCGAGCGCCATCATCTTCCCGCTCATCTGGGTCGTCTTCGCCGTCATCATCACGATGGCGCCGGTTGTCCCCAGCGGCACGGCCTGGTTCAACCGCCCCCGCTACTGAGCGACTTGACCCCGTACGCGTACGGGGCACCGACGGTGGCCGCGTCCCTCCCCGGAGGAAGGACGCGGCCACGTCGTACTCACACACGCACGCACATCCACACATACGTACGGACGTCAGGTGCGGCTCAGTGGAAGAAGTGCCGCGTCCCCGTGAAGTACATCGTGACGCCCGCCTTCTTCGCCGCCTCCACGACCAGCTCGTCGCGGACCGAACCGCCCGGCTGGACCACGGCCTTGACGCCCGCGGCGGTCAGGATCTCCAGGCCGTCGGGGAAGGGGAAGAACGCGTCGGAGGCCGCGTACGAGCCGCGCGCCCGCTCCTCGCCCGCCCGCTCGACGGCGAGCTTCGCGGAGTCGACGCGGTTGACCTGGCCCATGCCGACGCCGACCGAGGCGCCGTCCTTGGCGAGCAGGATCGCGTTGGACTTGACCGCGCGGCACGCCTTCCAGGCGAACGCCAGCTCGGCCAGCTCGCGAAGGGGAGGGCCTCGCCCGTGGCCAGCGTCCAGTTGGCGGGGTCGTCGCCGTCGGCCTGGAGGCGGTCGGTGACCTGGAGCAGCGCGCCGCCGTCGATCTGCTTGACCTCGACGGGGCTGGCCGGCGCCTGCTCGGCGCGCAGCACGCGGATGTTCTTCTTCTTGGTGAGGACGTCGAGGGCACCGTCCTCGTACCCGGGCGCCACGATGACCTCGGTGAAGATGTCGGCGACCTGCTCCGCCATCTCCTTGCTCACCGGACGGTTGACGGCGATGACGCCGCCGAACGCCGAGAGCGGGTCGCAGGCGTGCGCCTTGCGGTGCGCCTCGGCGACGTCCGCGCCGATCGCGATGCCGCACGGGTTGGCGTGCTTGATGATCGCGACGCAGGGCTCGTCGTGGTCGTACGCGGCACGGCGCGCGGCGTCCGTGTCCGTGTAGTTGTTGTACGACATCTCCTTGCCGTGCAGCTGCTCGGCCTCGGCGAGGCCGCCCGTGCCGTCGACGTAGAGGGCCGCGCCCTGGTGCGGGTTCTCGCCGTAGCGCAGGACGTTCTTGCGCTCGTACGTCGCGCCGAGGAACCCGGGGTGGCCCGAGTCGTCCGCGGCGGCGTACCCGTCGGCGAACCAGCCGGCGACCGCGACGTCGTACGCCGCCGTGTGCTGGAACGCTTCTCCCGCGAGCCGCTTGCGCGCGGCCAGGTCGAAGCCGCCCGCCTTGACCGCCGCGAGAACGTCGGCGTACCGCTTCGGGTCGGTGACGACCGCGACGGAGGGGTGGTTCTTGGCGGCGGCACGGACCATCGAGGGGCCGCCGATGTCGATCTGCTCCACGCATTCGTCGGGAGTGGCGCCCGAGGCGACGGTCTCCTTGAAGGGGTAGAGGTTCACGACGACGAGCTGGAAGGGCTCGACGCCCAGCTCGGCGAGCTGGTTGCGGTGGTCCTCCAGGCGCAGGTCGGCGAGGATGCCCGCGTGGACCTTGGGGTGCAGGGTCTTGACCCGGCCGTCCAGGCACTCGGGGAAGCCGGTCAGCTCCTCGACCTTGGTGACGGGCACCCCGGCGGCGGCGATCCGCGCGGCCGTGGAGCCGGTGGAGACCAGCTCGACACCCGCCTCGTGCAGCCCGCGCGCGAGGTCTTCGAGGCCGGTCTTGTCGTAGACGCTGACGAGCGCGCGCTTGATGGGGCGCTGCGCGGCGTTCGCGTTCGTAGCTTCGGCGGTCACGGGATAAGAACCTTTCGTCCCTCAATGCGGTAGCCGTGCCGGGCCAGACGCCCCACGACATCGACGAGCAGCGTGCGCTCGACTTCCTTGATGCGCTCGTGCAGAGCGCTCTCGTCGTCCTCGTCCCGGACCTCGACCACGCCCTGGGCGATGATCGGGCCGGTGTCGACGCCGTCGTCGACGAAGTGGACGGTGCAGCCGGTGACCTTCACGCCGTACGCGAGTGCGTCGCGCGCGCGTGGGCCCCCGGAAACTGGGCAGCAGGGCGGGGTGGGTGTTCACGAACCGCCCGCCGAAGCGCGCGAGGAACTCCTTCCCCACGATCTTCATGAACCCGGCGGAGACCACCAGGTCCGGTCCGTGCGCGGCCGTCGCCTCGGCCAGGGCCAGGTCCCACGCGTCGCGGGTCGCGTGGTCCTTCACGCGGCAGACGAAGGTCGGGATGCCGGCGCGCTCGGCGCGCTCCAGGCCCGCGATGCCGTCGCGGTCGGCGCCGACGGCGACGATCGCGCGCCGTAGGCCCGCGCGCCCTGGGCGTGGATGGCGTCGATCAGGGCCTGGAGGTTCGTGCCCGACCCGGAGACCAGCACGACGAGTCGCTTGGGACGCGGGTCCACAGCGCTCTCGCCCACGGCGCTCTCGCCCTCGGCACTCTCGGCCACGGCGCGTTCGGCCACAGCGGGGCCCTTTCTCGGAAGATGCGTCTTTGTACGGTCGTACGAAGGCTTCGAGCCCCGCGATACGGGGAACTCTACGAAGCGGCCGACCGTCAGCAACGATACCGGCACCCGGAACCGCCCCTCACGGGACGGGGGCGCGCGCGGAAGGTAGCGTCTGGGGAAAAGGCGCCAATACCGACGATCGCCGGGTGGCCGAGCCGCACGCGGTGCCGCATGCGGGCTCCACGGCTCTCCACCACGGCTCTACCAAGGGGAAGACGCACACCTGATGCCGGACCGTAGCCGCCCTTCGTCTCCACCGCAGGACTCCGACTCCCAGGGACCGGAGTCCCGGGGCTCGGGCCCGCAGGCAACGGGCAAGGACGACGACAACCCCTTCGCGCCGCCGCCGGAGGGGACCCCGGACCGGCCGTGGCAGCCGCGCCGCCCCGCGACAGCGCCGACGGCTCCACGCCCGACGGCTCCGGTGGCGCGGCCACGGCTCCCCCTGGGGCAGCCAGTGGAGCGACCGCCAGCCCGGCCGCTCGCCGGGCGGCTTCGGCGAGCGGCCCGGCCCGCAGGGCGGCCCCGGCAAGGAAGGGCCCCCCGGGTCTGGCGGCGGTCTGCGCTGGGACCCGACGGACCCGGCCCAGCGCGCCGCGCGCTACGCCCTGCTCTCGGGCATGTGGTCCTTCTTCTTCGCGCTGTTCGGCTGGCGGTACGTCGCGCTGGCGCTCGGCGCCTTCGCGGTGATGTGGGCCGTCCAGTCGCTGCGGGCGAAGCCGCGTACGCCGGACCAGACGCGGCCCGCGGCCGGTGCCGGCGCCCCCGGCGGGGCGCAGGGCGGGCCGCCGTCCACGCGTCCGCAGACGACGGCGGCGATCAGCGGTCTGGTGACGGGTGCGCTGGCGCTGGTCATGGTGGCGGGGACGTTCACGGCGCAGCTGGTCTACCGCGACTACTACACGTGCGTGGACGACGCGCTCACCACCACGTCGAAGCAGTCCTGCGAGGACCTCCTGCCCGAGCGGCTGCGTCCGCTCCTGGGCGAGCAGGAAGACTGACGCCCCCGCCCCCTTCTGGTCTCACGTGTCGCCGGGGACTTCCGGCGTACGGCTGGCAGGGGGGCCCGGGGGTGAGTCCGGCGCCGAGGCCTGGGGCGGGCGGGAGTCGGAGCGGGGGTCGGAGTGGGAGTCGTCGCTTCGGCCGGCGGCCCGCTCGTCCGCCACGGAAGCGTGACGCGGGAGAGCCCTGCGAGGGCGAGACCGAGGCCCGGGCCGCCCCCAGCGCGGCAGCCGGGGCCGCGGAAGCCGCAAGCCGCGCGGGGACGGCAACGCGAAGCGAGGCGTCCACGCCCGACGTCCGGAGCCGGAGGCCTCCCCGGATCGGCCGCCGCCTCGGCGCAAGGAACCGGGGAGACGTCCGGAGCGGGCTTCGGCGGCCCGCCCGGCCCCTTCCGACGCCGCTTGTCGCCACCGGAAGCCACCTCTGCCCCCTCCGCCCCGCCCCCGGCGGTGTCCCTGCCCTTCCGGAGCCGCCACGCGCGCAGGAGCAGCGCCGTCGGCAGCGCGATCGGCAGGGTCCAGGCCACGGCCGCCGCGCCCGTCCGCCACCACACCGGGCCGAACTCCGCGAGCAGCTCCGCGCCCATCGGTCCGCCCGCCAGGGCGCGAGCACCGCCGTGGCCACTCCGCACAGCACCGCCGCACCCGTCGCGCCCAGGGCCGTGCGCCCCAGCGACCAGGCCTCGTCGCGCTCCCCGAAGGCGGGCGCCGCCGACTGGACCGTGCACCACGCCACCACGAAGCCCGCCACCACCGGCACCACCCCCGTCGCCCACCCGAGCGGCACCCCGAGCCCCGCCGCGGGCACCGCCTCCAGCAGCGGGAACGTCGGCAGCGCCGGGCCCGCGTCGACGGCCAGGGGCGTCACCACGCTTCCCGCGCCGAGCACGAAGCCGGGGCCGAGGCCGTACGCCGCGCCCCACACCGCCGCGTTCGGCACCAGCGCGAGGGCCAGCAGCAGCACCGCGAACTGCCCCGACCGCACATCCGTGACCTGCGCGAACGCCTCCGTCACCGACCCCACGCAGAAAAGCAGCGCCACCGTGACGAGGAACGCGCACGCCGCCGACGAGCGCCACCGCCCCCGCCGCCCCGGCCCGCAGCACGGCCAGCGTTCTGTCGCGTACGAAGAACCCCTGCAGGAGATGGGCGCGCAGCACCCGGGGCAGGACGGCGAGCGCGGGCCGCAGGGGTGCCGGGAGCGGACCGCGCGCGCAGCCGTGCGCCGCCCACACCCCGCAGGCCGCCGCGCCCGCCGCGAACACCGCAGCGCAGCGCCGCGTCGAGGAGGTCGGGCCGCAGTTCGCCGCCGGACGCGTACAGCACCGCGGCGTGCCGACCAGCAGATAGCCGCTCACCACCCCGCACCACGCCGTGCCCACCGGGTGGCCGTGGTCCTCGGGGTCGGTCGCGTCCCGCGCGGCCCGGTACACGAGCCAGCCCGGCAGCGCGGCGAGGAGCAGGGGCGTCACGCCGACCGGCGCGGCGCCGCCGAGAGCGTGTCCGCCCTGATCAGCTCCGTGCCGTGCGCGAGCAGCCACAGGCTCGCCGCGATGTGCAGCGCCCCGTCGGGACCGCTGTCCGGGTACGGCGAGCTGATCCACAGGGCGATCACCAGGACGGCGAGCGAGCCGAGACCGAGTCCCGCCGCGACGGCGCCGCCCGCCAGGCAGGTGGCCAGTCCGGGGGAACGGTCACGGGACCGTTCGCTCAACAGCTGCACGAGGGGCGGCGAGGCACTGTGATCGGTCGTCTGGGTCACCCGGCCATGCTCCCAACGACACGCGCTTTCTCCTCGTAACAGGCGAATACCGGATGTGTCGCCCAATATACGTTTATGTACTTTTTCGTTCGGCGGCTCGGCTGCGCCCGGCCGTCCGCCGCGCGTCGGCCCACGGTGCGGAGAGTCCGACATGCCCCAGAGCCCTGCCACGTCTCTGCCGTCCCCCAAGGAACGCCGCAGGCTGCGCGAGGCGAAGTCGCTGAGCCAGGCCGCCCTCGCCGCGCGGCTGGGCGTCTCGCGCGAAACGGTCCGCTCCTGGGAAAGGGGCCGCACGAACCCCCGGGGCCGCACCCATGAGGCGTACGCGCGTTTTCTGACCACGGCCGCCGAGGAGCAGACCGGGAGGACCGCACCCTCACCCGCCCCCGCACCCGGACCCAAGACCACACCCGCTTCCGCCTCACCCGCCTCACCCGCCCGCCGTAACCCGCGTACGCAGCCGACCGAGGGCGCCAGGTCGACGACGCGGCCCGAGCCGCCGGCCAAGCGCGCGGCCAAGCCGCTGACGCCGACGGCCGCGACCGCCGCCCCGGCCGCGGTGACCGGCCACCCGCACCGCCGACCGGCCCCCGCGCAGCGGGCAGATCTCACGCCCGCACAGGCCTTCGACGCCCTCTGCCAGGAGACCGCCCCCACCCTGGTCCGCCAGACCTACCTGCTCACCGGGCGCCGCACCCTCGCCCAGGAAGCCGTAGAACGCGCCTTCCAGCAGGCCTGGCAGCGCTGGCCCGAGGTGGCCGTGGACCGCGACCCCGCGGGATGGGTGCGCGCCGGCCGCGCACGAGTACGCGGTGTCACCGTGGCACCGCTTCCGGCCGGGGCTGCACTTCCCGGACGCCCCGCCCGCCGAACCCGCCGACCGCGTCCTGTTCGGCGTACTCCTGAGCCTGTCGCCCGCCCAGCGCCGTGCCCTGCTGCTCTACGACGGCATCGGCCTCGACCTGCCCGACACGGCCGCCGAGACCGAGGCGAGCACGCCCGCCACCGCCAACCGCCTGCTGTACGCGCGCGAGCTGATCGCCGAGCGGCTGCCCGACCTGGCCGACCCCGAGACCCTGCACCGGCGCCTCGGCGAACTGGGCGCCGCGGAGAAGCTCGGGGTGCCGAATCCGGAGCGCGTACGGGTCACCGGTGAGCGCCGCGCCCGCCTCTGGACCCGCGCGCGGCCATCGCGCTCACCACCTTGATCGTCGGGGCCACGGCACTGACCCTGCGCACGGCCCCCACCCGCTACGAACCGCCGCAGGCCCCGGGCAAGGCCATCAGCGGCGTACCGGCCCGGATGGGCCCGGGTCCCCTCACGCACGAGGACGCGGAGCTGCGCGAGAAGCTCCGCGCGGAAGTGACGACGGGCCCGCACCGCCTGACCCCGCAGTCGAAGTAGCGCCTGAAAGGGGCGCGGGGAACTGCGCGACCGGCCCCCGCCGACCCGTACGCGAAAAGCAAGAAGCGGGCCCGCACCTCGACAGAGATGCGGGCGCGCTTCCATAACGGCCGGGGGTCAGCCCGCCAGGATGGCCCGCGCCAGCTTCGCCGTCTCGGTCGGCGTCTTGCCAACCTTGACGCCGGCGGCCTCAAGGGCCTCCTTCTTGGCCTGCGCGGTGCCGGAGGAGCCGGAGACGATGGCGCCGGCGTGGCCCATCGTCTTGCCCTCGGGCGCCGTGAAGCCCGCGACGTAGCCGACGACCGGCTTGGTCACGTTGGCCTTGATGTAGTCCGCCGCGCGCTCCTCGGCGTCGCCGCCGATCTCACCGATCATGACGATCAGGTCGGTGTCGGGGTCGGCCTCGAACGCCTCCAGGGCGTCGATGTGCGTCGTGCCGATGACCGGGTCGCCCCCGATGCCGACGGCCGACGAGAAGCCGATGTCACGCAGCTCGTACATCATCTGGTACGTCAGCGTGCCGGACTTCGAGACCAGGCCGATGCGGCCCGGCTTCGTGATGTCGCCCGGGATGATGCCGGCGTTCGACTGGCCCGGCGTGATGAGACCGGGGCAGTTCGGGCCGATGATGCGGGTCTTGTTGCCCTTCGACTTCGCGTACGCCCAGAAGGCGGCGGAGTCGTGGACGGCGATGCCCTCGGTGATGACGACGGCGAGGGGGATCTCGGCGTCGATCGCCTCGACGACGGCGGCCTTGGAGAAGGCCGGCGGCACGAAGAGGACGGAGACGTTGGCGCCCGTCTTCTCCATGGCCTCCTTGACCGTGCCGAAGACCGGGACCTCGGTGCCGTCGAAGTCGACGGACGTGCCGGCCTTGCGCGGGTTCACGCCGCCGACGATGTTGGTGCCGTCACCGAGCATCAGCTTGGTGTGCTTCATGCCCGTGGCACCGGTCATGCCCTGGACGATGACCTTGCTGTCCTTGTTGAGGAAGATAGCCATGGCTGTTCTGTCCCTCGTCCCTTACTTCGCGGCCGCGAGCTCGGCGGCCTTGTCGGCCGCGCCGTCCATGGTGTCCACACGCTGCACGAGCGGGTGGTTGGCGTCGCTCAGGATCTTGCGACCCAGCTCCGCGTTGTTGCCGTCGAGGCGCACGACCAGCGGCTTCTCGACCTTCTCGCCCTTGGAGGCAAGCAGCTCCAGGGCCTGCACGATGCCGTTGGCGACCTCGTCGCACGCGGTGATGCCACCGAAGACGTTGACGAAGACGGACTTGACGTCCGCGTCGCCGAGGATGATCTCCAGGCCGTTCGCCATGACCTCGGCGGAGGCCCCGCCGCCGATGTCGAGGAAGTTGGCGGGCTTCACGCCGCCGTGCGCCTCACCGGCGTACGCGACGACGTCGAGGGTGCTCATCACGAGACCCGCGCCGTTGCCGATGATGCCGACCTCGCCGTCGAGCTTCACGTAGTTGAGGCCCTTGGCCTTGGCAGCAGCCTCGAGCGGGTTGGCTGCGTCCTTGTCCTCGAGCGCCTCGTGCTCCGGCTGGCGGAAGTCGGCGTTGGCGTCCAGGGACACCTTGCCGTCCAGGGCCAGGATGCGGCCGTCCTTGGTCTTCACCAGCGGGTTGACCTCGACGAGGAGCGCGTCCTCGGCGACGAAGGTGTCCCACAGGGTCACCATGGCCTCGGCGACCTTCTCGGCCACGTCGGCCGGGAACTTCGCCTGCGCCACGATCTCGCGGGCCTTCTCGATGTCCACGCCCTCGACGGCGTTGACCGGGACCTTCGCGAGGGCCTCGGGGGTCTTCTCCGCGACCTCCTCGATGTCCATGCCGCCCTGCACCGAGGCCATCGCCAGGAAGGTGCGGTTGGTGCGGTCGAGGAGGTACGAGACGTAGTACTCGGCCTCGATCTCCGGAGACAGCTCGGCGATCATCACCTTGTGGACCGTGTGGCCCTTGATGTCCATGCCGAGGATGTCCGTCGCGCGAGCGACGGCCTCGTCCGGGTTCGCCGCCAGCTTCACGCCGCCGGCCTTGCCGCGGCCACCGACCTTCACCTGCGCCTTGACGACCGACTTGCCGCCAAGCCGCTCGGTGGCCTCGCGCGCCGCCTCAGGCGTGTCGATGACTTCACCGGCCAGCACCGGTACACCGTGCTTGGCGAAGAGGTCCCTCGCCTGGTACTCGAACAGGTCCACGCGCGTCCGTCCCTAATCCGTGATCTCGCTGCGATCTCGCTGCTTTGGTGTCAGCTGTCTGCGTGGGCGTGCCGCGGAGGGCAACGTGACTGCGCTGTCACAAGGGAGGCGTAGGACGGAGTCCAATACGCGGCATGTCCGTCTCGCAGGTTATCGCCGTGGACCGTGGGTCCCTAAATCGCAGATCACATTTGGGCGGTGATGACGGTCACAGGTCGCTGCCGCGAAGGGGCGCCGCCGGGCACGGAGGGCGGCCCCCGCCGCGTCAGGGGCCGCCCGTTTGCTTCCGTTGCTCCAGCGATCAGCCGGTGTGGGAGGGGTACGAGGTGTGCGCCGCGTGGGAGGGGTGCGAGGCGTATGAGGCGTACGAGGTGTACGGCGCGTCCGAGGTGTACGCGGGCACGTAGCTCGGCGTCACGTCGTCGGCCACGTCCTGGGCGCCGGTGACGGCGTTGCCCGCCAGCGCCTGCGCGTGCGGGGCGACCGTGTCGCCGGCCAGGTCCTGCGCGAACGGCTGGACCTGCGCGACGACGCCGCCCGCGAAGGGCCGCACGTCACCGTCACACCGTCGCGAAGGCGTCCGCGCTGCCGCCGACGCCCTGCACGACGGCCGCACCTGGTCGGTGACGGGTCCGCACGAGCGGCGTGACGGAGCCGACGACCCCGCCCGCGAACGGCTGCACCTCCTCGCTCACCACCGCCTGCGCGAACGGCGGGACCTCCCCGGCGACCCCGCCCACGAACGGCTTGTACGTCGCCGACCACGCCCCGCGCCAGCTGCGACACGTCCCCGACGGCCCGCCCGGCGACCGGCACGACGCCGTCGACGGCGGTGGCGACGACGGGCGGCAGCACGGCTGCGGCCGTCTCGTCGACGATGGGAGCGGCGTCACGCCGGGCCCGGTCGAGGGTGCGGTCGGCCCGGGCGGGGGCGTGGTGGGCGTGTGCGGTGGCCTGCGCGGGGGCGGCTTGGGCCCGGGTTGCGGTCTCGGCGAGGTCGGGGGCGAAGGCGGAGAGGGGGCCGAAGAGGTAGTCCACGGCGCCCGAGGCCTCGCCCCTTGCCTCCTGGACGGGCAGGTTCGGCGTCGACGTGTGGCGGGCCTGGTCGGGGGTGAGCTGGGCCGTGCGGGGTG
>RBWT01000225.1 GCA_004010275.1 Streptomyces huasconensis
GATCCGCCCCGCACGCCCCCCGAACCGGTGACAGCGCAGGTGAGTTCGCCCACAACGGCCCGCGACGGAGGAGCGACCAGGCCTTTTGCGCCTTACGCTCGACGGACCGCACACCCACCCCCCAGCTCTTTCGCCAGCGCGGAGGTTCCAGCTTCATGAAGCTCACCGTCGTCGGCTGCTCGGGGTCGTTTCCGTCAGCGGAGTCGGCCTGTTCGAGCTACCTCGTCGAGGCCGACGGCTTCCGGTTGCTGCTCGACATGGGCAACGGCGCCCTCGGCGAGCTGCAGCGCCACATCGGTCTGTACGACCTCGACGCGATCTTCCTCAGCCACCTGCACGCCGACCACTGCATCGACATGTGCGCGTACTTCGTGGCGCGCTACTACCGGCACGAAGGCGGCCGCTGCGCCCCCATCCCGGTCTACGGCCCCGAGGGCACCGAGCAGCGCCTCACCACCGCGTACGCCGACACGCCCTCGGCCTCCTCGATGAGCGAGGTCTTCGACTTCCACACGGTCAAGCCCGCGTCGTTCGAGATCGGCCCATTCTCGGTGCGCACGAGAAGGTGCGCCACCCCGTCGAGGCGTACGCCATCCGCGTCGAGCACGGCGGCCGGTCCCTCACGTACTCCGGCGACACCGGCAGCTGCGACAGCCTGGACGAACTCGCCTTGGGCACCGACCTGTTCCTGTGCGAGGCGGCGTTCACACACGGCAAGGAGAACATCCCCGACCTGCACCTCAACGGCCGCGAGGCGGGCGAGTGCGCCCAGCGCGCCGGCGCGGGACGGCTGCTGCTCACCCACATCCCGCCGTGGACGGACCCCCGGGTGAACCTCGCGGACGCGCGCGCGGTCTACGGAGGGCCGGCGGAGCTGGCGGCGCCCGGTGTGACGTACGAGGTCTGACACGCGAAAGGGAAGGGCCGGCGTTGGTGACCAACGCCCGGCCCTTCCCCGTTCAGCTGCGCCGCGGGCTACTTCGCCTCGGCCTTCTGCAGCTCCGCCAGCTCCTCGTCGGACTCGCGGCCCGGTGTCGGCAGGTTGAACTTGGTGATCGCGAAGCGGAAGACCACGTAGTAGACCGCCGCGAAGCACAGGCCCACCAGGGCCAGGCCCCACGGGTTCTTCGCGATGCCGAGGTTCAGGAAGAAGTCGACCGCGCCCGCGGAGAAGCCGAAGCCGTCCTTCATGCCGAGCGCCCAGGTCAGCGCCATGGAGACACCGGTCAGCACCGCGTGGATCGCGTACAGCACCGGGGCGATGAACATGAAGGTGAACTCGATCGGCTCGGTCACACCGGTCACGAAGGCGGTGGCCGCGAGCGAGAACATCATGCCGCCGACGACCTTGCGGCGCTCGGGACGGGCGCAGTGCACGATCGCGAGGCAGGCCGCCGGGAGGGCGAACATCATGATCGGGAAGAAGCCGGTCATGAACTGGCCCGCGCTGGGGTCGCCGTGCAGGAAGCGGGCGATGTCGCCGTGGTAGTCCGTGCCGCCGTCGTTGTACGTGCCGGCCTGGAACCACGGGAAGGAGTTCAGCAGGTGGTGCATGCCGATCGGGATCAGCGCGCGGTTGGCGACACCGAAGACACCGGCGCCGACGGCGCCCGAACCGACCAGCCACTCGCTGAAGTTGTGCAGACCGGTGCCGAGCACCGGCCAGATCAGACCGAAGACGATGCCCGCGACCAGACCCGCGAAGGCGGAGAGGATCGGCACCAGACGGCGGCCACCGAAGAAGCCCGCCCAGTCGGGCAGCTTGGTCCGGTAGAACTTCTGGTACAGCAGGGCGACGATGATGCCCATGACGACGCCGCCGAGCACACCGGCGTTGACCGGCGCCTCGTTCATGACGATCTTGCCGTCGACGACGGCGGCGACCTTCGGCAGGTTCTTGTCCGTGAAGGTGGCGAGCACCTTCTGGAAGACCAGGTAGCCGGTCACGGCCGCGAGAGCCGTCGAACCGTCCGACTTCTTCGCGAAGCCGATCGCGATGCCGACGCAGAACAGCAGCGCCATGTTGTCGAGCAGCGCGCCACCGCCCGCCGCCATGTAGCCCGCGAGCTTGTTGATGAAGGTCGGGAAGGACTCCCGGCCCAGCATGTCGTCCTGGCCGAAACGGACCAGGAGGGCTGCGGCGGGCAGCACGGCGACCGGCAGCATGAGGCTGCGGCCGATGCGCTGCATGACAGCCATCGCGCCGGAGCCCTTCTTCTTGGCCGCGGGGGCGGCACTGGCCGTGGACACAACTTCCTCCAGTGGGCAAGGCGCCGCCTGGGGACACGGAAGTGGGGGACGGCGGCGTCTCCGGGGGACGCGGCGAGAAGGCCGCGTGGTCTACACCATTAGTGGTGTAGACCTGTTGTAGCACGGTGAAGGTGACATAAGGAACCTGTGATTCCTGTGTGCTGGGCCATATCCGGAAAAGGCAGACCAAAGGCCCCCGGACCCGGGGTCCGAGGGCCTTACCAAGAGCCGGGAGCACTGCCCGGGCGGCCCGCTCAGGCCTTCGTCTGCTCCTGGTCCAACGCCTCCGCCTCCTCCTCCGGTTCACGCCCCGGCGTCGCCAGATCGAACTTCACGATCACGAAGCGGAACACGAAGTAATAGACGACCCCGAAGCCCAGACCGATCAGCAGGATCAGCCACGGCTTCGTCGCCAGACTCCAGTTGATGACGTAGTCGATCAGCCCCGCCGAGAAGCTGAACCCGTCCTTCACCCCCAGCGCCCACGTCACCGCCATCGACGCACCCGTGAGCACCGCGTGCAGCGCGTACAGCAGCGGGGCGATGAAGAGGAACGAGTACTCGATCGGCTCGGTGATCCCCGTGACGAACGACGTCAGACCGACCGACAGCATCATGCCGCCGACCACCTTGCGCCGCTCGGGACGCGCGCAGTGCGTGATCGCCAGCGCCGCCGCGGGCAGCGCGAACATCATGATCGGGAAGAACCCCGAGGTGAACTGGCCCGCCGACGGGTCACCCGCCAGGAACCGGTTGATGTCGCCGTGCACCATCGTGCCGTCCGGCTTCGTGTAGTCACCGAACTGGAACCACACGAACGTATTGAGGAACTGGTGCAGGCCCACCGTGAGCAGCGCCCGGTTGGCGACGCCGAAGATGCCCGAGCCCAGCCAGCCCAGATCCACCAGCCACTTCGAGAAACTGGTCAGCGCGTCACCGATCGGCGGCCAGATCCACACGCACAGCCCCGCGAAGACCAGCCCCACGAACGCCATGATGATCGGCACCAGCCGGCGGCCGTTGAAGAAGCCGAGCCAGTCGACCAGCTTCACGCGGTGGTAGCGCTGCCAGAACCACGCGGCCAGCAGCCCCATCACGATGCCGCCGAAGACACCCGGATTCTGGTACGCCGCCTGCGCCACCGTCCCGTCCTCCGCGACGCAGACGCCACCCCACATCCCGGCGGCCGAGAAAGTGGTGTCCGTCGGGCAGTCGTCGGGGAAGGCCCGCAGCACCGCGTAATAGACGAGGAAGCCCGCGACCGCCGCGAGCGCCGTCGACCCGTCCGACTTCTTCGCCATGCCGATCGCCACACCGATGCAGAACAGCAGCGGCAGACCGAGCGAGGAGTCGAGCAGGGAGCCCCCGGCCGCCGCGAAGACCTTGGCGACGTTCGTCCAGCCGAGCCCGTCGGCGCCGAAGACGTCCGGCTGGCCGAGACGGTTGAGGATGCCGGCGGCGGGCAGGACCGCGATGGGCAGCTGGAGGCTGCGGCCCATCTTCTGCAGGCCCTGGAACAGGCCGTTCCACCCCTTCTTCCGCGGCTTCTTCCGCGGGGCCGCGGCAGCGTCGGAACTCATCGGCGTCCTCCCGGGACAGGCCTGGTTTGGCGGTCGCCCTAAACTGGTGTAGACCAGTTGGGAACGGCTGGGGGCGCCGCCCCGACGCGAACCGGCACGGGGCGACGACACCTTGATCGTCATCATTGAGTACGTGCGCCCCGACCGCCCGCGAAGATGGTCCAACCGTGCGTTAACGTGACACAGCGGACCTGCGGCGTGCCCGGGGGCCGCGTCCTTTGGAACCAGGGAGAAACACATGGCCAGCAAGGCTGAGAAGATCGTCGCCGGGCTCGGCGGCATCGACAACATCGAAGAGGTCGAGGGCTGCATCACCCGCCTGCGCACCGAGGTCCGCGACCCGGACCTCGTCGACGACGCCGCGCTGAAGGCCGCCGGCGCCCACGGCGTCGTCAAGATGGGCACCGCGATCCAGGTCGTCATCGGCACCGACGCCGACCCGATCGCCGCGGACATCGAAGACATGATGTGAGTTCCTGAACCCTTCGGGTTCACGGACGAGGGCCCTTTCCCGGACCGGGGAGGGCCCTCACCCATGTCCCGATAGGCTCAGCCCATGTCCTCTACGCCCTCGCCCCGCATCGACGGCCGCGCCCCCGAACAGCTCCGCCCCGTCACCATCGAACGCGGCTGGAGCAAGCACGCCGAGGGCTCCGTCCTCATCTCCTTCGGCGACACCAAGGTCTTCTGCACCGCCTCCGTCACCGAAGGCGTCCCGCGCTGGCGCAAGGGCAGCGGCGAAGGCTGGGTCACCGCCGAGTACTCCATGCTGCCCCGCTCCACCAACACCCGCGGCGACCGCGAAGCCGTCCGCGGCAAGATCGGCGGCCGCACCCACGAGATCTCCCGCCTCATCGGCCGCAGCCTGCGCGCCGTCATCGACTACAAGTCCCTCGGCGAGAACACCATCGTCCTCGACTGCGACGTCCTCCAGGCCGACGGCGGCACCCGCACCGCCGCCATCACCGGCGCCTACGTCGCCCTCGCCGACGCCGTCGCCTGGGCCCAGGGCAAGAAGCTCGTCAAGGCCGGCCGCAAGCCCCTCACCGACACCGTCTCCGCCGTCTCCGTCGGCATCGTCGGCGGCGTCCCCCTCCTCGACCTCTGCTACGAGGAAGACGTCAAGGCCGAGACCGACATGAACGTCGTCTGCACCGGCGACGGCCGCTTCGTCGAGGTCCAGGGCACCGCCGAGGCCGAGCCCTTCGACCGCAAGGAACTCAACGCCCTCCTCGACCTCGCCGTGGGCGGCTGCGAGGACCTCGCCGCCCTCCAGCGCGAGGCGCTCGAAGCGACGCGCTGACCACGGCGCGGCGGCGAGTCGCGTCACGCAGGCAACCAACGACCCCCTGACGGGCGTTGTTACAAGTAGTCACGAAGTACGGGCGCGCGGGAGAGCCGCGCGCCCGTACGCCCACGGGGAGGGACCCAACCATGGCCGCGCGTCACCGTCGTATCGCCACCGCTGTCGCCACAGCACTGATCGCCGTACCGGCCGCCGCCGCTCGTCGGCTGCGACGCCGTCAGCAAGGCCCTGGACTGCGTCCAGACCGCGGACACCATCGCCGACAGCGTCACCGACCTGCAGCAGGCCGTCGAGAACGCCGCCGACAACCCCGCCGAGGCCGACCGGGCCCTCGACGACATCGGCAAGAACCTCGACAAGATCAGCGACAAGACCGACGACACCGACGTGAACAAGGCCGTCGACGACCTCGACAAGGCCGTCGACAACGTCCGCGAGGCCATCAAGAACGGCGACAACACCCCGGACGTCGGCCCCGTCACCGACGCGGCGGGCGAACTGACGAAGGTCTGCACGCCGTAGCGGGCCCGCGCCGTGCCCCCTGGATACTGGGGGCATGACCCGCCTCATCCTCGCCACCCGCAACAACGGCAAGATCACGGAACTGAGGGCGATCCTCGCCGACGCAGGCCTCACCCATGAGCTCGTCGGCGCGGACGCCTACCCCGAGATCCCCGACGTCAAGGAAACCGGCGTCACCTTCGCCGAGAACGCGCTGCTCAAGGCGCACGCCCTCGCCCAGGCCACCGGGCTGCCCGCCGTCGCCGACGACTCGGGGCTGTGCGTCGACGTCCTCGGCGGAGCCCCCGGCATCTTCTCCGCCCGCTGGGCCGGCCGTCCACGGCGACGACACCGCGAACCTGAACCTCCTGCTGGCCCAGCTGTCCGACATCTCCGCGGAACACCGCGGAGCCCACTTCGCCTGCGCGGCGGCCCTGGCGCTGCCGGACGGCACGGAGCGGGTGGTCGAGGGCCGCATGCGAGGCGCCCTGCGGACCGCCCCCACGGGCTCCGGCGGCTTCGGCTACGACCCGATCCTCCAGCCGGAGGGCGAGACACACACGTGCGCGGAGCTGACGGCGGAGGAAAAGAACGCGATCAGCCATCGCGGGAAGGCGTTCCGGGGGTTGGTGCCGGTGGTGCGGGAGTTGTTGGGCTGAGCCATGGCGAAGGGGCCGTCCGAAGCGGACGGCCCCTTTGTGATGTGCGGCCGATGGGAGTCGAACCCACATGGGCAAATGCCCCGAGGCACCTAAAACCTCTGCTTATACCATTCAGCAACGGCCGCGTACCTGCCCATGGTACCGAGGTCTTCGTGCTGCACTATGGGCGGCGCCGGTTCCCGCCCCTGCACCACGTGTCCGTGACCGCATGACAGTTGGGGCACAACAGCCGCAGATTCTCGCGCCGGTCGTCGCTCCAGTCGCCGTTGATGTGGTCGACCTCCAACGTCATGGGCCGTCCGTTCCATTCGGGCGGGGTCCCGCACTCGTCGCAGAGTTCGCGGACGCCGATCTCGCGGAGGGCTCGACGCAACAGGGCGGTCCTGGTGCGATGTGCCCCGTCGTGCTTGACGAGTACATCCGCAGCCCTTTTCACGGGTGTTGGCCCCGGCCTGCCTCGCTGGTGGGCCTGGCCGAGGAAGTGAGACGTATCGAGCCCGTCCTCCTTGGCCCACCTCGGCAGCAATGTGCGTAATCGACTGTTCTCCGGCATGCCCAAAGCGCGCAGTGCTTCGGCAATCGATGAGCTCTGGGCAACCGCCTGCCGGAGTTCTTCCGAGGGTGGCTTCGGGCACGGGCCGCCTCGGAGGCGACGTGGCATATGGGAGACATCGATCCGGAAGTCATCGAAGCGTTTGAACAGGTGACGACGCAGACCCCGGTATGGGCGTGCTCCTACGAAGGTGATGACTTCGTCGATGCTTGAGCAGTTCTTCGCGGCTGCGGTCAGGAGTTCCCGCGTGTAGTGGACAGGCTCGCTCATGACTGGCGGCCCTTGCCGCGGCCCCGGTACGTGTCAGTGGTCGAGTGGCAGTTGGGGCACAGGAGCCGCAGATTCTCGATCTTGTTGTTGCGCCAGTTGCCGTCGATGTGGTCGACCTCCAGTGGCAGGGGATGCCCTCGCCACAGCGGTTCCGTCCCGCACATCGCACACCGCTCCGCGACGCCGAGTTCGGCCATGGCCTGTCGTAGTCGGTCGCTCTGGATGCGCCGGGCGCCGGTCGGTTCTTGCTCGACGAGGAGTTGGTCGGGTGTGCGGCGCTGCTTGGGGATGCCGCGCCGGGACGGCTGCTGGAAGTGCGCCGTATCGATTCCGTACGCTTTGATGCGACGGCTGATGTGCGTGTGGTGACCGCCCACGACCTCGATTCCCAGGTGCCGCAGCACGTCGTTCACGCTGGTCGACGCGGCGACTGCCGGCTCCAGGAGCTCCTTGGTCCACCGAGTCCCCTCCCGCTGGAAATGCGATGTATCGACTCCCAGCCTCCGCATCCGTTCACGGACGTACCTCCGCGTCGGACTTTTCGGATCTACCCCCAACTTTCCCAGTGCCTCGGACAACGTCCGCGACGACTTCGCCGCCTCCTCCAGGCGTTCCCTGGTGTACGGACTGACGGGCATCTTCCCCTCCGCATCCGGCCGCACGTTCGCAGCCCCGTACGGAGTAACGAACCGAAAATCGGACCGTCACGCCCGGAATGCGGAATGGCCTGCCCCATTTAGCGGTGGGGCAGGCCATTCCGGGAGGGGGAGGGGAGGGGTGGTCAGAACCTTGGGGCCGTTGTCTGGGCCTCTACCAGTTCCGCCGCCTCCTCCTTCGTCTCCACCGACGGCGGTGAACCCGACAGCGGCTTCTGGGCCGTTTCCTTCATGCAGGCCACCGCTATGACGCCGACGACCGCCGCCGCCATCGAGTAGTACGCCGGGACCATGTCCGTGCCCGTGACGCTGATCAGGGACGTGATGACGAGGGGTGCCGTGCCGCCGAAGAGGGAGGTGGAGACGTTGTAGCCCACGGAGAGCGAGCCGTAGCGGACCGACGTGGGGAAGAGGGCCGGAAGCGTCGCCGACATCGTGCCGAGGAGGCAGACCAGGGAGAGGCCGAGCAGGAGCATGCCGGCGGCGACCGCGAGCAGGCTGCCCTGCTTGATGAGGAGGAAGGCCGGCAGGGAGAGGAACAGGAAGCCCAGCATGCCCGTCATCAGCAGCGGCTTGCGGCCGAAGCGGTCGGAGAGCTTGCCGACCTGGCTGATGATCAGCATCAGGATGATCATCGTGCCGATGAGCAGGAGCAGGCCGTGGGAGTCGTCGTAGCCGAGTTCATCGGAGAGGTACGTCGGCATGTACGACAGCAGCATGTAGTCGGTGACGTTGTACGCGCCGACCAGCGCGATGCACAGGATCAGCATGGGCCAGTGCTGCCGGAAGATCTTCGCCAGGTCGCCCTTGGCGGTGGTCTCCACCGCGGAGGCGCCCTCGGAGGCCGCGTGGTAGGTGGCGTCCTCCATCTTCTGGAAGGCGGGGGTCTCGTCCAGCTTGAGGCGGAGGTAGAGGCCGACGAGGCCCAGCGGACCCGCGACGAGGAACGGCACGCGCCAGCCCCAGGACTCCATGGCGTCCGCGCCGAGCGTGGTGTTCAGGATGAGGACCAGGCCCGCCGCGCCCGTGTAGCCGGCCAGCGTACCGACCTCCAGGAAGCTGCCGAAGTAGCCGCGGCGCTTGTCGGGGGCGTACTCGGCTATGAAGGTGGACGCGCCGCCGTACTCACCGCCGGTGGAGAAGCCCTGGACCAGGCGGAAGAAGATCAGGAGGGCCGGGGCCCAGAAGCCGATCGTGGCGTAGGAGGGGATGAGGCCGATGGCGAGGGTGCCGATCGCCATCATGATCATCGTGAGGGCGAGGACCTTCTTGCGGCCGATCTTGTCGCCCATGGGGCCGAACACCATGCCGCCGATGGGCCGGACAAGGAAGGAGACCGCGAAGGTCGCGAAGGAGGAGATCAGCTGGACCGTTTCGTTCCCGGACGGGAAGAAGACGTGGCCGAGGGTGACGGCCAGGTAGCTGTAGATGCCGAAGTCGAACCATTCCATGGCGTTGCCGAGCGAGGCCGCCTTGACCGCCCGCTTGACCGCCGCCTCGTCCGTGACCGTGATGTCGGTGCGGCGCAGCGGCGGGTTCTTGCGCCGGTCGGCGGCCCGGAACAGGGTGCGGTGGCGTCTGATGGCCTCGGTGTCGGCCGCGGCGTCGGCCGCGGTGTCGTCGTGGGCCGCCATGGAGTGGTTCCTTTCGTTCTTCGGACGTGCTCTCCCCCGGGGCCCAGGGGCGACAGGCCCCCGGATTTCCCTCCCGCTCACCTGCTCGAACATCGCCGGTGCAAACAAAAGGCCCCCGGGAGGGGGCCTTCGTCACAGTGTGACCAGCGGGGGAGTCGTCGGTCAGACGCCCAGGTCCTTGATGATCTTGGCGACGTGGCCGGTCGCCTTGACGTTGTAGAAGGCGTGCTCGACCTTGCCCTCCTCGTCGACGACGACGGTCGAGCGGATGACGCCGGTCACCGTCTTGCCGTAGAGCTTCTTCTCGCCGAAGGCGCCGTAGGCGGCCAGGGTCTCCGTGGAGGGGTCGCCGACCAGGGTGACCTTCAGGTTCTCCTGTTCGCGGAACTTCGCGAGCTTCTCGGGCTTGTCCGGCGACACGCCGATGACGTCGTAACCGGCGGCCGCGAGGACGTCGAGGTTGTCGGTGAAGTCGCAGGCCTGCTTGGTGCAGCCGGGGGTGAGGGCGGCGGGGTAGAAGTAGACGATGACCTTGCGGCCCTTGTGGGCGGCCAGCGAGACGTCCTTGCCGTCGGCGTCGGGCAGGGTGAAGGCGGGGGCGGTGTCGCCGGGCTGAAGTCGCTCGCTCATCTTCGGTCTCCTCGTGGTGGGCTCGGGCAGGAGGTGTGGTGACGGAGTCGAGCGTAATGGGGGTCGTCATAGGGGTGCCGTGGGGTGCGGCGCGCGGGAAGCTGACAGACTGTGGTCTCAGATCACGTCCACACAATCGATACGACCTGGAGGCAGCGCGGTGTCGGATGCCAGGACCCCTGCGCAGATCGAGGCGGACATCAAGCGCCGGCGCGACCAGCTGGCCGAGACCCTCGACGAGATCGGGGTGCGCGTCCACCCGAAGACGATCGTCGGGGACGCGAAGGCGAAGGTCGTCTCCAGCGTGGACAACTCGCTGGGCCGGGCGTACGTCGGGGCGAACCGATTCGTCTCGGAGCTGCGGGGCCAGTTCGTCGCGGAGGACGGTTCGCCCCGGATCGAGCGGATCGTCCCGGTGGCGCTGGTCGCCGTGGGTGTCGTCGGGCTGCTCGTGGTGGGCTCGCGGCGCCGCGACCGCTGAGCCGCGGCCGTGCGACAACTGCCCCGGAGGGCCTCATGGCGCGCCGGGGCAGGTAAGTTCATGGCGTGAGCGAGAAGACCCACCACGACGACAAGCTGCCCATCCGGATGCTGCACGACCGCGTGCTCGTGCGGCAGGACACCAGCGAGGGCGAGCGGCGCTCCGGCGGCGGCATCCTGATTCCCGCGACCGCGGCCGTGGGCCGCCGGCTCGGCTGGGCCGAGGTGGTCGCCGTCGGGCAGAACGTCCGCACGGTAGAGCCGGGCGACCGGGTGCTGTACGACCCCGAGGACCGCGCCGAGGTCGAGGTGCGGGGCGTGGCGTACGTCCTGATGCGCGAGCGCGATCTGCACGCCGTGGCCGCGGACCGGTTCGAGGGGTCCGAGGACTCGACGGGCCTGTACCTGTAGCCGCCCGGGTCTGTACGCACGGGCGGCGCCGAAGGGGCTGGTGACCACTGTCACCGGCCCCTTCCGCATGCTTTGCTACCGTGGAAGGACCCCGACGAGACGCGCCGTACCGGGTTTCCGCAAAGACGACGCACCCCCATCAGGCGACACGCGCTCGGCGCGTGTCCTACTCGTCGGAGGTGCCGTCATGGCCTGGGTTCTGTTGATCGTCGCCGGTCTGCTCGAAGTGGGCTGGTCGATCGGGATGAAGTACACCGACGGTTTCACCCGGCTGTGGCCCAGCGTGTTCACGGGCGCGGGCATCGTCGCGAGCATGCTGCTGCTGTCCTACGCCGCCAGGTCGCTGCCCATCGGTACCGCGTACGGCGTGTGGGTGGGCATCGGTGCCGCGGGCGCGGCGGTGCTCGGCATGGTGATCCTGGGGGAGCCGGTCACCGCCGCCCGTATCTTCTTCGTCTGTCTGCTGCTGGTGGCCGTGGTCGGTCTGAAGGCGACCTCGGGGCACTGACCGGCGCGGGGGGCGGGCGGTGCTAGCCGTCCGTCAGGCCGATTCCGCCGCCGTCCGAGGCGCCGCCGTCGTCGGTCGCTCCTCCCGCGTCGGCGCCGCCGTCCGTCGGGCCGCCCGGGGCGCCGCCGTCGGCTGTTCCGCCGTCGGTGGTGCCGCCGTCCGTGGTGGCGCCGCCGTCGGTCTGGTCACCCGTCTGGCCGCCGGTGGCCGGCCCGCCGGTGTCGGTGCCGCCGTCGGATCACCGACC
>RBWT01000226.1 GCA_004010275.1 Streptomyces huasconensis
CGCCGGGGAGGGCGGCGACGCCGAGCGGCGCGTCGGCGTGCCCGTGCAGGTCCCGGCCGCCGCCGTGCTGCCCGACCCGCTCGCCCCTCCAGCGCGCCTTACGTCCCTTGCAGCGCTACCGGCCGCCCGTGCGCCCCGTACCGCGCCACCTCGACGAGCAGGCCACGGCGGAGCGGGCCGCCGACACCGGACTCGTGGTACCCGTCCTGCGGCACGCGCGGCGGCGCGAGGCGCGGCTGCTGCTCCTCATGGACCTCTCCACGTCCACGGTCGTGTGGGAGCAGGCGCTCGGTGAGCTGCGGCACGTGTGCGAGCGGGCGGGCGCCTTCCGCGAAGTACAGGTGCAGTTCCTGCACGAGGGCGAGGACGGCCGCCCCGGATACGCGGCGACGGCTCGCCCCGGCACCGCCCTCCAGGACCCCGAACGCCTCAGCGACCCCACCGGCAGCAGGCTGGCCCTCGTCCTGAGCGACTGCGCGGGCCCGATGTGGCGCAGCGGCCGCATGCAGCGGCTGCTGTACCGCTGGGGCTCGCTCGCGCCGGTCGCCGTGGTGCAGCCCCTGCCGCAGCGCATGTGGCGGCGTACGCACCTGCCCGCGCACCGCGGCCACCTGCACCGCTGGGAAGGCCCGGCAGGGCGCCTGGAGTTCGAGCCCGCGAGCGGCGGCCCGGCGCGGCGCCGGGGCATCCCCGTGCCGGTGCTCGCCCTGCGGCGGTCCTCCGTGGAGGGCTGGGCCAAGCTGGTGTCCGGCGCCACCGGGCAGTGCCTGGAGGCGGCCGCGGGGTACGCCGAGCCGCGCGCGGACCCTCCAGGGCGCCGGTGCGGGCCCGGCAGGAGGTCGGCGGCCGGGAGCGGGTGCGGGCGTTCCGGCGCACCGCGTCGCCCGCGGCCTGGCAGCTCGCCGTGTACCTCTCGGCGGTGCCGCCGATCCTGCCGGTGATGCAGCTCGTGCAGCGCGCCATGCTGGCGGGCAGCGGCCCCGAGGTCCTCGCGGAGGTGCTGCTCGGCGGCCTCCTCAAGCGCCGCGAGCGCGACGAGGACCCCGACGTGCTCGGCTACGAGTTCCTGGAGGGCGTGGAGGAGGAGTTGCTCGGGCACCTGGAGCGCGACGACGCGATCCTGCTGCAGAAGCACTGCTCCGACTATCTGGAGCGGCGGTTCGGGCGCAGCGTGCACAACTTCCCCGCCACGGCCGTGGCGCTGCTCGGCGACACCGGGCAGCCCGCGCCCACGCCGTCCGGACCCGCCGTCGACCACCCCGGGCTGCGGGCCTTCGCCGAGGTCTCCGGGGAGGTCCTGCGGCGCTTCCTGCCGGGCCGCGCGGCGCAGGAGCGCGCCCTCGACGCGGCCGACCCCGACGCGCTGCGGGCGGCGGCCAGACAAGCGCGGGAGCGGTACGCGCAGGAGCGGCAGGCACCTGACCTGGACCGCGCCGTGGAGCTGTTGGAGGCGGCGGCCGGACGGTGCGGCGACACGGTGCGGGACGGGGTGCTCAAGGAACTCGGCGAGACGCTGTTCCTGCGGTGGACCGCGCGGCACGGCGTGGCGGACCTGCGCCACGCGCTGCGGCTAGCGGCCGCCGTCGGGGAACGGTCGCCGCAGGCACGGCTGCTGCTCGGCGCGGTGCTCGTCGCGACCGCCGAGGAGGTCGAGCGCTCCGGCACGGAAGCCGCCGCGCTGCCGGACCCCGTGCGGGCCCAGGCGGAGCGGCTGGCCGGGGGCGGGCCCCTCGCGGCGCTCTGGGCGGAGTACCTCCTCCTGGGCGACGCGACGGACGCCCTCCTGCCGGTCCCCGCCCACCTCGCCGACGCCGCCGACGCCCCGGGCTGGCCGGCACAGCAGACGCTGGCGGAGGTGCTCGGGCGGCTCGCGGTGGTGGCGGCACGGCTGGTGGAGGGAGGAGTCGAGATGGCGGTGGCGGGCCCGCACCGGGGCACGCGGGCGCAGAATCCGGGGGGTTCCCTCCGGGGATCACGCGGATCAGGCAGATCACGCGGAGGCGACGCCCACGCGCGAGCCACGGCGGACGCGGCCGTCGACCACCAGGCGGCCGTCGACCACCAGCTCGTGCGGCGGTTCGCCCGAGAGGTCCACGGCCGCCTTGCCGAGCAGCGCCGCAGGGACCGGGACCAGAGGCTCTCCCCGATGTCGGACGAGGACGAACGGCAGTACGCCCGTGCCGTCATCGCCCAGGTCCTTGACGAGTACGCGGGAGCGGAGCCGACTGACGGGCGCCGGCCGTTCCCATCGGAGACCGACAGGCGGTACGCGGATGCCGTGCTCGCGGCGCTGTACGAGGCGCACGGGACCGGGGAGCCGTTCGGCACGTTCCCGGGGGCGGCTGCCACCGGGGCCGCCGAGGACGACACCGTCGGCGTCGGCGCCTACACCGCGTCGGAGGGCCCCGGCCCCCGCGCGGGCCGCCTCGACCTCGGCGACGCCGCCTTCCACGGCAGCATGCTCGGGCAGTACCGCGCCGCCGCCGACGCTTCACGCGCGGGGAACGGCCCGGAGACGGAAGGCCCCTGGTTCACGGCCCAGGACGCGGCAGGACCCTCGTACACCCCCCGCACCGAAGGCCCCCGCCCCCAGGACATCTACGTCGACTTCATGCGTCGCGCCATCAGCACCGCCGGTGTGCTCACCCTCGGCCCCGACCAGGCCGACGGGTACCTCCTGCGCGGACGGCTGCGCAAGCGGCTCGCGCGGCACTACACCGGGCGCGGCGAGATCCCGAGGGACGACCTCGGGGGCCGCTCCGTGCCGGACGCCAGCGGCGTGGCCGTCGACGCCTGCGAGGACCTCCGCGAGGCCCTGGCGCGTCACGGCTTCGGCACGGCCGAGCGCACCCGCGCCTGGCTCGACCTCGCCGACGCGCTCCAGCTCGCCCGCGCCGACGACCCCGACGACGGCGGCCAGCGGCTGATCTTCGCCGCCGTGGACGAGGCCCTCGCGGCGGCCGACGGCGACCACGACCTGATCCTGGAGTGCCACGCGCGCGGCGCCGACGTGCACTGGGCGCGGTTCATCGGCTCGGGCCGCGACGAGTACCGCCACCTGGCCATCGAACGCTGGGAGATGGCGCTCCCGCTCGCCCCCGACGACGACCCCGCCAGGGCGCTGCTGCTGCACCGCCTGGGCTCGGCCCTCGCGCAGCGCGGCGTCGACACGCACTCGGCGGCCGACACCGACGCCGCCGTACGGCACCTGCGCGAGGCGTCGAGGCGACCCCGACGGCGACCCGTGCGGGACGAGCGGCGCATGCACCTGGCCGACGCCCACGTCGCCCGCTTCGAGGTGCAGGAGGTCCTCGCCGACCTGTACGAGGCGGACTGGCTGCTCGGCGCCGTGGCCCGCTCCCTCGCCGACCCGTTCCTCGTCGCGTACAGCTGGCTGCGGCGCGGCGAGGTGGCCGCGCGGCTCGCCGCGCGCACCGATGTCCTCGCCCAGCTCCGCCGCGCCGACGAGTACTACCGCCGCGCCGCCGAGGCCGCGGCCGAGGCCGGGGACGCCGACCTCGCCGCCGAGGCCCACCACTCGCCGAGACGATGGAGCAGCTGGAGGAGCCCGACCTGGCCCTCGCGGAGTACCGCGCGGCCCGGCGCCTTCTCCAGCGGCCCCCGTCCGCCGGGGCCGCGTCCGCGCCGAACAGCTGCGCGCCGCCGTCGACCCGCCTAGAGTCCCGCCCGGACGAGGCGTGAGCGCCCCCGCCGCCGCGAGCGGCATACCCCTGCCCGAGCTGCCGCCCCTCGCCGCTCTCGCACCCCACGCGGACCGCTCGGACCACCCCGTGTACGCCGCCCAGGTCGCCGACCTCGTCGAGCCGCGGCCGCCCCGCCCGACGGCCAGTCGTCGCCCGCTACGAGGACGCGCCGTGAGCCACCCCGCCTGGCCGCACGCCGCCCTGGACCCGGCAGCCCACCGGCCCGTCCCCTTCCGCCAGTTCGTCCTGAAGGTCCACGGCCGCTGCAACCTCGACTGCTCGTACTGCTACATCTACCGCTCCCCGGACGCCAGTTGGCGCGCACGCCCCGCCCGCGCCGACGCCACCGTCATGCGCCGCACCGCTGCCCGCGTCGCCGAACACGTCACCCGGCACCGGCTCACCGCCATCCGCGTCGAACTGCACGGCGGGGAACCGCTGTTGACCGGGCCCGACGCCGTCATCGCGTACGCCCGTGCGGTGCGGGACGCCGTGCCCGCCGGCTGCGAGGTGACCGCCACCGTCCAGACCAACGGCACCCTGCTCACCCGCACCGCCCTCGACCGCCTCGCCGCCGCCGGTATCCGCGTCGGCCTCAGCCTCGACGGCGGGCGCGCCGCCCACAACGCCCGCCGCACCGACCACGCGGGCCGCCCCGCCTGGCCCGCCGCACACCGCGCGGCCCGGCTGCTCGCCGCGCATCCGCGCGCGTACGCCGGGATTCTCTGCACCATCGACCTCTCTGCCGACCCCGTCGACGTATACGAGTCGCTGCTCGGCCTGGACCCGCCGGGCGTCGACTTCCTGCTCCCGCACGGCAACTGGGCCACGCCGCCGCCCGGCATCGCCCCCGAGGAGCGCCCGGGGCGGCACCGGCCGCGCCCCACCCCGTACGGCGACTGGCTCGCGACGCTCTTCGACGCCTGGTGGGACGCCGGGCGGATGCGCACCCGGGTCCGCCTCTTCCGGGAGATCGCCGCGCTCCTGCTCGGCCTGCCCAGCACCGCCGAGGCCGTGGGACTCTCGCCGCTCGCCGCGGTCGTCGTCGACACGGACGGCGCGATCGAGCAGGTCGACTCGTTGAAGTCGGCGTACGCGGGCGCCCCCGCCACCGGCCTCGACGTCTTCCGGCACGGCTTCGACCGGGCCCTGCGCCACCCCGGCGTCGCCGCCCGCCAACTCGGCCTGGAGGGCCGCTCCGAGGAGTGCCGCGCCTGCCCCGTGGTGCGCGTCTGCGGCGGCGGCAACTACGTCCACCGCTACGCCCCCGGCAGCGGCTTCCTGCACCCCAGCGTCTACTGCGCCGACCTGGAACGGCTGATTCGGCACGTCGCCGACCGGCTTTCCGCCGTCGCCGCCGCTTCCCCTGCCCCAAGTCGTCTATTCTGACGCCCCTTTGACGCACAATTGGAAGTCCTGTGCACACACGTGACCGTTTTCGCCGTGGCGGGCCCCCGCCGGCGTCACCGGAGGAGGAGGCCGCGCATGACCGGACGACCCGGGGGTGAACGGCCGCACGTCACCGTGGTCTTCGCCGGCCAGAGCGAGTCCTGGGCCAAGTGGATCGAGCACCAGATCCGCGCCGCCGGGCGGGCCACCACCCTGGTCCGCTGGAACCCGCTGCTGCGCCCGCCCGCCACCGACGCCCTCACCGGCCTCCTCGAAGCCCCCGGCCGCATTCTGCTCCTCATCGACGACTGGTACGAGCGGCTCGGCGCCGACCGCTTCGAGGCCTGGGCCGCCGCTTTGCGCGAGGTGCTGCCCGCCCACCGCGACCGCATCGCCGCCGTCAGCATCACGGCGCAGCCGCTGCCCGAGGCCGTCATAGCCCTGGCCCCGGTCGAACTGCGCGGACTGCGCCCCGAGGCGCCCGGCTCCCGCATCCTGGAGTGCGCCGGGATCGCCGCCCCCACCACCCTCGTCGCCCTCGACCGCGGCCCCCGCTTCCCCGACGACCTGCCCGAGGTGTGGAACGCGCAGCGCCGCAACCGCCGCTTCACCGGCCGCACCCGCCTCCTGGAGCAGATCCACGACACCTTCGCGGCGGCGGGCCCCGACGGCTGCTCCCTCGCCCTGCACGGCCCCGGCGGCATCGGCAAGACCCAGCTCGCCCTGGAGTACGTCCACCGGTTCGCGGGCGACTACGACATCGTGTGGTGGGTCACCGCGGGCAGCCGCGTGACCGCCCGCGAGCAGTTCGCCGCCCTCGCGCCACAGCTCGGCATCGAGGCCTCCGGACAGCTGGAACCGGTCATCGGCGCCGTGCGCCGCGAACTGGCCGGCACCGCGCGCCCCTGGCTGCTCGTCCTGGACGGCGCGGACGCCCCCGAGAAGGTGCTCGACCTCATCCCCGAGGGGCGCGGCCACGTCCTGGTCACCACCCTGCGCGCGGAGTGGGCCGCCCACACCGAGGCAGCCGTCCTCGTCCCGCCCTTCCGGCGCAGCGAGTCCGTCGCCTTCATCGGGCGCCGGGCGGCCCGCCTCACCGAGAGCGAGGCGGACGGGCTCGCCGAGGCCGTCGAGGACATGCCGCTGCTCCTCGACCAGATGGCGGCCTGGCTCGACGTCACCCCGACCGCCGACGTGCCGGGCTACATCAAGGACATCCGGCGCGGCAAACCCGACCGCTTCGGCATCGTGGAGTCCCGCGACTACCCCGAGTCCTTCCAGGTCGCCTGGGCCAAGACCCTCAACACCCTGCGCGACGGCGCCGCCCCCGCCTGGCAGCTGCTGAACCTCCTGGCCTGCTTCTCCCCGGACGTCGTGCCGGTCCGGCTGCTGCAGACCGCCCGCCACGGCGACCTGCCGCGCCCGCTCGCCGAGCTCGTCTCCGAGCCGAGCAGCTGGAACACCGCCCTGCGCAGGCTCTCCGAGATCACCTCGATGCGCGTCGAGTACGAACCGGGGCGCATGGACATCCAGCGCGTCAGCACCCTGCGCATGCACCGCCTCTTCCACCGCTACGTCATCGGCATCCAGTCCCCGAGGGACCGCGAGCGCTACTCCGAGGCCGCCCGCAAGGTCCTCGTCACCGCCGACCCGCGCGACCCGGCGTCCCCCGCGAACTGGGCGCGGTACGCCGAACTGATCCCGCACCTCAAACCGTCGGGCGCCCTGGAGTCCGAGGACGACGATGTCCGCGACCTCGTCCTCAACTGCATCGACTACCTCCGCATGCGGGGCGAGTACCGCGCCGGCTCCTGGCTCAGCCACCAGGCCGTCGAACACTGGCGGCCCGTCTCGGGCCCCACGCACCGCTCGGTGCTCGTCGCGCTCCACCAGCAGGCCAACATGCTCCGCAGGCTCGGCCACTACAGCGAGGCGGAGGCCGTCGGCCGCGACACCCTGGAGCGGCTCACGGCCACCGGGGACGCCCGCCCCATCGAGGTGATCCGCGCCCGCGACGGCCTCGGCGGCACCCTCATGGCCCTCGGGCGGTACGACGAGGCCCGCGACCTCTTCGAAGCCGCCGCCGAACGCGCCGCGGCGGAACTGGGCGGCGAGGACATACCGCGCACCCTCACGATCCGCAGCAACCTCGCCGTGGCCCTCGGCCTCCAGGGCCGCTACACCGACGCCCTCGCCCTGCACCGCAGAATCCTGGAGGCGCGCGTCGAACTCCTCGGCGGCAAGAACCCGCTGACCCTGTACTCCGCGCTGCGCACCGCCTGGACGCTGCGGCTCCTCGGCAATTACACCGAGGCCATGGACATCCAGGGCCACAACTCCCGGCTGCACAGCCAGGTCCTGGACCGCAACCACGGCCAGACCCTGCACGCCGAGCACAACCTCGCCCTGTGCGCCCGCCGGACGGGCGACCTCCAGTTCGCCCTGGCGATGATGCGCAAGGTCCGCGAGAAGCTGCTGAGCCGACGCGGCAGCCAGGACCCCGACGCGCTCATGGTCTCCTGCGACTACGCCATGCTCCTGCGCCAGCTCGGCCGCCCCGACGAGGCCCGCGAGCTGGCCGAGACCACCGCCGCGCTGTACGAGGCACAGCTGGGCGACAGCCACCCGTACGCCATAGGAGCGCGGGCCAACGTCGGCCTGCTGCTGCGGGACGCGGGCGAGCTGAGGGCGGCGCTGGCCGTCACCCTGCGGACGCGGGGGCGGATGGCGCGGGCGGTCGGCCCGGACCACCCCTGGACGCTCGGCTGCGCCCTCAACGCCGCCGCGGTGCTCGCCCTCATCGGCGGACACCGAGGCCGCCGCGGAACTCGGCAGGGACGCGGCGGAGCGCTCCGCCCGCACCCTCGGCGACTCCCACGGCCTCACCCGCGACCTCAGGGCGGGCCTCGCCCTGGACTGCGCCGGGCCGTCCAAGACCTCCGAGAACTCCGAACGCGGCCGCCTCTACTGGGACTTCGAGCCCCAGCCCATCTGAGACGCCCCCGGCACAGGCCCCCGGGATACGCCCGGTGGGCCCGGCCCCGAGCGACAAGCACTCGGGGCCGGGCCCACGTCGTACGACCGCTGAGGCCTAGGCCTCGAAGACCTCGTTCAGGAGCTGTGCCTGCTCCTGCTCGTGGCGCTTCTTCGAGCCGACCGCCGGGGACGAGCCGTGCGGGCGCGAGATGCGCCGCAGCCGCTCGCCGTGCGGGATGTCGGCGCCGACCGCCAGGTCCAGGTGGTCGATGAGGTTGAGGGCGATGAAGGGCCACGCGCCCTGGTTCGCCGGCTCCTCCTGCGCCCACAGGTACTTCTCGGCGTTCGGGTACTTGGAGATCTCCTCCTGGAGCTCCGCGCCCGGCAGCGGGTACAGGCGCTCGATGCGGATGATCGCCGTGTCCGTGATGCCGCGCTTCTGCCGCTCGGCGTCCAGCTCGTAGTAGACCTTGCCCGCGCAGAAGACGACCTTGCGGACCGCCTTCGCCTCCACGGACGCGTCGCCGATGACGGGGCGGAAGCTGCCCGAGGTGAACTCCTCCGTCTTGGACGCGGCGGCCTTCAGGCGCAGCATCCACTTCGGGGTGAAGACCACCAGCGGCTTGTGGTGCGGGTTGTGCACCTGCCACCGCAGGAGGTGGAAGTAGTTCGACGGCAGGGTCGGCATGGCGACCGTCATGTTGTTCTGCGCGCACAGCTGGAGGAAGCGCTCCGGGCGGGCGGACGAGTGGTCCGGGCCCTGGCCCTCATAGCCGTGCGGGAGGAGCAGGGTGACGCCGGAGGTCTGGCCCCACTTCTGCTCGGCCGAGGAGATGAACTCGTCGACGACGGTCTGCGCGCCGTTGACGAAGTCACCGAACTGGGCCTCCCACATCACGAGGGACTCGGGACGCGCCAGGGAGTAGCCGTACTCGAAGCCCATCGCCGCGTACTCCGAGAGGAGCGAGTCGTAGGCGTTGAAGCGGGCCTGGTCCTCGGAGAGGTACAGCAGCGGCGTGTAGTCGTCGCCCGTCTCGCGGTCGATGAGGACCGCGTGGCGCTGGCCGAACGTGCCGCGGCGCGAGTCCTGGCCCGCCAGGCGCACCGGGGTGCCCTCCATCAGCAGCGAGCCGATGGCGAGGGTCTCGCCCATGCCCCAGTCGATCGTGCCGTCCTCGACCATGGCCGCGCGGCGCTGGAGCTGCGGCAGCAGCCGCGGGTGCACGGTGATGCGGTCGGGGATGTTGACCTGGGACTCGGCGATGCGCTTGACGACCTCCTGGGAGATCGCGGTGTTCACCGCCACCGGGAACTCGGCCTCCGGACCGGAGATGTCCATCGGCGAGGGCTGCGAGGTGGCCTCGCGGACCTCGGTGAAGACCTTCTCCAGCTGCCCCTGGTAGTCCTGGAGCGCCTGCTCGGCCTCTTCCAGGGTGATGTCGCCGCGACCGATGAGGGACTCGGTGTAGAGCTTGCGCACCGAGCGCTTCTTGTCGATCAGGTCGTACATCAGCGGCTGGGTGAACGCCGGGTTGTCCGTCTCGTTGTGCCCGCGGCGGCGGTAGCAGATGAGGTCGATCACGACGTCCTTGTTGAACGCCTGACGGAACTCGAAGGCCAGGCGGGCCACGCGGACCACGGCCTCCGGGTCGTCGCCGTTCACGTGGAAGATCGGCGCCTCGATCATCCGCGCCACGTCCGTCGAGTACATCGACGAGCGGGACGACTCCGGGGCGGCGGTGAAGCCGACCTGGTTGTTGATGACGACGTGGACCGTGCCGCCCGTGCGATAGCCGCGCAGCTGCGACATGTTCAGGGTCTCGGCGACCACTCCTTGGCCCGCGAAGGCCGCGTCACCGTGCAGGGCGACGGGCAGGACCGTGAAGTCCGTGCCGCCCTTGTTGATGATGTCCTGCTTGGCGCGGACGATACCTTCCAGGACCGGGTCGACCGCCTCCAGGTGGGAGGGGTTGGCGGCCAGGGAGACCTTGATCTGCTCGCCGTCCAGGCCGGTGAAGGTGCCCTCGGCGCCCAGGTGGTACTTCACGTCGCCGGAGCCGTGCATCGACTTCGGGTCGAGGTTGCCCTCGAACTCCCGGAAGATCTGCGCGTACGACTTGCCGACGATGTTCGCCAGGACGTTCAGACGGCCGCGGTGGGCCATGCCGATGACGACCTCGTCCAGGCGCGACTCGGCCGCGGAGTCGATGACCGCGTCGAGCAGCGGGATGACCGACTCGCCGCCTTCGAGCGAGAAGCGCTTCTGACCGACGTACTTGGTCTGGAGGAACGTCTCGAACGCCTCGGCGGCGTTCAGGCGGCGCAGGATGCGCAGCTGCTCCTCGCGCTCCGGCTTGGTGGCGTGCTGGCCCTCGATGCGGTCCTGGAGCCACTTGCGCTGCTTGGGGTCCTGGATGTGCATGAACTCGACGCCGGTGGTGCGGCAGTACGAGTCGCGCAGCACGCCGAGGACGTCGCGCAGCTTCATCATCGACTTGCCGGCGAAGCCGCCGACCGCGAACTCCCGCTCCAGGTCCCACAGGGTGAGGCCGTGCTCGGTGATGTCCAGGTCGGGGTGCTTGCGCTGCTTGTACTCCAGCGGGTCCGTGTCGGCCATGACGTGGCCGCGCACCCGGTAGGAGTGGATCAGCTCGAAGACGCGGGCGGCCTTGGTGACGTCGTCGTCGTGCGAGGCGTCGATGTCCTTGAGCCAGCGGACCGGCTCGTAGGGGATGCGCAGCGCCTCGAAGATCTCGTCGTAGAAGCCGTTCTCGCCGAGGAGGAGGTTGGCGACGATCCGCAGGAACTCGCCGGAGGCGGCGCCCTGGATGACCCGGTGGTCGTAGGTCGACGTGAGCGTCATGACCTTCGAGATGCCGAGCTTGTTCAGGGTGTCCTGGGAGGTGCCCTGGAACTCCGCGGGGTAGTCCATGGAGCCGACGCCCATGATGACCGACTGGCCGGGCATCAGACGCGGCACGGAGTGGACGGTGCCGAGGCCGCCGGGGTTGGTCAGGGAGACCGTGACGCCGGTGAAGTCGTCCATGCCGAGCTTGCCGTCGCGGGCGCGGCGGACGATGTCCTCGTAGGCCTGCCAGAACTCGAAGAAGTTCAGGGTCTCGGCCTTCTTGATGCCCGCGACCACGAGCTGGCGGTCGCCGTTGGGCTTCACCAGGTCGATGGCGAGGCCGAAGTTGATGTGCTCCGGCTTGACCAGGGTCGGCTTGCCGTCCTTCTCCTGGAAGGAGTAGTTCATCGACGGCATGGCCTTGATGGCCTGCACCATCGCGTACCCGATGAGGTGCGTGAAGGAGATCTTCCCGCCGCGGGCGCGCTTGAGGTGGTTGTTGATGACGATGCGGTTGTCGAAGAGCAGCTTCACCGGGACCGCGCGGACCGACGTGGCCGTCGGGACCTCGATCGAGGCGTTCATGTTCTTCGCGACCGCGGCGGCGGGGCCGCGCAGCGTCACGTACTCGGGGCCGGCCGGGGCCTCCTTGGCGGGGGCCTCCTTCGCGGGCTCCGCCTTGGCCGCGGGCTTCGCGGCGGCGGCTCGGGGCCGGCGGGCCTCCTTGGCGGGGGCCTCCTTCGCGGGCTCCGCCTTGGCCGCGGGCTTCGC
>RBWT01000227.1 GCA_004010275.1 Streptomyces huasconensis
ACATCGTCACCGGCTTCTTCGGCGGCATGGGCGGCTGCGCCATGATCGGCCAGACCATGATCAACGTGAAGGTCTCCGGCGCCCGCACACGCCTGTCGACCTTCCTCGCGGGTTCCTTCCTCATGGTGCTCTGCATCGTCTTCGGGCCCGTCGTCTCCGACATCCCCATGGCCGCCCTGGTCGCCGTGATGGTGATGGTGTCGTTCGCGACCTTCGACTGGCACTCCATCGCCCCGAAGACGCTGAAGCGGATGCCCGCCGGCGAGATCACCGTCATGGCCGTCACCGTGGCGTGCGTCATCGCCACCCACAACCTCGCCATCGGCGTCGTCGTCGGTTCGATCACCGCCATGGTCGTCTTCGCCAAGCGCGTGGCCCACTTGGCCACCGTCACCCCGGTCGAGGCCCCCGACGGCGCCCAGGTCGTCTACGTGGTCACCGGTGAGCTGTTCTTCGCCTCCTCCAACGACCTCGTCACCCAGTTCGACTACGCCACCGGCGCCGACAAGGTCGTCATCGACCTGACCGCCGCGCACATCTGGGACGCCTCCTCCGTCGCCGCCCTCGACGCGGTCGAGACCAAGTACGAGCGGCGCGGCAAGACGGTCGAGATCGTCGGCCTGAACCAGCCCAGCGCCCAGATCCACGAGAGGCTCAGCGGCGGACTGACCGGGGGCCACTGAGCCGTCCGCCGCTACCCCCCAGCGCTCGCCCTCCCCGGCCTGAACGAGGACGTCCGTTTCACGGCCGCGCGTCCGGGCACCCGAGGGTCCCTCCATGACGGGCGGCCGCACGGACCGGCCGGCGCGGCCCCCACCACGGCTCAAGTGGTGGGAGCCGCCCCCACGACGGAGGGTGGAATGGACGAGCAGGAGGCACAGCTGATGAGTGAAACCCCCGGCGCACATAGCGGACAGGGCGAGCACAGCGGGCAGAGTGCACAGGCGCAGGGCGGGCAGGACCCGACCACCCGCCACCCCCAGCCCGATTTCCCGCAGCAGGACCAGCAGCCGCCGGGCTGGACGGGCGCGATGGACCCGCCGCCGGACCACGGCGAGGAGTCGTACCGCGGCAGTGGCCTGCTGAAGGACCGCAAGGCGCTGCTGACCGGCGGTGACTCCGGCATCGGCAGGGCCGTCGCGCTCGCCTTCGCACGCGAGGGCGCCGACGTGCTCTTCACCCACCTGCCCTCGGAGGCGGGCGACGCCCGGGAGACGGTGCGCCTCGTCGAGGAGGCCGGGCAGCGGGCGATCGCCGTGCCGTGCGACATCCGCGAGGAGGAGCAGTGCCGCAGGCTCGTGGAGCGCGCTGTGGCGGAGTTCGGCCGGATCGACGTCCTCGTCAACAACGCCGCCTACCAGATGTCGCAGCCGGAAGGCATCGGTGACATCTCCACGGAACAGTTCGACCAGGTGGTCAAGACGAACCTGTACGGCATGTTCTGGCTCTGCAAGATGGCCGTGCCGCACATCCCGGCGGGCGGGTCCATCATCAACACCACGTCCGTGCAGGCGTACAAGCCGAGCCCGCACCTGCTGGACTACGCCATGACCAAGGGCGCCATCGTCACCTTCACCCAGGGGCTCGCGCAGATGCTGGTCGACGACGGCATCCGCGTCAACGCCGTGGCCCCGGGCCCGGTGTGGACGCCGCTGATCCCCGCGACGCTGCCCGACACCAAGGAGTTCGGCAAGCAGGCGCCGCTGGGACGGCCCGCGCAGCCCGCCGAGATGGCGCCCGCGTACGTCTTCCTCGCCTCCGACCACGCGAGCTTCATCACCGCCGAGATCATGAACGCCACGGGCGGAA
Source organism: Streptomyces huasconensis (assembly GCA_004010275.1). Classification (GTDB taxonomy): domain Bacteria; phylum Actinomycetota; class Actinomycetes; order Streptomycetales; family Streptomycetaceae; genus Streptomyces; species Streptomyces huasconensis. The sequence goes on from RBWT01000227.1 coordinate 1,810, forward strand.
CGCCGCTGCCGTGACCCGCCGCCTCCTCCGCCGACAGGCAGGCCCTCGCCCCGCCGCCGCGACGACCGACCGGCGAACACACTGACGAACATACCGACGACAAGAGGACAACAGGAGGAGGCGACCACCATCCGGTGGAACGCGCTGAGCCAGGACGCCTCGGCCCTGTGGCGCTCCGCCCGCAGGGCCGTCACGACCTCGGGCCCGGAACGCGACACGACCGTGCAGTCGCTCAAGGCGGCCGGCGCCGGGGTGCTCGCCTGGGCGCTGGCCGGATGGTGGTGGAGCGCGCCGATGGCCCTCCTCGCACCCTGGACGGCGCTCTTCCTCGTGCAGAGCACCGTCTACCGCTCGGTGCGCTCCGCGACGCAGCAACTCGCGGTGGTCATGCTGGGCACCCTGCTGGCCGCCGGAGCGGCGGTCCTGACCGGCAACAACTCGCTCGCCGCGATGGCGATCGTCCTGCCCATCACCGTGCTCCTGAGCACGTACGCCCGCTTCGGCACCCAAGGGGTCTACGCCCCGACGGCGGCTCTCTTCGTCCTCGCCTACGGGACCTACTCGGGCATCGACATCCTGCACCGCCTCTTCGAGACGCTGCTCGGCGCCGTCATCGGCATCGCCGTGAACGCGCTGGTCCTGCCGCCGGTGCACGGCCGTGACGTATGGCACCTGCGCAAGCGGCTGCCCCAGGAGAGCGCCGACCTGCTGCACACCGTCGCGGACGGCATCGAGAAGGAGACGTACGACCCGAAGAAGGCCCAGGGCTGGTACGACCGGGCGCAGCGGCTCACCGACCTCATGACGGATCTGCGTACCGCGCGGCGTTGGTCCGACGAGAGCTACCGCTTCAACCCCGGCCGCAAACTGCGCCGTTCCGTGCCGCACCCGCCGCCTGCCGACTGGGACTTCACCTGGGACAGGATCACCGAGCACATCAGGACGACCGTGCGCACCGTCACCGAGACGCGCGAGGACCGGCCGTCCCTCGGCGACCTGCCGCGGGACGCGCCGGGCATCCTGGCGGAACTGCTGCGCGCGGCGGGCGATGTGTGCGAACTCGACGACAGCGACACCCGCCCCGCCGGGCAGGAGAGCCCTCCGGAGAGGGTGCGGGACCGCCGCCGTGCCATGAGGGCGGCCAGGGCGGCGCACGCCCGGCTGGCGGAGCTGCTCACGGACAGCCGCTACGAGGTCACACCTGCCCTGGGCGGCCTGACCGCGGACACACAACGCCTTCTGAGTGACCTCGCGGCCATCGGGGGGAACCCGGAGACCGACGGCGCCGACACCACGGACAGCACAGAAAGCACGCACAGCACAGACAGCACGCACAGCGCGGACAGCGTGGGCCGCACGAACGCCGCAGGCAGGTGACCGTCGCCCACGGCCTCGTGTGGCGTGCCGCGCGAGATTGCGGTGGGCTGATGACCAAGAGCAGCGCTGATGACCGAGAACAGATGGACAACAGCAGCGAGAAGCGCGCGGACACCGCGCACGTGCCGGCCGGACAGGCCGGTCCTGGACGAGGAGGCATGACGTGGCTGTACGCCACCAGTTGGTCAAGAGGCCGCCCTCCAAGGTGTGGGAGGTGCTGGAGGACGGGCACCGGTACGCCGACTGGGTGGTCGGCACGCACGACTCCCGGCCGCTGGACACCACGTGGCCGGCGGTGGGCTCGCGCATCGAGTACACCGTCCGGGTCGGCCCCTGGCAGGTGGCCGGGAACACCGTGGTGCGCCACCTGGACAAGCCGAACCGCCTCGAACTGGAGGCGTTCAGCGGGGCGCTCGGCACCGCCCGCATCGCCATCGAGGTGCGGCCCTGGGGCGACCACACCCTGGTGATCGTCGACGAACACCCCCTCCAGGGACCCGGCGGCGTCCTGCACAACGCCGCGGTCGACGCCCTCATCCAGGTCCGGCACCGCAGGATGCTGAGCCGCCTGGCGAAGCTCGTCGAACAAGGCGAGGGCGGCCCCCGCAAACACGGGAGCGCCCAGCGGACCGCCGAGGCATAGCCCGCCGCCCGACGGACCGGCGGATCGAACGCAAAGGGGAGTGGACATGCCGGACGCAGTGGTGATCGGCGCGGGGCCCAACGGACTGGTGGCGGCGAACCTCCTGGCCGACGCGGGCTGGAGTGTCGTGGTCCTGGAGGCCCAGGAGGAGCCGGGAGGTGCCGTACGCAGCGACCGCGGCGTGCACCCCGACTACGTCAGCGACGTGTTCAGCGCGTTCTACCCGCTCGCCGCCGCCTCGCCGGTCCTCGCGGCCCTGGAGCTGGAGCGCGAGGGCCTGCGCTGGTCCCACGCCGAGCGCGTACTGGCGCACCCCTTGGCAGACGGGCGCTGCGCGGTGCTGAGCCGCGACCGCGACCTGACCTGTGCCTCGCTCGACACGTTCGCCCCCGGCGACGGAGCGAGCTGGGAACGCCTGTACGACATGTGGGAGAACCTGCAGGAGCCTCTGATGGGCGCCCTGTTCACGCCGTTCCCACCGGTCCGCGCCGGGCTCGGCTCGCCGCGAGGCTCAGGGCGGGCGGCGGTCTGCGCGTGGCCCGCTCCCTCGTGCTGCCGGTGCGCCGGCTGGGCGAGGAGGAGTTCGCGGGGGAGGGCGGCCGGCTGCTGCTGGCGGGCAACGCCCTGCACGCGGATCTGGCCCCCGAGGCGGCGGGCAGCGGCGGCTTCGGCTGGCTGATGTCCATGCTCGGACAGACGCACGGCTTCCCCGTCCCCGCGGGCGGCTCGGGCGCGCTGACGGACGCCCTGGTCCGGCGGCTGAACCGGCGGGGCGTGGACGTGCGCTGCGGCGAGCGCGTCACCGCGAAGTGGTGGTGCGCGGCGGCCGGGCGGTCGGCGTGCGCACCGCCTCGGGGGAGGGGGTCGTGGCACGCAAGGCGGTGCTGGCCGATGTCGCCGCCCCCGACCTGTACGGACGCCTGGTCGACGCCGCCCACCTGCCGTCCCGCCTCCTGGACGATCTGCGCCGCTTCCAGTGGGACTTCGCCACGTTCAAGGTCGACTGGGCCCTGAGCCGACCGATTCCGTGGTCGGCGGAGGGCGCTCACGGGGCGGGCACGGTCCACGTGGCCGAGGGGGTGGACGAGTTGACGCGGTTCGCCGCCCAGATCGCGCGGGGCCTCGTGCCCGACAGGCCGTTCGCCCTCGTCGGCCAGATGACCACGGCCGACGCCGCGCGCTCGCCGGCCGGGACCGAGTCGGCGTGGGCGTACACCCATGTGCCGCAGCGCATCAAGGGCGACGCCGGGGAGGACGCCGTGACGGGTGCCTGGGACGAGCGGGAGGCCGCGGCGATGGCGGACCGGGTGGAGGCGCAGATCGAGCGGCTGGCCCCCGGCTTCCGCGAACAGATCATCGCCCGGCGCGTGCTGACGCCCCCCGCCCTCGAAGGCATGAACGCGAACCTGCGGAACGGGGCGATCAACTCCGGTACCACCAGCATCCACCAGCAGCTCGTCTTCCGGCCCGTGCCCGGCACCGGCCGCCCGGAGACCCCGGTGCCCGGCCTCTACCTCGCGTCCGCGTCGGCACACCCGGGGCGGCGGAGTACACGGGGCGCCGGGCGCCACGCCGCGGCGGCGCCCTGCGCGCCCGCTTCGGAGCGGTCTCCTCTGCACGGCCCAGCGCGCGCTGCGCCGGCGACCGAAGGGGCCAGGAGTCGGGACATACGTGAGGCGTCGGGACGCACGTGTGGCGTCGGGACGCACGTGAGCCGCGCGGTCGGGCCCAAGGCCGCGGCGGTGTGAGGAGTCGGGCCGGGCGGGCCGGTCAGGCCCGCGGCTGCGCCGGCGTTCCGGTCTCTCCCGCGACGACCCTGAACTGCGCGCCGTCCGAGTCCCGCAGCGTCGCCCAGGGCGGACGGGCGTGGAGGTCCTGGTCGACCACGTGCCCGCCGTTCTCGGCCGTGGCCCGCACACACGCCTCGACGTCCGGAACGGTGAAGTGGACCTGCCAGTGCGGGCGTACGGCCGGGTCGGGGTCGGCCTCGACGGCCCCCGAACTGAGCCGGGCCGCCGGACGGCCCCCGCTGTAGACCACCACTTCGTCCTGCTCGTACAGCACCTCGCAGCACTCGGGACGCCCGCATGCCCAGTCCAGGACCTCGCCGTAGAAAATGGCGGCGTCGAAGGCGTCGCGCGTGCGCAGCCGCAGCCAGGCGGGCGCCGAGTGGACCTCGCTGCGCCAGCTGGTGAGGATCTCGCCCTCCCAGATGCCGAAGACGGCGCCGTCGCGGTCCGACAGCAGGGCAGCGCGCCCGTTGGGGAAGGGGATCGGCCCGACCGCGGTGGTCCCGCCGCGCTCCCGCACCCGGCTCACCGTCTCGTCCGCGCTCAGGACGGCGAAGTAGGGGGTCCAGGCGGCGGCGATCTGGAGGGAGGACGCGATGGCGCCGACGCCCGCGACCGGGTCGCCGTGGGCCGTCGCGACGGAGAACTGCTCGCCGAGTTTGGCCGGGCGGAACCGCCAGCCCATCACGGCCCCATAGAACCTTTGTGCGGTGGTGAGGTCTCGTGCCGTCAGGCTGACCCAGCAGGGCGCCCCGACCGCCGCCTCGCTCAGCACCGACCCGGTCCGGGAACGGCGGGTGCCCCCGTCCGGGGCCGTCGAGGCGTCCGGAGCCGGCGGAATCCTGTTGTCGTGGTGCATGTGCGACCCGTCCTGGAAATCGAGGTGCCCTGAAGAGACCAGCCTGGCACCTGTGCTTTCGGGCTCAGCGGGAGGCTCGGCGCCCTGCCGCCCTTCAGTGTGGGCAAAGGGGTGGGCGCCGCGCCACTCGGCGCGATCTCAGCGCGCCTTCGCCGCCCGGTCCGCCGATCCGGTGATACGACGCCGGGAGAGGGAGGGCCGCGAGAGCAGCAGCAGACCGTGCGCCTCGACGGTGGCCACGCCGCCCGCCTTGTGCTCCGTCTCGTCCGAGACGCCCAGCGGGTCGGTGGTGTCGATCCGCGACGACCAGCGCTCCCCGTACGTGGCGCCCGGCAACCGGAAGACGACCGGCTCCCGGTAGCTGTTCAGCAGGAGCAGGAAGGAGTCGTCCACCACGGGCCTGCCGCGCGAGTCCGTCCGCGAGCGCGTCGCCGTTGAGGAAGGCGCAGACCGCGTGGGCGTCGCCCCGCTGCCAGTCGGCCTCCGTCATCTCGCGCGCGTCGGGCCGCAGCCACACCAGGTCCGCCAGCGGCTGACGTCGTGCGTCGCGGTCTCCCCGCGGAAGAAGCGGCGCCGGCGCAGCACCGGGTGCGCGGCGCGCAGCGCGATCGCCCGCCGGGTGAACTCGATCAGGTCGCGCTGTTCGTCGTCGAGGTCCCAGTCGATCCAGGAGATCTCGTTGTCCTGGCAGTAGGCGTTGTTGTTGCCCCGCTGGGTGCGGCCCAGCTCGTCACCGTGGGCGAGCATCGGGATGCCTTGCGAGAGCATGAGCGTGGCGAGGAAGTTGCGCTGCTGGCGCGCGCGCAGCTCCAGGACGGCCTCGTCGGTGGTGGGCCCCTCGACACCGCAGTTCCACGACCGGTTCATGCTCTCGCCGTCCCGATTGTCCTCGCCGTTGTCCTCGTTGTGCTTGTCGTTGTACGAGACCAGGTCGCGCAGGGTGAAGCCGTCGTGCGCGGTCACGAAATTGATGCTGGCGCGCGGCCGGCGGCGGTCGTGCTGGTACAGATCGGAGGAGCCGGTCAGCCGGGAGGCGAACTCGGCGAGGGAGTGCTCCTCGCCGCGCCAGAAGTCCCGTATCGAGTCGCGGTACTTGCCGTTCCACTCCGACCACAGGGGCGGGAAGTTGCCGACCTGGTAGCCACCCTCGCCGACGTCCCACGGCTCGGCGATGAGCTTGACGCGGCCGACCACCGGGTCCTGCTGGACCAGGTCGAAGAAGGCGGACAGCCGGTCCACCTCGTAGAACTGGCGCGCGAGCGTGGCCGCCAGGTCGAAGCGGAAGCCGTCGACGTGCATCTCCGTGACCCAGTACCGCAGCGAGTCCATGACCAGCTGGAGGACGTTGGGGTGGCGCATCAGCAGGCTGTTGCCGGTGCCGGTGGTGTCGAAGTAGTGCGCCGGGTCGTCCTGTGCCAGGCGGTAGTACGAGGCGTTGTCGATGCCGCGGAAGGCGAGGGTCGGGCCGTTCTCGTTGCCCTCCGCCGTGTGGTTGTAGACCACGTCCAGGATCACTTCGAGCCCGGCCGCGTGCAGCTTCTTGACCATCGACTTGAACTCGGTGACCTGCTCGCCGCGGGAGCCGCGCGCCGCGTAGGCGTTGTGCGGGGCGAAGAAGCCGATGGAGGTGTAGCCCCAGTAGTTGGACAGGCCCCGGTCGCGCAGGAAGCCGTCCTGCACGTACTGGTGCACCGGCATCAGCTCGACGGCGGTCACCCCCAGCGCGAGCAGGTGGTCGATGACCGCCTCCGTGGCGAGACCCGCGTACGTACCGCGCAGTTCGTCGGGGACCCCCGGATGGGTGAGTGTCAGGCCGCGCACATGTGTCTCGTAGATCACGGTGTCGGCGTACGGCCGCCTGAGCGGCTGGTCGCCCTCCCAGGGGAAGGACGGGTCGGTCACCACCGAGAGCATGGTGTGACCGGCGCTGTCGGCCGGATCGGGTCCGTCCGCCGCGCGTTCGTAGAGGGACGCGTGGTTGTCCACCTGGCCCTCGAGCGCCCGTGCGTAGGGGTCCAGGAGCAGCTTCGCGGGATTGCACCGGTGGCCGGCGGCGGGGTCCCAGGGGCCGTGCACCCGGTAGCCGTAGCGCTGGCCGGGCCCGACACCGGGCAGGTAGCAGTGCCAGACGAAGCCGTCGACCTCCGAGAGGGTGACGTCGCGGTGGGTGCCGTCCTCGTGGATGAGTACGAGGTCGACCCGGTCGGCGACCTCGCTGAACAGGGCGAAGTTGGTGCCTTCGCCGTCGTAGGTGGCCCCCAGGGGGAAAGGGCGTCCGGTCCAGGTGCGCACGCTGCTGCCTCCGTACGGGTGAACGTGGTCTCGGGTCAGGCCTCAGCGCCCGAAGGACGTCCGAATGACGTCCGCATGACGTCCGAAGAAGCCGACGGGCCGCGGCTTCCCGGTGAGGGCCGCCGCGGCCTGTGGTGCGCCGCCGCGTGAGCGGGGGTGCTCACCGCGAGCGGGGTGCTCACCTGGCGGACGGTGTACGTGACTCGGGAGACGACGCTGTGGTTCGTTCCCCCATCTTCGGCCATGACCCGCCGGACCGCTGGGCGGCGCCCGGAGCGGAGCCGATGGTCACCGGCTCCTCCTCGGGCGGCGCCGCGAGCGCGGAGACGGGCACCTCGCGCGGCAGTTGACGCGCCGTGCGCAGCGTGGGCGCGGGCGGCGTCGGGGCCAGCGGGGCGCGCTCGGGGCACCGGGCGCGGTGCGAGAACCAGATGATCTTGCCGTTGGTCCCCGGGTAGTTGCCCCAGCCGTCACTGAGCGCCGCGATCTGCGCCAGGCAGCCCTGCGGCCCGTAGTGCGGGCGGGGCAGGTCGGGTTCGTTGTCCGACACGGCGGTGATGAGGTGCTGTCCGTTCCACCACATCTCGACCACGGCGTTCTTGTCCGTCCCGTGTTCCTCGATCGCGCCGAGCAGCACACCGGCGCAGTGGCACACCCGTTCGGCGAGAATCCCCAGACCCCAGTGCCGGAGATGTGCGGCCAGAATGCGCCTGACCTGGTCGATCCTCTCCGGGCTGATCTCCACCTCTAGGTGGTAATAGCAGGGGATTGCAGTCTTCATCGCGCTTGGCTCCTCTCAGCGAAGCCCCGGTCCTCATCGGCTCTGTGAGCCCTTCATCGGCTCTGTGAGCCGAGCCCCGAGCACGAAGCGTGAGCAGTGATCGCTTCTGAGTCAGTCTCAGGGTGAGAGCACTGCTCCATCCGTGCAACACGAGCAGGTCAGACCCGGTCGTTGAAGATCCAACAGGACGCTGCGTGTTCACACGTGCACCATGGGTCGGGAAGCTTGACCGGCGAAACACGCCCATTCCTCTACGTGTGTCACGGCCCGGCACCAGCCAGGTGCGTCGTGCACACGTCCGGAGAACGAGAAGGTGACCAGCGTGATGCTGCTGCCTACGAAAGCTGAGGTCGCGCGGCATCTGGACCAATACCGGGCCTGGGAGCGGCTGTTGCTCGCGGACCCGGCGGACCGCACCGTGCGGACGCACTTCGAGAACACCGCGTACACCCTGTGCGTGCTGATGGGCGAGCTGACCGCACGGACCGCCGCCGACGCGGCCGAGCACTACCTCGGGCTGCGGCCGGCGCGACGGCAGCAGCAGAAGGCGCCCGGCGTGACGGCGTCCGGCGTGAAGGCGTCGGCGGTGCGCGGAAGTTGTCTTCGACCCGTACGGCCGAGCGTGGCAGAGGAGAGAGCGATGACCCCAGCTCCGGAGTCGGGCCCGGCCGCGTCGACGCGTCCTCGGCGCCGCTCTCCTCGGCGCCGCTCTCCTCGGCGCCGCTCTCCTCGGCGCCGCGTTCCACGCCGGCGCGCTCATCCGCGGTGCGGGAAGCGGCCGCCCGCGCCGTGCCGCCGGTCCTCACCGTGCCCGTCCTCGACGTACGCCCGGTGCTCGACTGCGGCCGGCGCCCCGTGAAAGCGGTGCCCGGAGAGAGCTTCCAGGTCACGGCCACGGTCTTCGGTGAGGGCCACGAGGCGGTCGGCGCCAACGTCGTGCTGTGCGGCCCCGACGGCCGCGGCGGCCCCTGGACCCCGATGCGTGAACTCTCGCCGGGGAGCGACCGCTGGGGCGCGGAGGTCACCCCGGACGCCGAGGGGCACTGGACGTACGCCGTGGAGGCATGGGCGGACCCGGTGACCGGATGGCGCAGGGCCGCCGAGATCAAGATCCCGGCCGGTCTCGACACCGAAGTGACCCTCGAAGAAGGGGCGCTGCTGTTCGAGCGCGCCGCGGCGGGAGTGCCGGACGGAGGGCTGGACGGAGCGCCGGACGGCACGGGCCGCCGGACGCTGCGGGATGCCGCCGACGCGCTGCGGGACACCTCGCGCCCGCCCGCCGCCCGCCTGGCGGCGGCGCTGACCACCGGAGACGGAGGCCGTCCTCGCACGGCACCCCCTGCGGGAACGCGTCACCCGTTCGCACGCCCTGCCCCTGCTCGTGGAGCGGAGGCGGGCGCTGTTCGGGTCGTGGTACGAGTTCTTCCCGCGCTCGGAGGGCGCGGTGGTCCGCGAGGGTGCGCCCCCGGTGTCGGGGACGTTCCGCACGGCGGCCGAGCGCCTGCCGGCCATCGCGGACATGGGCTTCGACGTGGTGTACCTGCCGCCGATCCACCCGATCGGCAGCACGTGCCGCAAGGGCCCCCGACAACTCCCTCTCCTCCGGGCCCGCAGGATGTCGGCGTCCCGTGGGCGATCGGTTCGCCGGAGGGCGGGCATGACGCCGTGCACCCGGACCTCGGGACGCTGGACGACTTCGACGCCTTCGTACGGCGCGCGCGGGACCTGGACCTTGAGGTGGCGCTGGACTTCGCGTTGCAGTGCTCGCCGGACCATCCGTGGGTGGACAAGCATCCGGAGTGGTTCCGGC
>RBWT01000228.1 GCA_004010275.1 Streptomyces huasconensis
AGCCGGAGACCAAGCCGGGGCCGAAACCGAGACCGGACCCGAGGCCGAGAGCGGACCCGAGGCCGAGACCGGACCCGAAGCCGAGCCCGAGCCCGAGGCGGCGGCCTCGGAAGCCGATGTCGCGGGGGAAGCCGACCCACCCTCGCCCGCCGCCACCCGAACCGTCCCCTCCTGGCTCGACACCGAGACCGCGCTGACCCTGCTGACCTCGCCCCTCGCCGGGATGGACCGCCGCGACCTGCGTCGGCTCGGCCGTGCGCTGCGTGAGGAGGAGCGCGCGGCGGGCAACCACCTGCCGCCGCCCTCCGACGAGCTGCTGGCCCGCGCCCTCGCCGAGCCGGAGCGGCTCGTCGCGCACGACCCGACGTACGCCAGGGGCGCCCAGCGGCTCGGCGCGCTGCTCCGCAAGGCCCGTGAGCGCCTCGCGGGCGGCGGCACGGCAGAGGAGGCGCTGTGGGACCTGTGGGACGGCACACCGTGGCCCGGGCGCCTGGAGCGCGCGGCACGGCGCGGTGGCGCGGCGGGACGCAACGCCGACCGCGACCTCGACGCGGTGTGCGCCCTGTTCGCCGCCGCCGCCCGCGCGGAGGAGCGTACGGGCGGCCGTGGCGCCCTCAACTTCCTCGAGGAGACGGAGGCGCAGGACATCGCCGCCGACACGCTCACGCGCCGCGCGGCACGCCCCGACGCCGTGCGCCTGATGACAGCGCACCGCTCCAAGGGCCTCGAGTGGCGCCTCGTCGTGATCGCGGGCGTCCAGGAAGGGCTCTGGCCCGACCTGCGCCGCCGGGGCTCCCTGCTGGAGGCCGACCGCATCGGCCGCGACGGCCTCGCCGAACCGCTCACTCCCGGAGCGCTCCTCTCCGAAGAACGCCGGTTGTTCGACGGCGGCCACGCGCGCGCGTGAACGCCTCGTCGTGACCGCGGTGAAGGCGCCGCGGACGACGGCGACCAGCCCTCCCGCTTCCTCACCGAACTCGGCGTCGAACCCAAGGACGTGACGGGCCGCCCGCGCCGTCGTCGTCGCGGCGCTCGTCGCCGAGCTGCGCGCCACCACCGTCGACCCGCGCGTCTCGGAGACCCTGCGTGAGGCGGCGGCCCAGCGGCTGGCCCGCCTCGCCGCGCTCAGCGACGGAGACGGCCGTCCGCTCGTGCCGTCCGCGCATCCGTACCGCTGGTGGGGCATGTACGAGCCGACGGTGAGCGAGGTGCCCCTGAGGGACCGCGACAAGCCCGTGGTGCTCTCCGGAAGCGCCCTGGACCAGCTCGCCAACACCTGTTCCCTGCAGTGGTTCCTGGGCAGGGAGGTGAAGGCGGACGCCCCCGCGACCGCCGCCCAGGGCTTCGGCAACGTGGTGCACGTCCTGGCCGACGAGGTCGCCTCCGGACGCACACCCGCCGACCTGGACGTCCTCATGGCGCGCCTGGACTCGGTGTGGGACGCCCTCGCCTTCGACGCCCCGTGGAAGTCGGCCCAGGAGAAGGAGCACGCGCGCGTGGCGCTCGAACGCTTCCTCCAGTGGCACGTCGACTCCAACGGCGCCCGCGGCACCCGCACTCCCGTCGCGAGCGAACACGGCTTCGACGTGACGCTCGAAGCGGGCCCCTACGAAGTGCGCGTACGAGGCTCGATGGACCGCGTCGAACAAGACGCGGAAGGCCGTGCCTACGTAGTGGACTTCAAGACCGGCAAGCAGGCCCCGAGCGCCGCGGAGGTCGCCCGCCATCCGCAGCTGGCCGTCTACCAGTTGGCGGTCCGTGAGGGCGCCGCGGACGAGGCCTTCGGAGGGGTGCGTCCCGAGCCGGGCGGCGCCGAGCTGGTGCAGCTGCGCCAGGGCGCCGCGAAGAAGAACGGCGGTGACACGCTGCCCAAGGTGCAGGCCCAGGAGCCCCTGTCCGGGGACTGGATCGGCGACCTCCTCGCGACGGCCGCGGGCAAGGTGCTCGATGAACGCTTCACCCCGACCACCGGACAGCACTGCACGCACTGCGCGTTCCGCGCCTCGTGCAGCGCGCGGCCGGAGGGGCGGCAGGTGGTGGAGTGACCTGGTGCCGGAGCACCCTCTCCAGCGATCTAAAGTCTCAGTAAAGACGTGCTGTGCACCCCGGCCGGGGTGCACCATTTTTGAGGAGATACACGCATATGGCAGCCAATCGGAAGCTCCTCGCGGTGGCCGTCGCCTGCTCCGCCGCCGTCATCGGCCTGGCGGGCTGCGGCAGCGACGAGGAGAAGGACCCCTTCGAGGGCATGAGCGCGGACAAGATCGCCGACAAGGCGGCCGACGCGTCCAAGGACGCCGGCTCCTTCAAGGTCTCGGGCGAGGGCAAGCAGGACGGCAAGCCGCTCAAGGTGGAGTTCGCCATCGCCAAGTCCGGCGAGTGCAAGGGCAAGGCGGACGGTGGCGCGCAGGGCACCGCCGAGTTCCTCGTGACGGGCGACACCCAGTACATGAAGGGCGACGAGGCGTTCTGGAAGGACGCCATGGGCGGCGCCCAGGGCTCCCGCCTGAAGGACAAGTGGGTGAAGACCCCGAACGAGAAGAAGGGCTTCTGCAACGCGGACGACATGTTCAAGTCGAGCGAGCTCAAGGGCCTCAAGCGTGAGAAGGACGCCGAGGTCGACGGCGAGAAGGCGGCCGTCCTGACGAAGAACAAGTCGGGCAAGAAGTCCACCTTCTACGTCGCCACCGAAGGCAAGCCCTACTTCCTGAAGGTCGTCACCACGGGCAAGGAAGACCCGGGCACGATGTACTTCAGCGACTACGGCAAGCCCGTCGTTGTGAAGGCCCCGCCGGCCAACGAGGTCATGGACCTCAAGGAACTCATGGCCTCCTGACGCCACGCGTGAGGCGGTGGTCACGGACGCCCGGATTCGTCCCGGTTGTCAGTGGCCACCGCTAGCCTCTCTGACGTGCCTCCTCGTATCACCGACCCCGAGCAGCTCAAGGAGCTTCTCGGGATTCCGTTCACCCCGGAGCAGACGGCCTGCATCACCGCGCCGCCTGCTCCTCAGGTGATCGTGGCCGGAGCCGGCTCGGCAAGACGACGGTGATGGCGGCGCGCGTGGTCTGGCTGGTCGGTACCGGCCAGGTCGCCCCCGAGCAGGTCCTCGGCCTGACGTTCACCAACAAGGCGGCGGGCGAGCTGGCCGAGCGCGTGCGCCAGGCCCTGATCAAGGCCGGCGTCACCGACCCCGAGGCCGTCGACCCGGACAACCCCCCGGGCGAGCCGGTCATCTCCACGTACCACGCCTTCGCGGGCCGCCTCCTGACCGACCACGGCCTGCGCATCGGCCTGGAGCCGACCTCCCGCCTCCTCGCCGACGCCACCCGCTTCCAGCTCGCCGCGCGCGTGCTGCGCGAGGCCCCTGGGCCCTACCCCGCGCTGACCCGGTCCTTCCCCGACCTCGTGAGCGACCTCCTCGCCCTCGACAGCGAGCTGGCCGAACACCTCGTACGCCCCGACAGGCTCCGCGCGTACGACACCGAGCTGCTGCGCGCCCTGGACGGCGCGAAGCTCACCAACGCCGACCTGCGCAAGGTTCCGGAGACGGCGGCGGCCCGGCTGGAGCTGGCCGAACTCGTCGAGCGGTACCGCGCGGCCAAGCGCTCCCGGGACCTCCTCGACTTCGGCGACCAGATCGCCCTGTCCGCGACGCTCGCCCGCACGCGCGCGGAGGTCGGCGAGATCCTGCGGGACGAGTTCCGCGTCGTACTCCTCGACGAGTACCAGGACACGTCGGTCGCCCAGCGCATCCTTCTGTCCGGCCTGTTCGGCGGCGGCACGGGCCACCCGGTGACCGCGGTCGGCGACCCCTGCCAGGCGATCTACGGCTGGCGGGGCGCCTCCGTCGCCAACCTCGACGACTTCCCCGAGCACTTCGCGTACGCCGACGGCCGCCCCGCCACGCGCCACGCGCTCAGCGAGAACCGCCGCAGCGGCGGCCGCCTCCTGGACCTCGCCAACGGCCTCGCGGAGCCCCTGCGCGCGATGCACGCGGGCGTGGAGGCCCTGCGCCCCGCACCCGGCGCCGAGCGCGACGGCGTGGTCCGCTGCGCCCTGCTGCGCACGCACGCCGAGGAGATCGACTGGCTGGGCGACTCGATCGCCCACCTCGTGCGCACCGGCAAGGCGCCCGGCGAGATCGCCGTCCTGTGCCGCACGGCCACCGACTTCGCCGAGATCCAGGGCGCGCTCGTCGCCCGCGACATCCCCGTGGAGGTCGTCGGCCTCTCCGGACTCCTGCACCTCCCGGAGGTCGCCGACCTCGTCGCCGTCTGCGAGGTCCTCCAGGACCCGGGGGCGAACGCCTCGCTGGTGCGGCTGCGCACCGGCCCGCGCTGGCGCATCGGCGCCCGCGACCTCGCCCTCCTGGGCCGCCGCGCCCGCCTGCTCGTCCGCCCCGGACACACCGCCCCCGACGACCCCGACCGGCGCCTCGCCGAAGCCGTCGAAGGGGTCGACCCGGCCGAGGTGATATCGCTCGCGGACGCCCTCGACACGTTCCTGGAGTCACCCCTCGACCCGGCTGACGCCTCCAGGGACGACGGCCTGCCCTTCTCGGCGGACGCCAGGGTGCGCTTCGCCCGGCTCGCCGCCGAACTGCGCGACCTGCGCCGATCGCTCTCCGACCCGCTCATGGACGTACTGCACCGGGTGCTCGCCGTGACCGGCCTGGAGGTGGAGCTCTCCGCGTCGCCGGGCGCCCTGGCGGCCCGCCGCCGCGAGACCCTCTCGAACTTCCTGGACGTCGCCGCCTCCTTCGCCGCGAACGACAACAGCGCCACGCTCCTCGCCTTCCTCGGCTTCCTGCGCACCGCCGCGCAGTACGAGAAGGGCCTCGACAACGCCCTGCCCGGCGGCGAGAACACCGTCAAGGTGCTCACCGCCCACAAGTCCAAGGGCCTCGAATGGGACGTCGTCGCCGTCCCGGGGCTCGTCAACGGCACCTTCCCGAGCGCGCAGGGCCGCGAGAAGTGGACCGCGCAGGCCAAAGTCGTCCCGCACGGACTGCGCGGCGACGCGGCCACCCTGCCCGACATCGACGCGTGGGACGCCAAGGGCATGAAGGCCTTCCACGAAGCCATGAAGGACCATCAGCGCACCGAGGAACTCCGCCTCGGCTACGTGACTTTCACCCGCCCCCGCTCCCTCCTCCTGGGCTCCGGCCACTGGTGGGGCCCCTCCCAGAAGAAGCCGCGCGGCCCCTCGGACTTCCTGTGGGCCCTGCACGACCACTGCGCGGCGGGCCACGGCGAGATCGAGGCGTGGGCGGACGAACCGGCCGAGGACGAGGAGAACCCCGCCCTGAGCGAGGCGAGCGCCGAGCACGCATGGCCGCTCCCGCTGGACGAGGCCTCCCTCGCCCGCCGCCGCGCCGCGGCCCGCACCGTCCTCGACCACCTGGAGCGCCTCACGGGCGACCCGGAGGCCGCCGCCCACTCCCACGAGTCGGCGCACCCGTCGGCGTACGACGACGTCCCGCCGGCCGACGACCCGGAGTGGCCGCCCCCTCCGGAGGACGAAGAAGCGCCCTACGGAGACGGCCGATTTCCGGACGCCGACCTCCCCGGCGCCGATCTCCCCGACGCCGACTTCGCCGATCCGGCCGACGCCGACCTGGACCCGGCCGCGTGGGACTCCCTGCCGACGGAGCGCCCGATGGTCCCGCACCCCGCCGAGGCCCCGCAGACCATAGGGACCCCGGAGCCAGGAGACACCGCCCACCGCGCGCGTGCCGCTCCCCGCCCAGCCCTCGGGACGCCCGCCCGCACCCGGACGGCGACCGGGTCACGCGCGCCCCCCTCACCCCCGAGGAGGCCCGCACCCTCGCCTCCTGGGACCGCGACCTCGACGCCCTCACCGGCGAGCTCCTGCGCGCGCGCGAGGCGGTCAGGGACGTCCCCGTACCGCCCTCGCTCACCGCGTCCGAACTGATGCGCCTGGCCGCCGACCCCGACGGCTTCGCCAAGGACCTCGCCCGGCCCATGCCCCGCCCGCCGCAGCCCGCGGCCCGCCGCGGCACCCGCTTCCACGCCTGGGTCGAGTCCCGCTTCGAAGAACTCCCGCTGCCGATGCTCGGCCCGGAGGAGCTGCCGGGCGGCGCCGTGGGCGAGGCGGAGATCGCCGACGAGCGTGACCTGGAAGCACTCAAGGAAGCCTTCGAGCGCACCGAGTACGCACGCCGCACGCCGCACCGCGTCGAGGTGCCCTTCCAGTTCGTCATCGCCCACCGTGTGATCCGGGGCCGCATCGACGCCGTCTACAAGGAAGGCGACGGCGACGACACCACGTACGAGATCGTCGACTGGAAGACCAGCCGCAACCGCACCGCCGACCCTCTCCAGCTCGCCGTCTACCGCCTCGCCTGGGCCGAGCAGCAGGGCGTACCGCCCGAGTCGGTGAAGGCCGCCTTCCTGTACGTGCGCAGCGGGGAGGTCGCCCGCCCCAGGAACCTCCCGGGCCGCGCCGCTCTCGAACGTCTCCTGCTCGAAGAACCGGCCGGTGCCCCGGGCGGCGAACCGTCGGACGAGCCCGCCCCGGATGGCGGATAGGCTCGTGACCATGAGCGAGACACCGGACAGCGCCGTCCGTACGTACATCCAGAACCACCGTGCCGCCTTCCTCGACGACCTCGCCGAGTGGCTGCGCATCCCGTCCGTGTCGGCCCAGCCCGACCACGCCGGGGACGTGCGCCGCAGTGCCGAGTGGCTCGCCGCCCAGCTCAAGGAGACCGGCTTCCCGACGGCGGAGGTCTGGGAGACCGCGGGGGCGCCCGCGGTCTTCGCCGAGTGGCCCTCGGACGACCCCCAGGCGCCCACCGTCCTCGTCTACGGCCACCACGACGTCCAGCCCGCGGCCCGCGAGGACGGCTGGCACACCGACCCCTTCGAGCCCGTCGTGCAGGGGAACCGCCTCCACGCGCGCGGGGCGGCCGACGACAAGGGCCAGGTCTTCTTCCACACCCTCGGCGTCCGCGCCCACCTCGCCGCCACCGGCCGCACCGCCCCGGCCGTGCACCTGAAGCTGCTCGTCGAGGGCGAGGAGGAGTCCGGCTCCCCGCACTTCCGGCAGCTCATCGAGGCCCACAAGGAGCGCATCGCCGCCGACGCGGTGATCGTCTCCGACACCGGCATGTGGTCGGAGGACACCCCGACCGTCTGCACCGGCATGCGCGGCCTCGCCGAGTGCGAGATCGAGCTGCACGGCCCCGACCAGGACATCCACTCCGGTTCCTTCGGCGGCGCCGTGCCCAACCCCGCCACCGAGGTCGCCCGCCTGGTCGCCGCCCTCCACGACGAGCACGCGCGCGTGGCGATCCCCGGCTTCTACGAAGGCATCGTCGAACTCACCGATGCGGAGCGCGCGCTCTTCGCCGAGCTGCCCTTCGACGAGGATCGCTGGTTGCGCACGGCCAAGTCGCACGGCGCCCACGGAGAGGCCGGGTACACCACCCTGGAGCGCATCTGGGCCCGCCCCACGGCCGAGGTCAACGGCATCGGCGGCGGCTACCAAGGAGCGGGCAGCAAGACGATCATTCCGTCGTCCGCCCTCGTGAAGCTCTCCTTCCGGCTGGTCGCGGGCCAGGACCCGGACCGTCTGGAGGAGGCCGTGCGCGCCTGGGTGGCGGACACCGTCCCCGCCGGAATCCGGCACACCGTCACCTTCAGCCCCGGCACCCGCCCGTGCCTGACCCCGCTGGACCACCCGGCCCTGAAGTCCGTGGCCCGCGCGATGGGCCGCGCCTTCGAGAAGCCGATCCTCTTCACGCGTGAGGGCGGCTCCGGGCCGGCCGCCGACCTCCAGGACGTCCTCGCCGCACCCGTGCTCTTCCTCGGGATCTCCGTCCCGTCCGACGGCTGGCACGCGCCGAACGAGAAGGTCGAGATCGACCTGCTCCTCAAGGGCGTCGAGACGACCGCCTACCTGTGGGGTGACCTCGCACAGACCTGGCGGGACGCCCATGCCCACTGACCGTCCCGGCGAAGCCGAGCCCGTCCCGCCGCACCACCCATTCCATCGGGGGAGTTGGAAGCACCTGTGACCACCTGGACCGACCGCACCGCAGACCGCCCCGTCTCGCTGACCGCGCCGAGCGGCATCGACCGCGCGGCGCACCACCGCATGGACGAGGCGTGGCTCGCCGCCGCCTGGAGCCACCCGACGACCCGGGTCTTCGTGGTGTCCGGCGGTCAGGTGCTCATCGACGAGACCCCCGAGGGCCACACCGAGCTGCTGATGACTCCGGCCTTCGAGGCGCCGCTCACCGAGGAGCACCGCTACTTCCTCGGTACGGACGACGACGGCGTCAGCTACTTCGCGCTCCAGAAGGACACCCTGCCGGGCCGCATGGACCAGTCGGCGCGTCCCGCGGGGCTGCGCGAGGCGGGCATGCTGCTCTCACCCCGGGACGCGGGCCTGATGGTGCACGCCGTCGCCCTGGAGAACTGGCAGCGCCTGCACCGCTTCTGCTCGCGCTGCGGCGAGCGCACCGTCATCGCCGCGGCAGGTCACATCCGCCGCTGCCAGGCGTGCGGCGCCGAGCACTACCCGCGCACGGACCCCGCCGTGATCATGGCGGTCCGGGACAGCGAGGACCGCATCCTCCTCGGCCGCCAGATGCACTGGCCCGAGGGGCGTTTCTCCACCCTCGCCGGCTTCGTCGAGCCGGGGGAGTCCATCGAGCAGTCGGTGCGCCGCGAGGTCTTCGAGGAGGCGGGCGTCACGGTCGGCGACGTGGAGTACGTCGCGAGCCAGCCCTGGCCGTTCCCCTCCAGCCTGATGCTGGGCTTCATGGCCGATGCGACCTCCTCGGAGATCAACGTCGACGGTGAGGAGATTCACGAGGCCCGCTGGTTCTCCCGGGAAGACCTGCGGGCCGCATTCGAGTCCGGAGAGGTCGTGCCTCCCTACGGCATCTCGATTGCGGCCCGACTGATCGAACTCTGGTACGGCAAGCCCCTGCCGAAGCCGGGGACCGTAGGGTGACGCCGAGCGTCGGACTCAGACGTCCAGCTTCTGCTTGACCTGCGCCAGCGACGGGTTCGTGAGCGTCGAGCCGTCCGGGAAGAGAACGGTGGGAACCGTCTGGTTTCCGCCGTTCGCCTTCTCGACGAAGGCCGCCGAGTCCGGGTCCTGCTCGATGTTGATCTCGGTGTACGCGATGCCCTCGCGGTCCATCTGGCCCTTGAGGCGGCGGCAGTAGCCGCACCACGTGGTGCTGTACATCGTCACAGTGCCCGGCATGTCTCGTGTGCTCCTTCGTCGCTCGGGGTGCGTCATCGCGATGACGCGGGGTCCGTCATCATCGCAATGAATCGAACGTACGAGACACGGCCCCCATTCCCGTATTAGTACGACCGCAGCGGCGCCCCTGTGGACAACCGACTCACCCGCCCCTGGCGACCTGGCAGCATGGCGGGGTGACATCAGCAACGCACTCCCCCCTCTTCCCGCAGGTCCCGGACTCTGCCGACGCGGTGCTCGCCGGGCTCGACCCCGAGCAGCGCGAGGTGGCCACCGCCCTGCACGGGCCGGTGTGCGTCCTCGCGGGCGCCGGCACGGGCAAGACACGGGCGATCACCCACCGGATCGCCTATGGGGTGCGCGCCGGAATCCTCCAGCCCGCCAGCGTCCTCGCCGTCACGTTCACCAACCGCGCAGCGGGAGAGATGCGCGGCCGCCTGCGCCAGCTCGGCGCTTCCGGCGTCCAGGCCCGCACCTTCCACTCCGCGGCCCTGCGGCAGCTCCAGTTCTTCTGGCCGAAAGCAGTCGGTGGCTCCCTGCCCAGGATCGTCGACCGCAAGATCAAGCTCGTCGCCGACGCGGCCGCCGCCTGCCGCATCCGCCTGGACCGCAATGAGCTGCGCGACCTGACCAGCGAGATCGAGTGGTCCAAGGTCACCCAGACCGTCCCCGCGGACTACGCCGCGGCGGCCGCCAAGTCCGGCCGCGACGTCCCCCGCGACCCCGCCGAGATCGCCCAGCTCTACGCGGCGTACGAGGACCTCAAGCGCGACCGCGCCGTCATCGACTTCGAGGACGTCCTGCTCCTGGCCGTCGGCATCCTCCAGGACCGCCACGACATCGCCGAACAGGTCCGCGCCCAGTACCAGCACTTCGTGGTCGACGAGTACCAGGACGTGAGCCCCCTCCAGCAGCGCCTCCTGGAGCTGTGGCTCGGGGACCGCGACAGCCTCTGCGTCGTCGGCGACGCCAGCCAGACGATCTACTCCTTCACCGGAGCCACCCCGGACCACCTGCTGAACTTCCGCACCCGCCACCCGGGGGCGACGGTCGTCAAGCTGGTCCGCGACTACCGCTCCACGCCCCAGGTCGTCCACCTGGCCAACGGCCTCCTCTCCCAGGCCCGCGGCCGCGCCGCCGACCACCGGCTGGAACTGATCTCCCAGCGCGAGTCCGGCGCCGAGCCGGTCTACACGGAGTACGCGGACGAACCGGCCGAAGCCGAAGGCGCCGCCCGCCGCATCCGCGCGCTGCTCGCCGACGGCGTCCCCGCCAGCGAGATCGCCGTCCTCTTCCGCACGAACTCCCAGTCGGAGATCTACGAACAGGCGCTGGCCGACGCGGGCGTGCCCTACCAGCTGCGCGGTGCCGAGCGGTTCTTCGAGCGCACCGAGGTCCGGGAAGCGGGCGCGGCCCTGCGCGGCGCCGCCCGCTTCGGGGGCAACGACGCGCTTCTGGACGACGTGGTCGACCTGCCCTCCCAGGTGCGGGCCGTGCTCTCCACGAAGGGCTGGACGACCCAGCCCCCGGCCGGTTCCGGCGCCGCCCGCGACCGCTGGGAGTCCCTGGCCGCGCTGGTGCGCCTCGCCGAGGACTTCGCGCGGGCCAAGCCGGACGCGACGCTCGCCGACCTCGTGGCCGAACTCGACGAGCGGGCCAACGCCCAGCACGCCCCCACCGTCGAAGGCGTCACCCTGGCCTCGCTGCACGCGGCCAAGGGCCTGGAGTGGGACGCCGTGTTCCTGGTCGGCCTCGCCGAGGGCATGATGCCGATCACCTACGCCAAGACGGACGAGCAGATCGAGGAGGAGCGCCGCCTCCTCTATGTGGGAGTGACCCGCGCCCGCGTCCACCTCTCGCTCTCCTGGGCCCTGTCCCGCTCGCCGGGCGGGCGCCCTAACCGCCGCCCCAGCCGCTTCCTGGACGGGCTGCGCCCGGGCTCCGGAGCGGGCGCGGCGGGCCGGGCCGCGGGCGGCGGCCCCAGGCGGCGTCGAGCGCGGCGAGCGCCGGGTCAGGCCGCGGC
>RBWT01000229.1 GCA_004010275.1 Streptomyces huasconensis
GCGCCCCTTTCAGGGGCGGGAGCCCGGGGGCGTCTGCCGGGTGGAGGGGTACGCCCAGGAGACAGGTGGCCTCGGCTTGGGGGCGTGTGCGGGGTGTCGTGGATGAGCGCGCAGTTCCCCGCGCTTCGGGGCGGACGTCCGGGCGGTGGGGGAGACCCGGAGGCATGGGCCCCGCGCCCCCTTCCTGGGGCGCGGGGTGAGGGGGTGTCAGGGTTTTCTGCCCCAGGTTGAGATCAGGGGTGGGGCGGCCAGGTCGAGGGGGGTTGTGGTGACGTTGGACAGGTGGTGGTCCAGGTCGTCGGCCGTGGTCAGGCCTGCCTCGATCAGGGCCGGGCGGAGTTGGTGGAGCGTCGCGGTTTCCAGGGCCGCGCAGGCCGGTGAGGCCAGCGGGAAGTACGCGTCGGAACCCACCTGCCGCAGGCCCGCCTCACGCAGCAGCCGGGGCAGTCGGCGGCCGTACGTGTGGTCCGCGCCGCGCTCCGCGAGCAGCGTGCGTACGGCGTGACGCAGCCGGTTGGCCAACTCCTGCGCGGGGCCGTGGTCGTCGGGGCAGGCCAGCGGCTGAAGCGCGGGATCGGCCTCCTCGATCAGCAGCCTGCCGCCCGGCCGCAGCGCCTTGAGCATCGACTTCAGGGCCTGCTCCGGGTTGGCCACCTCGCCCAGGACGAGCCGCGCGTGCACGAGGTCGAAGGCCTCGACGGGCGGTGGGTCTGCGGCGACGTCGTGCGTACGCACTTCCAGGGGTGAGCGCGCGGCCCTGGTCTGCCAGGACGTGTCGATGTCCGTCGCCAGGACCTTGCCGGTGGGACCGACCCGCTTGGCGAGCCAGGAGATCACGGAGGTGCCGCCCGCCCCGACCTCCCAGCAGCGCCAGCCGGGGCCGATGCCGAGGCGTTCGATATGTCCGAAGGTGGTGGGGTCGAAGAGGGCGGCGTAGGCGGCGAAGCGCTGCTTCGACTCGGCCTGCCGGGCGTCGGAGAGTTGTCGGGGGTCGGGGAGCCGCCGGGGGTCGAGGAGGTGACCGTCGATACGCGTCATGCGTCGATCATCCCATTTGTCCGGCTCGCACCCCGGTAGCAGAACCGCTCATTCCGGGGCCATTCCGGAGCGGAATGCTCCGTTCCCGCAGGGCTCAGCAGTGGGGGCGGCTGTCCTGGCAGACTGACACGTCACGTCATCAGCGCGAGGAGCCCCACATGTCGATGGCAGGCAACCTGCGGAAAGTCGGAAGCCTGGGCAAGGTCGGAAGCCTGCGGAAGGTCGGCGGGCTGCGCAGAGTGGCCCGCCTCGGCCGCCGCGGCGCGCGCGTCGACCTGAGCCACCCGGCCCGCTCCCCGCTGGGCTCCTCGGTGGTGAACTGCGTGACGTACCGCGAGGGAGTGCGTCAGCCCGTCGGCCGTGACCTCGTCGAGTCGGTGGAGCACGTCCGCAAGACCGACGACGGCTTCGTCTGGCTGGGTCTGCACGAGCCGACGGAGCGGGAGTTCGCCGGCGTCGCCGACCTCTTCGACCTGCACCCGCTCGCCGTGGAGGACGCGGTGCACGCGCACCAGCGCCCGAAGGTGGAGCGGTACGACCACACGCTGTTCGCCGTGTTCAAGACGGTCTGCTACGTGGAGCACACCGAGATGACCGCGACCAGCGAGGTGGTGGACACCGGCGAGATCATGGTCTTCGTGGGCCGCGACTTCGTCATCACGGTCCGGCACGGCCGGCACGGTTCGCTCGGCCCCCTGCGCGAGGAACTGGAAGGCGCGCCCGAGCAGCTCGCCCAGGGCCCGGCCGCGGTGCTGCACGCCATCGCGGACCACGTCGTGGACGGCTACCTCGCGGTGACGGACGCGGTGCAGTCCGACATAGACCAGGTCGAGACGGCCGTCTTCGCCCCGGACGGCGAGCGGCTCGACCCCGGTCGCATCTACCAGCTCAAGCGCGAACTGCTGGAGCTGAAGCGCGCGGTGGTCCCGCTGGGCCGCCCGCTCCAGGTGCTGGCCACCCAGCCGATGCGCGTCATCGCCCCGGAGATACAGGCGTACTTCCGGGACGTCGACGACCACTTGAAGCGGGCCACCGAGCAGATCGCCGCTTTCGACGAGTTGCTGAACTCCATCCTCCAGGCGCATCTCGCCCAGGTGACCGTCGCGCAGAACGAGGACATGCGGAAGATCACCGCTTGGGCCGCGGTCATCGCGGTGCCGACGATGGTCTGCGGCATGTACGGCATGAACTTCGACCACATGCCCGAACGGCACTGGCAGTACGGGTATCCCCTGGTGATGAGCGTGGTGGCGACGATCTGTTTCGCCCTGTACCGCGGGTTCCGGCGCAGCGGCTGGCTGTAGCCGGCTGAGGCGGCGGGGCCGGAACGGTCCGGGTGTGAAGGCGCCGTCACGCGGGCGTCAGTTCTTGGCGTACACCCGCTCGACCCAGCCCGCGAGCTGCGCGTCGGTGAGGTGTTTGGCCAGGTCCGCCTCGCTGATCATGCCGACGAGCCGCTTGTTCTCGATCACGGGCAGGCGGCGGATCTGGTGGCCTTCCATCTCCTCGACGACGTCGTGGATGTCGGCTCGCGCATCGATCCAGCGGGGCGTGCCCTTGGCCATGTCGCCTGCGGTGACCTGGGACGGGTCGTGGCCCATGGCCACGCAGTCGACCACGATGTCGCGGTCGGTGAGGATGCCGCAGAGCCGTTCGTTCTCGTCAGCGATGGGCAGGGCGCCCACGTCGAGTTCGCGCATCAGCTGGGCGGCGCGGTCCAGGGTCTCGTGCCGGGGAATCCACTGGGCTCCCTTGTGCATGATGTCTCCGGCGGTGGTCATCGGTACCTCCCGTGGCCGGGCAGTGTCCGGAGCGGCGCGAGCGCGCCGCTGGTCCCGGCGCCCCTCATTCTCGTGGCGTCCCCGGAGCCCCGCATCCGGAGCAGGCGGTGGAACCGGCCGAGCCCACCGCCCACCGCCCACCGTCTGCCCGCTGCCACCCGCCGCCCGCCTGACCCAGCCCCCCCCCAGCCCTCAACCGCTCCACGCCGGATGTCGGGGGTCGTCCGCCCGCACCACCACGTCGGCCGTGGCCGCGGGGTCCGTCTCCGTCTCGTAGCGTTCGAAGGCCGGGAGCGTCCAGCGCTCGCCCTCCGGTGTGCGCCGTCGCAGGGCGCCCGGGGAGAGGCGTACGTGCACCGTCAGGTCGAACGGGAACCAGTGGCCCAGCAGCAGCGGGCCGTGCAGCAACAGCACACCGCCGGGCGGGAGTCGCACGTAGGGGCTGCGGGTCGCGCGGTCGGTCGCCGGGTCCCAGAGGTCGGGCAGAATCCGGCCCGTTCCGCCCGGGTCCAGCGGCCCGAGGACCTCGCGCCACAGCGCCCCGGTGTCGAACCACCCGCTGTAGTAGGCCTCCACGTCCTGATGCCCGTACTCCAGGCGCAGCGACGCCGGTCGCAGGAACCCCGCGGTGGCGACCACGAGGGAGGTTCGCCCGCGCAGGCGCAGCGCGTCGCTCACCCGCCGCGCCAGTTCGCCCGTGCCGCCCGCCGGTGCCCCGTCCACGGCGACGCGCGGCCAGAGGCTTCCGTCCGCCGGCTTCAGGTCGAGCAGGCGGTCGGCGAGAGTGTCGGCCAGGCGTTCCCAGGTGATCGGTTCGAGTCGCACAGGCCCATGATGCCGCCGCGCCCCGGCCACCCGCCGGGGCGGCAGGTCCGGGGACGAGTCGGGGACGAGCCCGGGACGACTCGGGGGCAACTCGGGGACGATTCGAGGGCCATTCGGGGAATGAGACGGGCATGGCGAGTCCTCCGTGCGGCCGCGGCCCCGTGGTCTTACAGCCCCTGAAGCGGCGGCACTGCGCGGAGTGCCGGTCCGGGCCGCTGCCGCTGCTGGTCCTCGAACGCGGCGAACCACGCTGCCTGGACTGCGCCGACCTCGGGCACCTCGTGTACCTGCCGCGTGGTGACACCGCGCTCACGCGCCGGGCCCGCGAGGCCGGCCGGCTCTCCGCGGTCGTCGTCCGCTTCCACCGGCGCCGCGCCCGGTACGAACGACAGGGCGTGCTCGTCGAGGAGGCGGCCCTCGCCCGCGCCGAGGCGCGGTGCCTCGCCGACGCGGAGGCGCGGGCACGGCGCAGGGCACGGGACGCGGCGCGCCGCGCCGCCGAGGACGTGCGGTTCACCGCGGCCTTCGCCGGTGAGATCCGACGCCTCTTCCCCGGCTGCCCGGCGGAGCGCGCCCTCGCCATGGCCACGCACGCGTCCCTACGCGGCAGCGGACGGGTGGGACGCAGCGCGGCGGGGCGGGCCCTCTCGGAGGCGGCGGAGACGGCGGCGTCGGCGCCGCGGTACGGCACGCCGATACGCCGTACGACCGGCTGCTGATGAGCGGGGTGCCGCGCGGCGAGGCGGGGCGCGGGATCGCGCCTTTGGTGGAGACCACGCTACGAAGGTGGCGCGACGCCCCGGCGCGGCCGCGCGGCCCGACCGCCCCCTCCCCCCGCCGCGCCGCACCGGGACGTCCACGCCCGCACCCGCGAGCCGTACGTATGGCCGCCGGCCGCTCCCGGCAATTGACTTGTGGGGAGACGGCGCACCGTGCAGGATCACTCGCGGCCCGCCCTTCGACGTAACGGCCGCCGCTATGACGTACCGGCCCTCAGCACGCGGGAGTTGCCATGATCGACGAACCGTACTTCGTCCTCACCCTGCTGGGGGCGCTCGCCTGCGGTCTCACCGCCGGGGCCTTCGCCGCGTTCTCGACCTTCGTGATGAAGGGCCTGGCCGCGCTGCCGCCCGCCCAGGGCATCGCCGCGATGAACTCGATGAACGTCACCGCGGTCAACCCCGCGTTCATGACCGTGTTCCTGGGGGCGACAGGGCTCTGCGCGGTGCTCGCCGTCGTGACGTTCGTGCTCTGGCCGGACGAGGGCACCTTCGCGCTGCTGCTCGGCTGCGCGCTGCATCTCGTCGGTTCGTTCGGCGTGACGGTCGCCGCGAACATCCCGCGCAATGACGCCCTCGCCGAGGTCGACCCGGAGAGCGCGGAGGGTGCGGCGTACTGGCGTGCGTACGTGCGTGAGTGGACCGCGTGGAACCACGTCCGCGGCGTGGCCTCGCTCGCCGCGGCGGCGTGCTTCATCCTCGCCCTGGCCTGAGGCGCCCTGCCCTGAGGTGCCCTGCCCTGAGGTCAGACCTTGCGCCCCACCGCCCCGTACGCCGGCGTGGGCCCCTCCCCCGTCTCCGGCGCCGTCTCGCCCGGTTCCGGCTTCCAGCGGTCGACGACCGCCACTCCGGGGTCCACCATCTCGTACCCCTCGAAGAAGCGCTCCACCTCCGCGCGCGTGCGCAGGGCCAACGTCATGCCGCGCGCCTTGTACAGCTCCGCAGCCTGCCGTGCCGTGTCCGGCGTGAAGTCGCCCGTGCCGTGCGACAGCAGCAGGTGGCTGCCCGGCGGGAGGGCGCTCATCAGGCGGTCCACCAGTTCGTACGCGCCGTCCTCGTCCGCGATGAAGTGCAGCAGCGCGACGAGCGACAGGGCGATCGGCCGGCCGAAGTCGAGGACGCGGGCGGCCTCTTCGAGGATCTTCTCCGGTTCGCGGAAGTCCGCCTGGATGTACTCGGTGACGCCCTGCGGCGTCGAGCGGAGCAGCGCTTCGGCGTGGGCGAGGACGATGGGGTCGTTGTCGCAGTAGACGACGCGGGTCTCGGGGGCGATCCCCTGGGCGATCTGATGGAGGTTCGGTTCGGTCGGTATCCCCGTGCCGATGTCCAGGAACTGCCGGACGCCCTGGGTCGTGAGCCAGCGCGTGGCGCGCTGCATGAACGCGCGGTTGGCCCGCGCGGTCGTCAGGACCCGCCCGTCCATGGCGACGAGCTGGCGGCCCATCTCCTCGTCCACCGGGTAGTTGTCCTTGCCGCCCAGGAACCAGTCGTACATCCGTGCGGGGTGCGGCTTACTGGTGTCGATGTACGACGGGTCGGTCATACGTACCCCCTGTGGTCGGCGGAGAAGAACAGTGGTCTCACGACAGCAGGAAGTCCGCCTCGCCGGCCTTCGCTCCCTGTATGAAGGCGTTGATCTCCCCGTGCGTGTAGATGAGCGCGGGGCCGTCGGGGTCGGCCGACTGGCGCACCGCGACCCTGCCGTCGTCCAGTTTCATGGCCTCCAGGCAGTTGCCGCCGTTGCCGCCGCTCCACGGCTTGTGCCAGCCGTCGCTGCCGAGGTCGCGGGCGGGCATGCCGTTGTAGATCCGGGAATCTCCGCGTGACTCCGCGCGCGAGTCGTCGCGGGCTCCGGGCGAACGCGGACCGGCGGGGCGCGTTCCGGCTCGATGTCGGTCCATGTCACAGCTCCTTGCGGACGTCCCGGAGGATGTCCTTCGTGCGTTGTGCCGTGGCGGCCTGCGCCGCCATGCGGTCCATGACCTCCAGGTGGGTGGCCACCTCTTTGCGCGCGTCCAGGTAGACGGCGCCGGTCAGGTACTCGCTGTAGACCATGTCGGGCAGTTCCGCCATGGCGAAGCGGAAGAGCACGAACGGTCCGTACGTTCCGGGGTGCGGGCCCGCCGCGAACGGCGCGACCTGGAGCGTGACATGGGGCATCTCGGTGGCTTCGAGCAGCCGGTCGAGCTGCGCGCGCATCACCTCGGGGCCGCCGACGGGCCTGCGCAGCGCGGTCTCGTCCATCACGACCCACAGCCGTGGTGCGTCCTCGCGGGTGAGCAGCGCCTGACGCTCCATGCGCAGCGCCACGTACCGCTCGATGTCCGCGGGCCGGGTCTGGCCGATGGCGCCGGAGAGCATCACGCCGCGCGCGTACTCCTCGGTCTGGAGCAGGCCGGGCACGAAGTGCGGTTCGTAGGAGCGGATGAGGCTGGCCGCGCCCTCCAGGCTGACGTACATGCTGAACCAGCCCGGCAGGATGTCGTGGAACCGCTGCCACCAGCCCGGCTTGTTCGCCTCTTCGGCGAGGGCCACGAAGGAGTCGGCCTCGTCGTCGGCGACGCCGTACGCCTTCAGGAGCAGTTGGAGGTACGGGATCTTCAGCGCGACCTCGGCCGTCTCCATGCGGCGCACGGTGGCCGGGGCGACGCGCAGGATCTTCGCCGCCTCCTCGCGTTTCAGGCCGGCGCTCTCCCGCAGGTCCTGTAGGCGACGACCGAGAACGACCTGGCCGACGGTCGGCGCGGACCGCGGTTCGCTCACGTCTCCTACCTCCACCTGACTGCGCGTTGCCACGACTCAAGCACACGGCACCGAGAGTCGTTGCGAGCAGTGTGCCATGCGCGGTCTCGGAGGAACATGCCACTGTGCACTTTTCAGAGTGGCTCTTGCCAAGGTGTTCTGGGCGGGGCGATAGTGGAGAGCGTGACTCCGCCCGCGCCGTTAGGAACCGAAGCCGCCGAAGGCCGTCTTGGTGATCTCGCCGAGGCACGTCCTGTGAGCGTTGCCGAGGTCTGCGTCAGTTTCACCCTCGCCCCGCAGCCGAACTCCGTCGCGCAGGCCAGACGCCTGCTGCGTGCGCAGCTCGGCGTCTGGGCGGTGCGTGACGACGACGCCTGCGACGCGGCGGCACTCGTCCTCTCCGAACTGGTCACCAATGCCGTGGCGCACACCACGAGCCGGTGGATCGTCTGCGAGCTCTGCGCGGACTCGGGGAAGCTGCGGATATCCGTGAGTGACGAAGGGTGCGGGCCCAGTGTGCCGCGCCCCGTGCACAGGGGGGCAGATGAGGAGCACGGGAGGGGATTGCTCCTCGTCGACGCGGTGAGCAGCGCGTGGGGCGTCCACGAAGCGGGGCCCGGAGTCGGGCGCACGGTGTGGGCGGAGTTGCGGCGGACGGCGACGGAGGCGTCGCGGGTCGCGTAGACCGGCCGCGGCCGGCGTGGACCAGCACGGCGGTGTCGGCGGATGCATCGTGACCGGCGTGGACCAGCACGCCGGTGCCGAGGATGCGGAGAACGGGTGAGTCGAGCGTGGCAGTGATGCGGGCGGGGGGGCATGTGAGCGCGGGTACGGTGCGGCCGTTGAATCTGAATACGTTGGTCCGGCTCTCCAGGCGACGGCAGCTCGCCGGGGCTCTGCCACCACCGCCCTTGCGGCTCGATCTGCCCGAGGGCATGACCGAACCGCTCGGCCGTGACGCGGTGGCGGTACCGGCGGGGCTCGGGCCCCGCCTGATGTCCCGACTGCCCCGCGTGGGGTGCGTGTACGAGGACGGGCCGCGCTGGTGGTGGATCGTGCCCGCCGACTCCGACGTCGCCATGGAGTGGCCCGCGGCGGCGGCGTACTCGGCGGGCGCGGTGGTGCGGGACGGCGGCCGGCGCCGCCCGGTGCTGATCAACTGCCCGGAGGGCGACGTGCCTTACACCCCGCCGATCCCGCTCTACCTGGCGGTGTGCCGGGCTACGGGGACGACGCCGGGGTGGTCACGGGCCTTCACCGCATAGCGCTTGGCGCAGGCCTGCCTGCCTTGGGCGCGTGACGCCGTGCCGTGCCTCGCCTTGCCGGGCCCGCCCCGAAGCCGAGGCGGAGGCCGACGCGGGGGCCGGGGGCGGTCTACGCGGCCGCCGCGACTTCCGCCGGCTCGGCGACGCGCACGATCACCAGGAAGGCGTCGGAGGCGAGGTCCATCACGACCTCCGCGGGCTGCCCCTCCGCGCGGCGGGCCCGCGCGAACTCCTCCGCGGGCCATGAGCCGCGGGGCCCGCCCGCGGGGAAACGCTCCAGCACCAGTCGTCCGTTCGTCATGTTCCTGCCCCCGTGTGGTGTGGTTCGGCGCGGTCTCTGTACGGAGAAGAACGCCGGCGGCGCCCTCCAGGACTCGCGGCGTGACCGAACTGACACGGAGTTGCGGCATCTCCCGGGCTTTTCCGGGGCTCCCCCGGGGCCTATCCGGGTGTCCCCGACGTGCTCCCGTGCGGGTCCGGGGGTATCGGGGGGGTCAGTCCTCGTACTCGTCGTGATAGCGCACCCGCGCGCTGCCCGCCGGGGCCCCGAGCGCCGACGCCCGGCCTCTCGGCTCCTCCCACTCCTCCTGCCGGCCGAGCGCGGTGAGGTCCAGCAGGCTCGTGGTGGAGCCGAGGCCGTCCAGGCCGCGGGCGAACGTCGCGTACGTGTGGAAGACGCGGTCGCCGTCCCGCAGGAAGCAGTTGATCGCGGGGACGTCGCACGGCTCCTCGACGGAGAAGGCGCCGAAGTCATGGTTGAAGTCGCCCCCGTGCGTCGAGTACCAGGGCACGGTCCAGCCCATGCGAGCCTTGAAGGTGAGGAGCGCGGTGTAGGGCGCGCGGGAGACGGCGACGAAGTTCGTGCCGCGGGCCCGCAGATGCGCGAGGTGCCCGATCTGGTCGAGGAAGGCGGAACAGCTGCGGCAGCCCGCCTCCCACTCGGGGGCGAACATGAAGTGGTAGACGATCAGTTGCTCCCGGCCGTCGAAGAGGTCGAGCAGCGTCGCCTTCCCGTCGGAGCCGTCGAAGTAGTACTCCTTGTCGACCTCCACCATCGGCAGTCGGCGCCGCGCGGCGTTGAGCGCGTCGCGCGCGCGGGTGGCGGCCTTCTCCTTGGCCAGCAACTCCTCCCGCGCGATCAGCCACTCCTCGCGTGTGACGATGTCCGGAAGTCCCATGACGTGTCTCCTCCACCCTTCGGGCGCGTACCTCAGCGAAGGGTGGACCGGCGGGGCGCACGGAACTCATCGCTCCCGGACGAGAAAACCGAAGAAGCACCGAGAAGGTGTGGGCGGGAGAGGCCGGAGGCGCGGTGAGGGACGCGGTCAGCCGTCGTACTCCTGGACGCGTCTGCCGTGGCTCCGGTCGACGAGTTCGGGCAGCAGTTCGCCCAACTCCCGCACCGTCTCGGGCACATCGAGGGTCAGCAGTACGCGGTCGCGCATCAGGACCCTGCCGTCCACGATCGTGGTGCGTACGTCCCCGGAGCGGGCGCTGTGCACGAGGGTGGCGGCCAGGTCGTGCACGGGCTGGGTGTGCGGTCCGCTCAGGTCCACGAGGATGATGTCGGCCCGCCGCCCCTCGGCGAGGCTCCCGATCTCCCGCCCGAGGCCGACGGCTCGCGCGCTCTGCAGTGTGGCGTGGTCCAGGGCCTGGCGGGCGGTGAGCCAGGTGGGGTCGTTCTCCGCGTGCTTCTGGACGAGCGCGGTGAGCGTCATGGACTCCCATACGTCGAGGGTGTTGTTGGACGCGGCGCCGTCCGTGGCGAGGCCGACCGGGACGCCGGCCTCGCGCAACGCCCGTACGGGAGTGGTGTCCCAGGCGAACTTCAGATAGCCGCGGGGCGCCGAGGCGACGGCGACGCGTCCTTCGGCGCGGCGCAGCGCGGGCAGGTCGCGGGCGGGGTCGAGGCCGGTGGCGTGGGCGATGAGGAGGTCACCGTCGAGGAGCCCGGCGCGCTGCAGGACCTCGATGGGCGTGCGGCCGTGCCGGGCGAGGCTGTTCGCGGTCTGTTCACGGTTCTCGGCGGCATGGATGTGGACGAGCAGCCCGTGTTCGCGGGCGAGATCGGCGGTCGCGGCGAGGTCGGCATCGTCGACGGTGTACGGGGCGTGCGGGGCGAGGCAGGTGGTGATGCGTCCGTCGGCGGTGCCACGCCGCCGCAGCGCGAAGTCGAGGGAGGCGGCGCGTCCCTTCGGCCCCTGCGAGGTGAAGTAGGCCTGGCCGAGGACGGCACGCAGGCCGCTCGCCTCGGCGACGTCGGCCACGGTGTCCATGGCGAAGTAGTGGTCCGCGAAGGTGGTGACGCCGCCGCGGATCATCTCGGCACAGGCGAGCCGCGCGCCGAGCCCGACCGTGCGCTCGGTCAGGTTGGACTCGATGGGCCAGATCCAGTCGTTGAACCACGCGTGGGCCGGCAGATCCTCGGCGAGGCCGCGCAGGGCGGCCATCGGGGTGTGGGTATGGCAGTTGATGAGGCCGGGGAGGGCGATGCCGCCCGTGATCCTGCGGAACGTCATGGAGAACCCTGCCTGGTACACCGCGTAC
>RBWT01000022.1 GCA_004010275.1 Streptomyces huasconensis
GGGGCCGCTCGGCCTGCGGGGGCGGGGCGGCTTCGGCGGGCAGTGCCGTGCCTGTGGCGGGGGTGCTCTGCGCGGGGACGGCGGGGCGCTGCTCGGCCTGGAGCCCGCTTGGTTGCGCGGCGGCTGTCTGCTGCGGGGCCGGGCCCTGCGCGAAGGCTCCGGTGTGCCCGGCGGCGGGCTGCTCCGCCTCCGCCGAGGGCGGCTGCTGCGTGGTCCCCGGCGACTCCTGCCGGGGACGGCTCCACCACTTGGCCTTCGTGGGCTTGCCCTCGTCCATGCTCTCCCCACAACTGGCCCGCGGCGGACGCCGATTAGATGCTCGAACCCCGCGCCCGCCAAGTCCCCCCGGCAAGCACGGCCCACCGAGATTCAACCAGGTTCCCGCGCCGAAGCGCAGGGCACCGTCCCTTCGACCGCCGCTTTACTGGCTCCGCGAGGCGCCCAGCAGAGGCCCCGGCCCCGGGGGCGTGGCGGCCGTGGCGGAGTCGGTGGTGGCAGTGGTCTCCAGCGGGTCCGCAGCCGTGCCGAGGGGGCCCACCGCGGGCGGCCGGGCGAGGCCGGGCGCAGCCGGGGGCCGGTGGTCCGACTGCGGCGGGCGTATCAGCGGGGAGATCGTGGCGGCGCCTGCCAGCGTCGGCGCCGGTCAGTTCGTGGACCGCGTCGTGGGTGCGGGGCGGCCGCGCGGTCCCGGGCAGCAGGGGGCCCGTCGCCTCGGTCGGGGCGACCGGGGCGGACAGGGCGCCGGGACGCTGGCCCTGGGCCGACAGCGGGTTGCCCGCGCCGCGGCGCCGGAGGGAGTCGGGGTCGCGGCGACCCCCGAGCCCTGGGCCCGCTGAGGCGTCACATTGCTGTTGGCCTTGGCACCGCCGGCCCTCGGGTCGCCCGTGTCGGTGGGGACGCCCGCGGTGACCCCACCGAGCGCGATGGCGGCCAGCGACACCGCGCCCGCCGCGGCGAACGCGAAGCGCCGCCGCCCGCCGCCAGAGCGAGCGATCACCGTCATGCCGGGTGACGTCGTGGATGCGGAAACCGCGGCCCGTGCCGGGCAGCACCGCGGCGTGGGCGCCGGAAGGGGCGTACCCGATGAAGGGCTCGGTGCTCACGCCGAAGAGGCCGGTCCTCGGCAGGCCGGCGGAACCGGTGGACCCGGTGGCGAAGCCGCCCCCGTCACCGGGCCGTCCGGGGTCCTCGGGTGGCTCCGTGCCGCCCGCCGGAAGGCCTTGGAGGCGGGCGAGGAAACTCTCGGACGGCGGCGGCAGCGCCGCCTGCGCGAAGACGCTCTTCAGGCGACGCTGGGCGTCGGCCTCGGTCTTGCACATCGGACACGTGGCCAGATGTGCGAGGACGCGCTCGCGCGCGTCATGGCCCAACTCGCCGTCCACCAGGGCGGCAAGTCGGTCCCCCAGATGCTGCTCGGCCTCGGCCAGATGCCGCTCGGTAGGATTCGACCGTGATCCACTCACGCGGTCGCGCCCCCTCCTCCCAGCGCCGGAGCCCCCGTGACCGCGAGCGAACGACGCTCGGCGCGGGCCTCGGGAGAGCGGTGCTGGAGGGCCTTGCGCAGCTGCGAACGGCCCCGGTGGATACGGCTGCGGACGGTGCCGAGCTTCACGCCGAGAGTGGCGGCGATCTCCTCGTACGAAAGGCCCTCGATGTCGCAGAGGACCACGGCGGCGCGGAACTCGGGCGCGAGGGTGTCGAGCGCCTGCTGGACGTCCGCGTCGAAGTGCGTGTCGTTGAACACCTGCTGGGGCGACGGCTCGCGGCTCGGCAGGCGCTCCGCGGCGTCGTCCCCGAGGGCGTCGAAGCGGATGCGCTGCTTGCGGCGCACCATGTCCAGGAAGAGGTTCGTGGTGATGCGGTGCAGCCAGCCCTCGAACGTGCCGGGGGTGTAGGTCGAGAGGGACCGGAAGACACGGACGAAGACTTCTTGGGTGAGGTCCTCGGCGTCGTGCTGATTGCCGGTCAGGCGATACGCCAGGCGGTATACGCGGCCGCTGTGCGTGCTGACGATCTCCTCCCAGGTGGGCGGAGTCCACGCCTGCGATTCCGCGTCAGCGGCAAAGGTCGCGGTCTGAGCGGAGTCGTTGGCACGGATGCGGTCAGCAGTGTCGGTCACGGATTTCGGCTCACCCGCCCATCCGAGAAAACGCCGGAGCGCTCCTCCCCGATCTGCGGACGCAGCCGCACCTCCCCTGTCGGCTCTGGTGGTGTCCAGTGGAGCCCCTACCATAACCACCTCGCCCGTTAGCTCCGGATAAGCGTTTTTACGTGAATTTGGTACGGGCTTCGCCGCGGCTGTCCTGCCGCTTCGATGCGCCCGCTTCCGGTCTCGGTCCATCCGTGCCCCCCCGCTGTCTTCCCACCCCCTGTAAACGCGCGGTCCCATCTGCGGGTTCCCGGCCCCAACGGATACAGTCACGGCCAGGCAACCACGGGGACAGGAGAGGGCCATTACCGGCAACCGGCAGACGAGCTGGGCGTTCGCCGACGCGTTTGTCGCCGAGGACGAGGCGGTGCGCTGGGCCCGGGACGGCCCGGGCGAGGCAGGGCTGCCCTCGGTGTCCCCCGGCACCGGCGCCGCGCTGCGGATGCTCGCCGCCACGGTTGACGCGAAAGCGGTGGCCGAGATCGGCACCGGCACGGGAGTGTCGGGGATTCACCTGCTGCACGGCATGCGGCCCGATGGCGTGCTGACCACGGTCGACCCCGAGCCGGACCGCCAGCAGTTCGCCCGTCAGGCCTTCCGCGCCGCCGGGTTCGCGGGCAACCGCGCGCGCTTCATTCCGGGGCGGGCCCTGGATGTCCTGCCGCGTCTCGCCGACGGCGGTTACGACCTCGTGTTCTGCGACGGCGACCGCGTGGAGTCCCTGGAGTACCTCGCTGAATCGTTGCGTCTGCTGAGGCCGGGCGGTCTCGTGTGTTTCGAGGGTGCCTTCGCGGACGGCAGGACTGTGGATTCCGGGCCGCAGCCGGTCGAGGTGCTGCATCTGCGGGAGCTTTTGCGGACGGTGCGGGAGAGTTCGGAGCTGGTTACTTCGCTGCTGCCGGTGGGGGACGGGCTGCTCTGCGCCGTCAAACGGTAGCGGGGCGTCGGCTTGGGCGGTTCTCTGTGCTGCCTGGTCGGGGGCGCCGGGGGTGGCTTCTGTGGTTTGTCGGGTGCGGGTTGGTTGTGGCTGGTCGCGCAGTTCCCCGCGCCCCTTACGGGGCGCGTCCGTGGCTCGGCGCCGCAGTTCCCCGCGCCCTTTCGGGGCCCGTCCGTGGCTCGGCGCGGAGTTCCCCGCGGCCCTTTCGGGGGCTGTCGGCTGAGTGCGGAGTTCCCCGCGACCCTTTCGAGGTCGGCTTCTTTTGGGGCCGGACGCAGCACTGCCCCGGGTCGGCGTGGCCGGTCCGGGGCAGTGAAAAAGTGTGGCGCTTGCGCGTCAGCCGACGACCTTCTTCAGAGCGTCGCCGAGTGCGTCGGCCTCGTCCGGAGTCAGTTCGACGACAAGTCGTCCGCCGCCTTCGAGCGGAACGCGCATGACGATGCCCCGCCCCTCCTTGGTCACCTCGAGCGGGCCGTCGCCCGTCCGCGGCTTCATGGCCGCCATGCTCGTTCCCCTTCCTGAAACCAGCTCATCGCAGCCGACAACCCAGGTGTCACCGGCATCGAACACATTGCTTCCAGGTCATTATCCCGCATGGCGGGACCCGATGACCAACATCGGTCGGCATCGCTTGCGCAACGCGCGCCCGCAAAACCACCCAATTCGCCGATGTGGCTGCGATACTTCGCCGCCCCATACGCCTCACAGACCCGAAATTCTTTGACGCAGGTCACATATCCGGCCTCATGCCGGAGCCGGATGATCTCCGTCATGCTGAAGTCCACGTATTGGACCGACGGAGGGGAACACCATGGCCGACAGCGTGCTCTACGAGGTGAGCGACGGACTCGCGACGATCACGATCAACCGTCCCGAGGCGATGAACGCCATGAACGCGGAGGCCAAGGTCGCCCTGCGGGAGGCCGCGCGGTCGGCCGCCGGGGACGCCGCCGTGCGCGCCGTTCTGCTCACCGCGACCGGGCGCGCCTTCTGCGTCGGGCAGGACCTCAAGGAGCACATCGGCTCCCTCGCGGCGGACCGCGAGGCGGGCACCGGGCAGACCATGAGCACGGTCAGGGAGCACTACAACCCCATCGTGCGGGCGCTGGCGGGGATGCCGAAGCCGGTCGTGGCCGGGGTGAACGGCGTTGCCGCCGGCGCGGGCCTCGGCTTCGCGCTCGCCGCCGACTACCGCGTGGTCGCGGACACCGCCGCGTTCAACACCTCCTTCGCCGGGGTCGCCCTGACCGCCGACTCGGGCGTCTCCTGGACGCTGCCGCGCGTGATCGGCCCCGGCCGCGCCGCCGACCTGCTGCTCTTCCCGCGCAACATCAGCGCCCAGGAGGCGTACGACCTGGGCATCGCCAACAAGGTCGTGCCCGCCGACGAGCTGGCCGCCGAGCGGCCGCGAAGGTGGCCCGCGCCCTGGCCGAGGGCCCGACCCTCGCCTACGCGGCGCTCAAGGAGTCCCTCGCCTACGCCGCCTCCCACTCCCTGGACGAGGCACTGGACAAGGAGGACGAACTCCAGGGCCGGGCGGGCGCGTCGGAGGACCACACGATCGCCGTCCAGGCCTTCATCGCCAAGGAGAAGCCGAAGTACCTGGGCCGTTAGCTCGCGGAGGCCCCGCGCGACGCCTCGCGGGCCACGCAGTCCGCGAGGTGGTCGTCGACCAGACCGCAGGCCTGCATGAGGGCGTACGCCGTGGTGGGGCCGACGAAGCGGATGCCGCGCCTCTTGAGGGCCTTGGACAGCGCGGTGGACTCCGGTGTGATCGCCGGCACGTCGGACAGCGCCCTGGGGGCCGGACGCGAGGCGGGGTCCGGCGCGAACGACCAGATCAGGGCGTCCAGTTCACCCTCGGGCCAGTCGGCGAGCACGCGCGCGTTGGCGAGAGTCGCGTCGATCTTGGCGCGGTTGCGGATGATCCCCGGGTCGGCGAGGAGCCGCTCGCGGTCCTCGTCGGTGAACTCCGCGACCGAGGCGATCTTGAAGTCGGCGAAGGCGGCCCGGAAGCCCTCGCGGCGGCGCAGGATCGTGATCCAGGAGAGGCCGGACTGGAAGGCCTCCAGGCAGAGCCGTTCGTAGAGCGCGTCGTCGCCGTGGACCGGGCGGCCCCACTCGTCGTCGTGGTACGCGATGTAGTCCTCGGTGGACAGGCCCCAGGGGCAGCGCAGGGCGCCGTCCGGGCCCGGGACCGCGCCGCTTTCGATTTCGGTGCTCACCGGCCGTCGTCGCCCTTCTGGTGCTGTGCCTGGGGGGTGCCCTCGGCCTTGTCGTCGGCCGCCGCCTCGCGCGGGCCCCGGTCGTACCCCTCGAGGAGGGCGGGGCCCGCGACTGCCGTGGCCTGGGCGCCGGCCAGGGCCGCCTCCAGCTCGGCGATGCGGGCGTCCCGCTCGGCCAGCGCGGCGCCGACGCGGCCGAGCACGTCGTCCACCTCGCCCATGTGATAGCCGCGCAGGGTCGTCGGGAAGCAGACCGCGTCGACGTCGGCCCGGCGCAGCGGCCGGTCGACGGGCAGCGGGTCGGTGAACCGCTCGGGCGCGGCTTCGGGCAGGGCCGCGCTCTCGCCGCCCCCGACCACGGCGAGGGTCACCGCACCGACCACCACCACGAGGGCGATGACCAGGAACAAGAACAAGACCATGTCGTCAGGCCCCCACGCTCGACTGCCCGTGCTGAAACTGTCAGGGTCCGATCGTGCCATGCGGCAGTGACAGTTAAGGTCGCAGGCGGCCGAACGTGACGAGGACCCAGGAGGGCCACAGGGGATGCTCAGGCTTGGCAGGCGCGAGTTCGACGCGCACGAGCCGGTGATCATGGCGATCGTCAACCGGACCCCGGACTCCTTCTACGACCAGGGCGCCACGTTCCGCGACGAACCCGCGCTCGCCCGGGTGGAGCAGGCGGTGGCCGAGGGCGCCGCCGTCATCGACATCGGCGGGGTCAAGGCGGGCCCCGGCGAGGAGGTGACGGCCGAGGAGGAGGCGCGTCGCACGGTCGGCTTCGTCGCCGAGGTGCGCAGGCGGTTCCCCGAGGTGGTGATCAGCGTCGACACCTGGCGGCACGATGTCGGCGAGGCGGTCTGCGAGGCGGGCGCCGACCTGCTCAACGACGCCTGGGGCGGTGTCGACCCCCGGCTCGCGGAGGTCGCCGCGCGGTACGGGGCCGGGCTGGTGTGCACGCACGCGGGCGGCGCCGAGCCGCGCACGAGGCCGCACCGCGTCACGTACGACGACGTGATGGCCGACATCCTGCGCGTGACGGTGGGCCTCGCCGAGCGGGCGGTCGAGCTGGGCGTCCCGCGCGAGTCGGTGCTGATCGACCCCGGGCACGACTTCGGCAAGAACACCCGGCACAGCCTCGAGGCCACCCGCAGGCTCGGCGAGATGGTGGAGACGGGCTGGCCGGTGCTGGTCTCCCTGTCCAACAAGGACTTCGTGGGCGAGACCCTGGACAAGCCCGTCAAGGAACGCGTGCTCGGCACCCTGGCGACGACGGCGGTCTCGGCCTGGCTGGGCGCGCAGGTCTACCGCGTGCACGAGGTCGCGGAGACGAAGCAGGTGCTCGACATGGTGGCAACGATCGCGGGCCACCGGCCTCCGGCGGTGGCCAGGCGCGGCCTGGCCTGAGGGCCCGCCCCGGCCCCCGGCGGCGGCTTGGCCCCTCAGGAGGCACCCCGGCACCGAGTGGTGTGAGGGCGGCCCGAAGGAACGGGTCACGGTGGCGACGATCGCGGCCACCGACCCCCGGGCGGTGGCCAGGTGAGGCCTGGCCGCAGAAACCGCCCCGGCCCCGGCAGCGGCCCGCGCGGCCCGGACTGAAGAACCGCCCTGGCCCGACCGGCCGGACGGCCCGGCACAGCCGCGCGAAGCCCAGCAGGCGCCCCGGCGTCGAGTGGTGCGCGCGCTGCACGAAGGAACGGCTCATGGTGGCGACGGCGGGCCACCGGCCACCACCCCTCGGCGGGGGCCAGGCGAGGCCTTGCCACCAGCAGCAGCCCGGCGAGAACCGGCCTGAAGGACCGCGTCAAGCCCCCGGCAGCCGCCCGCGAGCCCTGGCCCCAGAAACCCCGCCCCGGCCCCCGGCAGCGGCCCACCAGGCCCAGCCTGAGAACCGCGCAAGGCCCCGGCAGCAGCCCACGAGCCCCCGCCTGAAGAACCACCCCGGCCCCCGGCGCTGAACCGCCGGGGCCCGGGGCTGAACCACCGGAGGCCGAGGCTGAACCGCCGGAGGCCGAGGCTGAACCGCCGGAGGCCAGGCCGAACTTCCCTGCGGCGGCTACTTCCCGACCTCCTTCGTCACCAAGGAGATCGCCTCCTCCACGTCATCCGTGACATGGAAGAGCAGCAGATCCGCCTCGGAGGCCTTGCCCTGGGCGATGACCGTGTTCTTCAGCCAGTCGATCAGGCCGTTCCAGTACTGCGACCCGAAGAGGACGATCGGGAAGCGCGTCACCTTGCGGGTCTGGACGAGGGTGAGCGCCTCGAACAGCTCGTCGAGGGTGCCGAGGCCACCGGGCAGCACCACGAACCCCTGTGCGTACTTCACGAACATCGTCTTGCGGACGAAGAAGTAGCGGAAGTTCACACCGATGTCGACATAGGGGTTCAGGCCCTGCTCGAAGGGCAGCTCGATGCCGAGGCCGACCGAGGTGCCCTTCGCCTCGACCGCGCCCTGGTTGGCGGCCTGCATGGCGCCGGGTCCACCGCCCGTGATGACGGCGAAGCCGGCCTCCACGAGCGCCTTGCCGATCGCGACCCCCGCCTCGTACTCCGGTGAGCCCACGGCCGTGCGCGCCGAGCCGAAGACGCTGATGGCGGGCGGGAGTTCGGCGAGGGTGCCGAAGCCCTCGATGAACTCCGACTGGATGCGCAGGACCCGCCAGGGGTCGGTGTGCACCCACTCGGACGGGCCGGCGGAGTCGAGGAGACGCTGATCGGTGGTGCCTGCCTGAACC
The DNA here is from genome assembly GCA_004010275.1 of Streptomyces huasconensis. GTDB lineage: Bacteria > Actinomycetota > Actinomycetes > Streptomycetales > Streptomycetaceae > Streptomyces > Streptomyces huasconensis. Next base: position 8,047 of record RBWT01000022.1, read on the forward strand.
TTGTCGCGCCGGCGCAGCACCGGGCCGAGCCGCTGCTCCTCCGGACGCTTCCTGGCAGCGGGGGCACCACCGTTGTCGGGACTTGTCATCGTCTGCTCCCTCCATGCGTGCGTGACTCACAGCGTAGATCTACGCGGGTTACGCCCGAGGGAGGTCCGGACGACCGGCACCGAGGCCGCCCGGCAGCCGCTTCGCAGGAGCCCCGGAGCCGCCTACGACGTCAGCCAGTTCCGGAGCCGCTCCTCCGCCTCCGGGATCAGCGAGGCCTTCACGCGCTCGTCGATCTTGTGGGCGAGCAACGGGTCACCGGGGCTGAAGTTGACGGCGGGCACCCCGAGCGCGCTGAAGCGGGACACGTCCGTCCAGCCGAACTTGGGGCGGGCCTCGCCGCCGACGCCGCCATGAACGCGGCGGCCGCTGGGTGGGTGAGACCCGGGCGGGCCGGGCCGGTGTGGTCGTCGACGATGAACTCGTCGACGCCGCAGTCCGCGAAGTAGTCCCGCACGAAGGCGACGGCCTCCTCCTCGGTGCGGTCGGGCGCGTAGCGGAAGTTGACGGTGACGGTGCACTCGTCGGGGATGACGTTGGTGGCGACGCCGCCCTCGATGCGCACGGCGTTGAGGCCCTCGTGGAACTCCAGGCCCTCGACGACCGGCTTGCGCGGTTCGTACGCGGCGAGCTTCGCCAGGATCGGGCCGGCCGCGTGGATGGCGTTGGCGCCCATCCACGCGCGCGCGGAGTGCGCCCGTACGCCCTTGGTCTTCAGCAGGACCCGCAGGGTGCCCTGGCAGCCTCCCTCGACCTGGCCGTCGGTGGGCTCCAGGAGGACCGCGAAGTCGCCCGCGAGCCAGTCGGGGTGGGCCTCGGCGACGTGCCCGAGGCCGTTGAGGTGGGCGGCCACTTCTTCGTTGTCGTAGAAGACGAAGGTCAGGTCGCGGTTGGGCTCGGTCACCGTCTGGGCGATGCGCAGCTGGACGGCGACGCCCGACTTCATGTCGCAGGTGCCGCAGCCCCACAGGACGCCGTCCTCGTCGAGCCGGGACGGCACATTGGGAGGGTTGTCGGCGATCGGCACCGTGTCGATGTGCCCGGCGAGGACGACCCGCTCCGCGCGGCCGAGGTCCGTGCGGGCCACCACGTTGTTGCCGTACCGGTCGACCGTGAGGTGCGAAAGGCCGCGCAGCGCCGTCTCGATGGCGTCGGCGAGGTCCTTCTCCGAGCCGCTCGGGGACGGGAAGTCGACGAGCCGGGCGGTCAGCTCGGCGGCGTCCAGCGTGAGGTCAAGCGGGGTGTGAGGCATGCGGAAAACCCTAGCGCCAGCCGAACTCCCCGGGGCGCGTCGGCCTGTCAGTGGGCTCCAGTACCTTGGACGCGTGCCTGAGCCCCCCACCCTCCTCCTCCGGCGCGGCCGCCTCCCCCGCCGCACGGTCGCGCTCTCGTGCTGCTCGCCGTGGCGGCCTATGTGGCGGTGCAGTTCGTGTACGGGGGCAAGCCCGCCCCCCGGTGCACGGTGGTGTCGGCGAACGACGACGGCGCCTCGTACGAGTTCTCGGCGGAGCAGGCGCGGAACGCCGCGACGGTCGCCGCCGTCGGCACCTCGCGCGGGATGCCCGAGCGCGCCGTGACCATCGCCCTGGCGACCGCCCTCCAGGAGTCGGGACTGCGCAACATCCGGCACGGCGACCGGGATTCGCTCGGCCTCTTCCAGCAGCGGCCCACGCAGGGCTGGGGCGATGAGCGCCAGATCATGGACCCTGCGTACTCGGCGGGCCGTTTCTACGAGCACCTCGCCGAGGTCCCGGGGTATTCACGGCTGCCGCTGACGGTCGCGCGCAGCGCGTGCAGCGCCAGCGGTTACCCGCAGGCCTACGCCAAGCACGAGCCGGACGCCGTGCTGCTCGCCGCCGCGCTGACCGGCCGCGCGCCCGCCACGTTCACCTGCGAGGGCCGGCCGGGCACGGACCCCGGCGGCCCGGCGGCGGTGCGGGCCGCGCTCGTACGCGACTTCGGCCGCGAGGTGCGGCCCGACGCCCGGGGGCGCACGGTGACGGTCCCGGTGCCCGCGACGGCCGCCGCCGACGGCAGGGCACCCCAGCGCGGCTGGGAGCTGGCGCACTGGGCGGTGGCGCAGGCCTCGGCGCTGCGGGTCGAGCGCGTCGCGTACGGCGGCCGGGAGTGGCGCGCCACGGACTCCGGGACGTGGCGCACGGTGCGCCGGGACGGGGCCGCGGGGCCCGGCGGCACCGCGGACGAGGTCCGAATCGTCACTGGGCAGTAGTGCGGCCGGTCACCCGTTCGGGGGGTGGCGATCACGGCGGGGCGACGCGCGGCCCGGACGTCCCGAGATCCTGTCACGGCAATCGCACAGTCCTTACGGGCCAAGGGGATGAAGGTTTCGGCAGCGCTTAGGAAGCGCGAGCTTTTTGCCCGTTTTTATCCAGAACCGATAATGCGACGCATTGCCAACTCTTTACGTCGGCCCACCGCAACCTTCGCGGACTTCGAGCGGTAGTCACTGTGTCCGATCGCCGGAAGCCATCCGGTGGGAGACCGGAGCCGATCCGGCCGGACACCCCAACGTTCTCTCCCCGTCTGAAGGAGCATCATGTCCCTCCCCCTGACCCGCCGGATCGCCCGCGCCGCGCTGCTCAGCGCAGCAGGCGCAGCTTCCGTGGTCGGTGCGGCCGGCTCCGCGAGCGCCGTTGGCCTGCCTGCCGCCCCCGACCTGGGCGGGCTGACCGCGATGGACGGCGCCAGCCTCGGCAACACCGTCGACAGCGCCGCCCAGAAGACCACCAAGGTCGCCGGTGACACCGGCAGCAAGGCCGTGAAGAAGGGCGTCCCGACCGCGGGCAAGGTCGTCGGCAAGAGCGCCAAGACCGCCACCCCCGCCGCGCAGAAGGCCGCCGGTGAGGTCGCGGGCAGCGCCGGCGAGGTGATCGGCGAGACGGCGGGCACGGCCACCGGCGCCGGTCTGCCCGCCGACGTGGTGGCCAAGGGCGGCCTGCCGACCCAGGGCCTGCCGCTCGGCTGATCCCCCGACCGTCCTGACGCGGGGCCCGGAGCCATCGGCTCCGGCCCCGCGTCATGTCCGGATGTCCGGCCGCCCCGAAGGGGGACCTCAGCCCAGGCGCTCGACCGCCGCGGCCACCCGCTCGTCCGTCGCCGTCAGCGCCACGCGCACGAAGCGGTCGCCCGCCGGGCCGTAGAAGTCGCCGGGGGCCACCAGGATGCCCCGCTCGGCGAGGTGGCCGACGGTGTCCCAGCAGGACTCCTCGCGCGTCGCCCACAGGTACAGGCTCGCCTCGCTGTGCTCGATGCGGAAGCCGTGCTTCAGGAGGGCGTCGCGCAGGGCGGCGCGCCGGGCCGCGTACCGCTCGCGCTGCTCGCGCACGTGCTCGTCGTCCCCGAGCGTCGCGACGACGGCGGCCTGGGTCGGCGCGGAGGTCATCATCCCGCCGTGCTTGCGGATCTGCAGCAGGTCGCCGAGGACGGCCGCGTCACCGGCGATGAACGCGGCGCGGTACCCCGCGAGGTTCGACCGCTTGGAGAGCGAGTGGACGGCCACGATGCCCTCGTACGAGCCGCCGCAGACGTCCGGGTGCAGCACCGAGACCGGGTCGGCCTCCCAGCCCAGTTCCAGGTAGCACTCGTCGCTGACCAGCAGCACGCCGTGCTCGCGCGCCCAGGCGACGGTGCGGGTCAGCTCCTCGCGCGTGAGGACCCGGCCGGTCGGGTTGGAGGGCGAGTTGAGCCACAGGAGCTTGAGGCGGGTGGGGTCGAGGTCCGTCGGTTCGTCGTAGACCACATAGTCGGCGCGGGCGAGCCGGGCGCCCACCTCGTACGTGGGGTAGGCGAGGCGGGGGTAGGCGACGACGTCACCGGGGCCGAGGCCCAGCTGCGTCGGGAGCCACGCCACCAGCTCCTTGGAGCCGACGACCGGCAGGACCTCGCGGTGCGTGATGCCCCGCGCGCCCAGGCGCCGCTCGCACCAGCCGGTGATCGCGTCACGCAGTTCGACGGTGCCCCACACGGTCGGATAGCCCGGCGAGTCGGCCGCCCCGATCAGGGCCTTCTGGATCAGCTCGGGGACCGGGTCGACCGGCGTGCCGACGGACAGGTCGACGATGCCGCCCGGGTGCGCGGCCGCCGTGGCCTTGTAGGGCTCCAGCTTGTCCCAGGGGAAGGCGGGAAGCCGATCGGAGACTGCGGACACGTGCTCACTCCCGTGGTGCGCTTGTACGTCGGGGGCGTCTCGCGCGCCCCCGCGGAAACACCTCGGTCCCGCACGCGGGACGTGCCGTACGGGACCGGGGCGGTGCTCAGGCTGCCGTTACTGGTTCTGCGGCGGCAGTGCGGCGATGAAGGGGTGGTCGCGCTCGATCAGGCCGAGCTTGCTCGCGCCACCGGGCGAACCGAGCTCGTCGAAGAACTCGACGTTCGCCTTGTAGTAGTCCTTCCACTCCTCGGGAGTGTCGTCCTCGTAGAAGATCGCCTCGACCGGGCAGACCGGTTCACAGGCACCACAGTCGACGCATTCGTCCGGGTGGATGTACAAGGACCGGGAGCCCTCGTAAATGCAGTCGACCGGGCACTCCTCGATGCACGCCTTGTCCTTGACGTCGACACAAGGCTGCGCGATGACGTAGGTCACGCTGTCGTTCCTCCTCGATACGGGCGTTGGCGGGCCGTCCTCAGGCTCCGCTCGCCTGGCGCGCGGGAGCGCGGCGTCGTCGATGCCCGCCCCTAGTATCTCCGTTCCCGGGCATGATCCGAACAGGAGGGGCGTACAGAGCTGTGGAATTCACTGCGGGCGGACGGCTTGAGGTCCGCATCACCCCTGCTGACGTGGGAAAACGCGTCTCCGTCCGACGCCTGAGTGAGACGTCATCACCTGGGGGTAAGTACACCGACACGGTCGGTGTTCTCACATCGTGGACCGATGGTGTGGTGCTCATCACACGACGGGACGGTGCGAGCGTCCGCATCCCGGAACACTCGCTGGTCGCGGGCAAGGTCGTGCCGTCCGCGCCGGCGCGCCGCCGGGGGCCCGCCGCCTCGTACGCGGAGCTGGCCCGGGTCACCGCGCGGGCCTGGCGGCCGGTGGAGAGCGAGCGGCTCGGCGACTGGGAGCTGCGGGCCGCCTCCGGCTTCACGCGGCGCGCCAACTCGGTGCTGCCGCTGGGCGATCCGGGGCGGCCGCTGGACGAGGCCCTGACGTACGTACGCCAGTGGTACGCGACGCGCCACCTGCCCCCCTACGTCCAGGCCGCGACCGGCGCCGAGGGCACACAGGAGCTGCTGTGCGCCGAGTTGGAGGCGCGCGGGTGGGAGCGCGAGGTGAGCGCCGAGCTGCACATCGGGGCCCTCGCGCCGGTCGCCGATCTGGACGTGGACGTGTCGCGCGTAGACCTGTCCCGGTCCTGCGATCAGGCGTGGCTCCGACGGTACGGGCGGGCAAAGGAGTTGGCGCCTCATGTGGCCGAGGTGCTGGCGCGCGGGCCCTCGGTGTGGTTCGCTTCCGTGCCCGGGAGCGGTGACTCCACGGCCGCGATCGGGCGGTGCGTGGTGGACGGGCGCTGGGCCGGGTTCATGGCGGTGGAGGTGGACCCGGAGCACCGGCGGCAGGGGCTCGCCACCGCGGTGATGACCGCGCTGGCCCGACAGGCCCTGTCCGACGGCGCGTCGGCGGCCTGGCTCCAGGTCGAGGACGGCAACGACGGCGCGCGGTCGCTGTACGGCCGGATGGGCTTCGCGGCACATCACGCCTATCACCACTACCGGCACGGCGGGGCCTGAGCGGGACGGTCCGGCGCGACGCGGGACCCGAGGGAGCGGGACGGTCCGGCGGCAGAACGGCACGGCACGGAAAGCAGCCCGGCGAGGGCATGAGACACGAGGCACGTATGCACGCGGAGTCCGGCGAATGGCGGCGGCGGTTCGCCGAAGAGGCACGGTCCGAACGGCCCGGACTCGCCCTGCTGTGCCTGCTGATCGGCGCGGAGGCCGACCCCGCCCTGGACGAGGCGGGCATCGACGCCGCCGAGATCGAACTGGACCGGCTCGCGGGGCTGCTGCCCTTCCGGCCCGGCGGCCCGCGCGCGTGGCCCTCGCGATGGCCGAACTCCTCGGCGAGCAGTGCGGGTTCGAGGGGCGGCCGGGCGACTACCAGCGGCTGGAGTCGTCCCTGCTGCACCAGGTGCTGCGCCGCCGCAGGGGGCTGCCGATCCTGCTCTCCGTGGTGTGGATGGAGGTGGCGCGGCGCGCGGGCGCCCCGGTGTACGGGGTGGCGCTGCCGGGCCACTTCGTGGTCGGCTTCGGGCCGCGCGACGACCAGGTGCTCGCCGACCCCTTCGACGGCGGACGGCTGCTGACCGGGCAGGACGCGGAGCTGCTGGTGGCGGGGACCGCGGGCACCGGCATCCAGCCGTCGATGCTGACGCCCGCCGACCCGCTGAACATCGTGCAGCGCATCCTGAACAACATCCGCGCCTGGGCGGCCGCGCGCCCCGAGCGCTCGGAGGTCGCGCTGTGGGCCCTCGACCTCTCCCTGCTGCTGCCCGCGCACCCGGCGCGGCTGCGCTACGAACGCGCCCAACTCCTCGTCCAGCGGGGCGACTTCCTGGGCGGCGCGGCCGAGCTGGACGAGTACGCGGACGTGGTGACGGCCGTGGAGCCGACCACGGCGGAACGCGTCCGCCAGCAGGCGCGGGCGGCAAGGGCCATGCTGAACTGACCGGAACGGATCAGGCCGCCGTCCGTCAGAGCCAACCCTTGTCGCGGGCCGTCCTGACCGCCTCCGCGCGGTTGCGGACGGCGAGCTTCTGTATGGCGGTCGAGAGGTAGTTGCGGACCGTGCCCTGGGAGAGGTGCTGGGCGGCGGCCAGCTCGGCGTGGTGGCCCCGCCGGCCGCGGCCCGCAGCACCTCGCGCTCGCGGTCGGAGAGGGGGTTCGCGCCCTCTGCCAGGGCGGCCGCCGCCAGCGTCGGATCGATGACCCGCTCCCCCGCGAGGACCTTGCGCACCGCCGCGGCGAGCTGGGCGGCCGGGGCGTCCTTGACCAGGAACGCGTCGGCGCCGGACTCCATGGCGCTGCGCAGATAGCCGGGGCGGCCGAAGGTCGTGAGGATCACGATCTTCACCTCGGGGCAGGCGGCGTGCAGTTCGGCCGCCGCCTCGATGCCCGTGCAGCCGGGCATCTCGATGTCGAGGAGCGCCACGTCCACGTCGTGGGCGCGGGCCGCCGCGAGCACCTCGTCGCCGCGGGCCGCCTGGGCGACCACCTCGATGTCCGGCTCCAGGCCGAGCAGCGCCGCGAGGGCCTCGCGGACCATCGACTGGTCCTCGGCGAGGAGCACCCTGATCGTCGCACTCCCGTCCTCTGCCACCGCGTGGCTGTCCTCGCTGGTCATGAGGGCGATCCTACGGTCGCCCCGGCCATCGGGACGCGGGCCGCGAGGCGGAAGCCCCGGCGGCCCGCCGGACCCGTCTCCAGGGCGCCGCCGACCGCCTGCACCCGCTCGGCCAGGCCCGTCAGGCCGTTGCCCGCGGCCGCGCCCGAGCCGCCCACCCCGTCGTCCTCCACGGACAGTTCCAGGAGCGGCCCCGTGAGAGTCTGCCGGGCCGTGAAGGCCACCGTGCAGCGTCCGGCGCCGCTGTGCCGCACGACGTTGGTCACGGCCTCCCGCAGCGCCCAGGCGAGCGCCGCCTCGCCGTCCTCGCCGGGCAGTTCGGCGGGGACCTGGAGCGGGACGTCCGCCTCGATGCCCGCGGCGGTCAGCGCGGTCCGGGCCCCCGCCAGCTCGCCGGCCAGGGTGCGCCTGCGGTATCCGGAGACGGCCTCGCGCACGTCCACCAGGGCCTGGCGGCTGACCTGTTCGATGTCGGCGACCTGCTGGGCGGCCTTGTCGGGGTGGTCGGGGAGCATCCGCCCGGCCAGCTCGCTCTTGAGCGTGATCAGGGAGAGCGAGTGGCCGAGCAGGTCGTGCAGGTCCCGGGCCAGCCGCAGCCGCTCCTCGTTGGCGGCGAGCTGGGCGACGGTGGCCCGTGCCTGGCGGAGCTGGATCGCCGTACGCACCAACTGCCGTACGCCGCTCATCGCGAAGCCGATGAGGACGTTGAGCACCGCGAGGTTGCCCAGGAGGTCCTGGAGGTTGTCGGTGCGCAGGCCCACCCCGATCAGCGCGGCGGTGACCGCGAGGATGGTCCAGGCCGCCTGGCGCACCGGCAGCACCGCGCCCGCGGCCACGGAGACGTAGACGAAGAGGCCCAGCCAGTTGGTGCCGAAGCTGAACGCGAGGACCACCGCGAGGACGAACTGCGCCGCCAGCCATCCGTGCACCCGGCCCCAGTCGAGCACCCGTGAGGTGTACCGGAAGACGAGCGAGAGGTAGCAGACCACGAAGACCGTCAGGCCCAGCGAGCCGAGCGCCGTGGCCGCTGCGCCGCGCTCCGCCGTCAGCAGGTCCCGCACGGGGCTCGCCAGGAAGACCAGCCAGATGCCGATCCACAGGGACTTGGCGAGGATCTGGCGGCGGTCCCGGACGGGCTGGCCGAAGGTGTACAGCGGGTGGGCCTCTTCGAGGCGGTCGATGGCGCGCGTGTTCTCGGCGCGGGGGGTCTCGCTCACGCCTTCAGTGTGTCCTTCCGGTACAGCCACGCCGCGCGCCCGCGAAGAGGAGGAAGTAGGCGACCAGCAGGGTGACGTCCTTCGCGTGCGGGGCGCCGCCCGTCTCGATGGCCTGCCCGAGGGCGGCGTACGCGCGGGTCGGCAGCCAGGAGGCGATGTCCCGCAGCCATTGCGGGAAGGTCGTCGTGGGCATCCACAGGCCGCCGAGGAGGGAGAGCCCGAAGTAGACGATCATCGTGATCGGGCGGACCGCGTCACCGGTGGCGAGATAGCCGATGGCCACGCCGAGCGCCGCGAAGCAGAGGCTGCCCGCCCAGATGGCGGCGGTCAGCGCCAGCCACTGCCAGGCCTCGAAGCGGACGTCCTTGAAGAGGGCGGCGACGACGAAGACCACGACGATGGACGGCAGGCTGACCACGGCCGCGCTCGCCGTCTTGGCCAGCACATAGCCGCGGCCGGGCAGCGTCGTCAGGCGCAGCTGCCGCACCCAGCCGCTCTCCCGCTCCTTGGCGATGCGCTCGCTGTTGCCCATCAGTACGGCGGTGAGGGCGCCGAAGGACGCCATCGAGACCATCAGATACGCGGGCAGGGACAGCCCTGAGCCGTCGTCGACCTCCGAGCCGCTCTGGCTGCCCGCGATGATCAGGAACAGCAGCGCGGGGTAGATGACGGAGAAGAAGAGGAACTTGCGGTTGCGCAGGGCACGGGTGATCTCCAGCCGGACCAGGGCCCACGACGTCAAGGTGTTCAGCATTGCGACGCGGCCTCCTCGGCCGCGGTGATCGCCACGAAGGCCTGCTCCAGGCCCAGACCGGCGACTTCGAGGTTGTAGGGGTAGACGCCGAGCCCGTACAGCGCGTGCACGGTCGCGTCGGCGTCGGTGGACTGGAGGCGGACCGTGCGCCCGGCGACGTCCAGCGAGGTCAGGAACGGCAGTTCCCGGAGCCGGGCGGCCAGGTCGGCGTCGATCTCCGCGAGGTCGAAGGAGACCTTGCGGGCGCCCGCCTTCGCCTTGATCTCGGCGGCGGTGCCGTCGGCGAGGAGGCGGCCGCGGTGCAGGACGAGGACGCGGTCGGCGATCGCGTCGGCCTCCTCCAGGTAGTGCGTGGCGAACAGGACCGCGCGGCCCTGGTCCGCCTGCTCCCGCATGGTGGCCCAGAAGGCCTGGCGGGCGGTGACGTCCATGCCGGTGGTCGGCTCGTCCAGGACGATGAGGTCGTTCGCGCCGGCCGTGGCGAGCGCGAAGCGCACCCGCTGCTCCTGGCCGCCGGAGAGCTTGTCGACCTTGCGGCCGGCGATCTCGGTGATGCCCGCGCGGGCGAGCACGTCGCTCACGCGGTGGCGCCTCGGGTGCAGGGCGCAGGCCAGCTCGACCAGCTCGCGCACCGTGACCTCGCCCATCAGGCCGCCGCTCTGCAGCATGGCGCCGACGCGGCCCTCGGCGATCGCCTCGCGCGGGCTCGTCCCGAAGACGCGGACGGTGCCGCTGTCCGGGCGCCGCAGACCGAGCAGCAGGTCGAGGGTGGAGGACTTGCCCGCGCCGTTGGGGCCGAGGAGCGCCACCGTCTCGCCGGGGCGCAGGTCGAGCGTGAGGCCGTCCACGGCGCGGACGTCGCCGTAGGACTTGGTCACCCGCTCGAAGCTGACCGCGCTGGTGGCCACGGTGGGTGCTGAGGTCGTCGTCATGTCGACCATCGTGGCAAAAGCGCAGGTGGGGGTGGCAGTGCCGGGAGTGATGTCTCCGGGATGACAGATGTCATGCGGGAGGCCGGACGGTTCGCCCGGTCACCCGGGCGGCCGTCCGGCCTCTGCACGACGCACTGACGTACTGACGTACTGACGTACTGACGTACGAGGGTCAGTCGGCGTTCGTCTCGATCACCCCGACGCGCTCGGCGGGCGTCTTGCCGACCAGCGCCTTGTTCATGGCCCCGGCCACGTCCGTGGGCTGGACGGGCGTCTTGTCACCGGTGCCGCGCTGGATCAGGACGCCGTCGAAGACGTTGCCGTACAGCTTCTTGAGCTCTTCGAGGTTGTAGTACGGCTGGAGGGTGCCGTGGTCGGTGGCCCTCGCCTCCAGGATCTTCGGCAGGGACCTCGCCGGGCCGAACGGGATCTCCCGGCCGCCCGCCTTGATCGTGACGTTGGCGGACATCGCCGGCTTCGCGAAGCGGGTCATGAACTTGTCGACCTCGGCCTTGGAGACCGTCGGCTTGCGGGTGGTGACCGGCACCTGGACGGCGCCCGCGCTGCCCGTCTCGACCTGCTTCTTGTACGCCTGGGCGACGGCGGTCGTCGAGGCGTCGGGGTCGATGCCCTTGCCGACCTTGCCGTAGACGGGAACGGCCTTGCCGGGCAGGAACTTGACGGTGCCGTCCTGCGCCGAGCCCGAGCCGCCCGCGGCGCGCTCCAGGGCGGCCGCCAGCTTCTCCTCGTCGACGGGCATGTCCGGCTCGACGACGCGCTGGTTGCCGAGGAGCGAGCCGATCACGGTGACGGGGTTGTAGTCGCTGCCCGCGGCCGCGCGGACGGTGGCCTGGCTGTCCAGGGTCAGGCCGGCCTGGTCGGGCTTGAGCGTGACCGTTTCGCCGTCCACCGACAGCTTCAGGGGCTTGGTGACGCGCGCGCCGAGGGCGTCGTCGAGCTTCTTGACGGCCTCGTCACGGGTGCCGCCGCCGATGTCGACGCCGAGCACCGTGGTGCCCTTCGGCACGTCCGCGTGGTTCATCAACAGCCCTGCGCCGTACGCCCCGCAGGCCACGACGACCGCGGCGACCGCGAGGAGGACCAGTTTGTTGCGGCCCTTCTTCTTCTTCGCGGGCGCGGCGGGCGGCACGTCGGACCGCACCGGCTCCGGCAGCTTCGGCGGGGTGTGCGCCATCGCGCCGTCACTCTGCGGCCCGACCGGGAAGGGCGAGTTGTCCTGCGTGGGCGGCACGACGGGGATACCGCTGGTCAGCGTGTCCCCGGAGACGTTGGTGCCGGGCGTCGGGGCGCCGGGGCCGCCGGGCAGGGAGCCGGGGCCGCCCGCGGGCGGACGGGGGCCACCGGTGGGCGGCGAGCCGGGCCCGGCCTTCTGCGGGGTCAGGATGCGTGTCGTCGCTCATGGCACCCGAACGCGGCGGGCCTCCCGCGGGGTTGCCGGAACCGCCGCCGGGGCCCGAGGGGCGGGCGCCGGGCGCGGCCAGCGGGCTGTCACCCGTCACAGGGCCGCCTGTGGGGCCGGCGGGGCCCCTTGCGTCCTGCGGGGCCTGGGAGCCCGCGGAACCGGCGCCAGGGCCTTGCGAGAAGTACGGCAGGTCGCCGCCCTGCGGGGAGCCCGAGCCGAGGGGGCCCGAAGCCACGGCGCCGGACACGTCGAAGGAGCCGGAACCGGAGCCGCCCGGGGCACCGGAAGCGCCCGGGGTGCCGGAACCGCCCGCGCCGCCCGCGCCGTTGGCGGGCGCGCCGCCGCTCTCGCACCGCGCGGGCCTGCGCGGCGCGAACCAGTCGCTGGTCTTCTCCTCGGAGCCACCGGGGCCACCGGAACCGCTGGAGCCACCAGGGCCACCGGAACCGCCCGCACCGGAGGCCGGCCCGGCACCGCTGCCGGAACCGGACCCCTGGGAGCCTGCGCCGGAGCCGCCGCTCGCGTGGGACGCGGCCGGGGCGCCGCCCAGGCCCGCTCCGCCCGCGTCCGCCGCGCCAGGGGCCCCTGGCGCGCCGTCACGGCGGCCCTCGTCGTCCGCCCGCGAGGCGTCGCCCCGGGAGCCGCCCTCGTCGCCGACGGGCGTCCGCATGACGACCGGCGGGGATGGGCCGCGAGCCGGGGATGTTGATCCGGATGCGGGTGGTCAGCGTGGTCTGGGTCTCGGGTTCGCCGGGCCGCCCGCCGTCCGCGCCGCCGTCCGCGGCAGCGCCCTGCGCCGGGGAGCCGTACGGCGGCGTCCCCGAGGGGTAAGCGGCTCCACCGCGCCCCTGGGGCCCGGAGGACGAACTGTCAGTTTCACGACTCAAGGCAGGTTCTCCTGGTTGACTCCGCCGCCCGTCTCGACCTCGTCCGGGGTCCCCCCCGGCCGGAGGTTGGGGAGGCTCGGCGGCCGCACCACCATACTGGCCGCCGTCGGCGCTGATCCTGTGACCGGCGTCAAACCCGTGCGCGACACGGGCCGAAGTGGTACGTCACTTGCCAAGTCGGGCGGCGGACGCGCCCGGTTGCGGCCGCTGACCGACCGTGGCACACATCACAGCCACCGCCATGCCGCCGAACAGGAAGCCGTACGATCCGAGGCCCGCGCCGAAGAGGAAGTCCCCCTCGGGTCTGGTGGCGGTGAGCAGCATGACGGCGACCAGCCAGCCGGCGGCGGTCGCGACGGCCCCCGCCGTGGTGCCGAGGCGCGCGCCCCGCCGTAGAAGGCGCCGGCGGCGCCGAGGAGGGCGAGCAGCAACCGGCCGGGAAGAAGCCCCCTTGGACGAGCGCGCCCGCGCGCCGACGACGGCGCCGAGCACGAACAGCCCGCGTACGCGGCGATCCGCCCCGCTCTCAGGGGCTGCGCGAGGAAGCTGCCCGCGGGGGCCGCGGCGGCCGACGGGGCGCCGTGGGAGGCGGAACCCGAGGTTCCGGGAACCTTGTCGGGCCCGGAACCGGCGCCCGCCGACGCTCGAGATCGCGTACTCACAGCGCGGTCACCTCAGCCACATCCGTCACCCTTTCGAGCCCCGCGAAGAGATCGTGCTCGCGGATCGCGCTTGGTCCACGAGCGCCTTCCGGCGAGGTTTCTCCCCGTACCAACTCGTAGTACTCCACCTCGAAGAGTGGCTGCGCGAGGTCGTTGGAGAGGACGAAGAGCGGCTCGGCCACCGTGATCTGCGTGGCGTGGGCGCGCATCGCCGCCGCTTTCGCCGCCGTGAAGGGCCTGCCGTCGATCTCCGTGGTGATCCGCTCGTCGTCGGTGACGCCGGGGACGTCCGTGACGGCGGCGGGGGTCGTGAACGGCGAGTGGGGCAGCTCCCGCGCCATGTGGCGGAACCGCTCCTCGACCGCGGACCGCGGGACGCGGTTCCAGTAGATCTTCGCGATGGCGTGCGCCTGACCGAGGTCGCGGCGGAAGGCCGGCTCGGCCGCGAGGTCGGCGGCGCGCATGGCGACGCGGTGCGCCTGGATGTGGTCCGGGTGGCCGTAGCCCCCGTCGGGGTCGTAGGTGATCAGGACCTGCGGGCGCACCTCGCGGATCACCTCGACGAGGTGGGCGGCCGCCTCGTCGAGGTCGGCCGACCAGAAGGCACCGGGCCGGTGGTTCTGCTCGGTGCCCATCATCCCGGAGTCGCGGTAGCGGCCGGGGCCGCCGAGGAAGCGGTGGTCGGTGACCCCCAGCTCCTTCATGGCGGCGGCCAGCTCGCCGACGCGCCAGGACCCCAGGGAGTCCTCGCGGTCGGCGGCGAGGTGGGCGAGCCCGTCCGGGATGACCTCGCCCTCCTCGCCCAGCGTGCAGGTGACCAACGTGACATGGGCGCCCTCGGCCGCGTACTTGGCCATGGTCGCGCCATTGTTGATCGACTCGTCGTCGGGGTGCGCGTGCACGAGCAGCAGGCGCCGGGCGGGCGGTTCCGTCATGGGACCACCCTACGAGGAGGGGGGCGGACCCTCCCACGAGGACCGGGGCCGGGTCAGAACTTGATGTCGCCGATCATCCCCGCGACGTTCGTCGTCAGCTCGCTGATCGTCGGCGCGATGGACGAGCTCGCCAGGTAGAAGCCGAGGAGCGTACAGACGACAGCGTGCCCCGCTTTCAGCCCTGACTTCTTGACCAGCAAGAAGACGATGATCGCCAGCAGCACCACCGCCGAAATCGAGAGTGCCACGGCGGTCACCTCCAAGTCGTTGCCGTAACCCAGTGCGGACGCCAGCAGGTTCATACCCACCAAGCGCTACGGATCATAACTATCCGTGCGGACGCATGACTCGGAGCACGGCAGCACAGGGGGGCGCATGCGGCCTAGGCTCTGGGGATGACCACCGAGAACCCCGGAATCCGCAGGCCCGACGAGAGCCCGGCACCACGGCTCTCCTTCCCGCGTCAGAGCGCCCGCACGCAGCGGTTCACCCTGGGCGCGCCCCGTGCGTTCACGGTGGCGCCCGACGGCTCCCGAGTGGTGTTCCTGCGCTCGCCGTCCGAGACCGACCGGACGCACCAGCTCTGGGTCCTGGACCTGGCGGACGGCATGGGCGAGCGGTTGGCGGCCGACCCGGGCCTGTTGCTGGGCGGCGCGCCCGAGCGGCTCTCCGCGCGGGAGCGGACGCGCGCGAGCGAGCCGGGAGATCGGCGCGGGCATCGTGGGGGTACGCGACGGACGCGGCGGTGGAGCTGGCGGCGTTCGCGCTGTCGGGCCGGCTCTTCACGGCGGAGCTGCGCGCGGGCACGGCGCGCGAACTGCCCGCCCGCGGCCCGGTGATCGACCCGCGCCCCTCCCCTGACGGTCTGCACGTGGAGTACGTCGGCCGGGGGGCGCCCTGCGGGTGACCGGTGCCGACGGCGTGGGCGACCGGGCGCTCGCGGAGCCGGAATCCGGCCACGCGGGGACGGTCACGTACGGTCTCGCGGAGCATGTCGCGGCCGAGTCGATGGCGCGGCACCGCGGCTTCTGGTGGTCGCCGGACTCGACGCGGCTGCTCGTCGCGCGCGTCGACGACGGTCCCGTCCAGCGGTGGTGGATCGCGGACCCCGCGCACCCGGACCGCGAGCCCGCGAAGGTCGCGTATCCCGCCGCGGGCACGGCCAACGCGGACGTACGCCTGTTCATCCTCGGTCTTGACGGGTCGCGCACGGAGGTGGTGTGGGACCGCGTCCGCTTCCCCTATCTGGGTCGGGTGCACTGGTCGGCGGACGGCGCCCCGCTGCTGCTCGTGCAGTCCCGCGACCAGCGGAGCCAGTTGTACCTCGCGGTGAACCCCGGGGACGGAACGACCCGAATGGTGCATGCCGAGGAGGACGCCGACTGGCTGGAACTGTTCCCCGGGGTGCCGTGCTGGTCGCCGAGCGGCAAGCTGGTGCGGATCGTCGACGAGGGCGGCGCGCGGGTCCTGGCCTGGGGCGAACGGCCGTTGACGGGAGCGCAGTTGCACGTCCGCGCGGTGCTCGACGTGACCGAGGAGGACATCCTCGTCTCGGCGTCGGCGGGCGAGGCGGCGGCCGATCCGGAGATCGGTGAGATCCACGTCTACCGGGTCAACGAGCTGGGCGTGGAGCGCCTCTCGCGGGAGCCCGGCGTGCACTCGGCGGTCCGCGCGGGCGGCGTCACCGTGCTCGTCTCGGCCTCCCTGGAGCGGCCCGGCGCGTCGGTCCAGGTGCTGCGCGGCGGCAAGCGGATCGCCACCGTCGCCTCACACGCCCAGCGTCCGGGGCTCACGCCGCGCGTGACGCTGACCGAAGGGGGCACGCGGCGGATTCCGTGCGCCGTCCTGCTCCCCACCGATTACAAGGCGGCGGACGGGCCGCTTCCGGTCCTGCTCGATCCGTATGGCGGGCCGCACGGGCAGCGCGTCCAGCGGGCGCAGCACGTCTTCCTCACCTCGCAGTGGTTCGCCGATCAGGGCTTCGCGGTGGTCGTCGCGGACGGCCGCGGCACCCCGGGCCGCTCCCCCGCCTGGGAGAAGTCGATCAGGAACGACCTCACGCTCACCCTCGACGACCAGGTCGAGGCCCTGCACGCCCTCGCGGCGACCGGGGCGTACCCCCTGGACCTGGACCGCGTCGCGATCCGCGGCTGGTCCTACGGCGGCTACCTCGCCGGGATGGCCGCGCTGCGCCGCCCCGACGTCTTCCACGCGGCGGTGGTCGGCGCCCCCGTGACGGATCTGCGGCTGTACGACACCCACTACGAGGAGCGGTACCTCGGCGACCCGACCCGGAGCCCGCAGACGTACCGCCACAACTCCCTGGTCTGGGACGACGGTCTGGTGGAGGCGGCCGAGCCGCACCGCCCGATGCTGATCGTGCACGGCCTCGCCGACGACAACGTGGTGGTGGCGCACTCGCTGCGGCTGTCCTCCGCGCTGCTCGCCGAGGGCCGCCCGCACGAGGTCCTGCCGCTGCCCGGGGTGACGCACATGATGGGGCGGGAGGACGTCGCGGAGAACCTGCTGCTGCATCAGGTGCGCTTCCTGAAGCGGTCGCTGGGGCTCGCGTAGGAGTCGCGCGGGTGCTACGGCACGACCTGCTTCTCCTCGGCGAAGTGGCAGGCCGAGTCGTGCGCCGCGGGGCCTTCCGCGTACCGGAACTCGGCGGGCACCGCGAGCGCGGGCACCTCCAGGGCGCACCGCTCCCGCGCCTTCCAGCAGCGGGTGCGGAAGCGGCACCCCGAGGGCGGGTTCGCGGGTGAGGGCACGTCGCCGCTGAGGATGATCCGCTCCCGGTGCTCGCGCGCCTCGGGGTCGGGGACCGGCACGGCGGAGAGCAGCGCCTGTGTGTAGGGGTGCGTGGGGTGTTCGTAGATCTCGGCGTCCGTGCCGGTCTCGACGATCCGGCCGAGGTACATCACCCCGACCCGGTCGGAGATGTGCCGCACGATCGACAGGTCGTGGGCGATGAAGACGTAGCTGAGGTCGAACTGGCTCTGGAGCTGGTCCAGGAGGTTGATGACCTGGGCCTGCACGGAGACGTCGAGCGCGGAGACCGGCTCGTCGGCGACGATGACCTCGGGTCTGAGCGCGAGGCCGCGGGCGATGCCGATGCGCTGGCGCTGGCCGCCGGAGAACTGGTGCGGGTAGCGGTTGATGTACTCGGGGTTGAGCCCCACCACGTCCAGGAGTTCCTGGACCTTCTGGCGGCGCGAGCCCTTGGGGGCCACCTCGGGGTGGATCTCGTAGGGCTCCCCGATGATGTCGCCGACGGTCATGCGCGGGTTCAGCGAGGTGTAGGGGTCCTGGAACACCATCTGGATGTTGCGGCGGACCGCCTTCAGGGCCCGGCCCGAGAGCCGCGTGATGTCCTCGCCCTTGTAACGGATCTCACCGGCCGTCGGCCGCTCCAGGTTGACCAGCATCTTGGCGACCGTCGACTTGCCGCAGCCCGACTCCCCCACGATGCCGAGCGTCTCGCCCTGGTAGAGGTCGAAGTCGACGCCGTCCACGGCCTTGACGGCGCCGACCTGCTTGCGGACGACGACGCCCTGGGTCAGCGGGTAGTGCTTGACCAGGCCGCGCACCTGGAGGATGGGTTCGCGCCCGGGCTCACCGTGAGGCATCGAGCGTCTCCTTCCAGAAGTGGCAGGCGCTCCTGCGTTCCGCGACGAGGCCCTCGTACGTCACACGCGCGAGCGGCGGTTCCTCGGTGACGCAGACGTCCTGGGCCATGGGGCAGCGGGGGTGGAAGGCGCAGCCGGGCGGGATGCGGGTGAGGTTCGGCGGCAGGCCCTTGATCGCGTAGAGGTCCTGGCCCTTCTGGTCCAGGCGCGGGATGGACGCGAGCAGGCCTCGGGTGTACGGGTGTGCGGGCGCCCGGTAGATCTCGTGGACGGGGGCCCGCTCGACGATGCGGCCCGCGTACATGACGGCGATGGTGTCGGCGACGTCGGCGACGACCCCGAGGTCGTGGGTGATGAGGATCAGGCCCATGTGCAGCTCGCGCTGGAGTTCCGCCAGGAGGTCCATGACCTGTGCCTGGACGGTGACGTCGAGGGCGGTGGTCGGCTCGTCGGCGATGATGAGCGACGGTTCCAGGGCCATCGCCATGGCGATCATGATGCGCTGGCGCATGCCGCCGCTGAACTGGTGGGGGTACTGGCCGACGCGCTCGCGGGCGGCGGGATGCGCACCCGGTCCATCAGTTCGATGGCCTTGGCCCTGGCGTCCTTCTTGGACATGCCCCGGTGGACGACGTACATCTCGGCGAGCTGGTCGCCGACGCTCAGCACCGGGTTCAGGGACGACAGCGCGTCCTGGAAGATCATCGCCATGCCGGCGCCGCGGACCTTGCGCCGCTCGTCCTCCTTGAGCTTCAGCAGGTCGCGGCCCTGGAAGAGGACCTCGCCCGCGGTGATCTTCCCGGGCGGTGTGTCGAGGATGCCCATGACGGCCTGGGCGGTCACGGACTTGCCCGAGCCGGACTCGCCGAGCACGGCCAGGGTCTCGCCCGCGCGGACGGCGTAGTCGACGCCGTTGACGGCCTTGGCGACGCCGTCGCGGGTCCGGAACTCGACGTGCAGGTCGCGTACTTCGAGGAGCGTGGTCGGCGCTGTGGTCAACGCCTCGGAAGCGGTTGCCATGGCGCCTACCTCAGCTTCGGGTCGAGGGCGTCGCGTACCGCGTCGCCGAGCATGATGAACGCGAGCACGGTGACGGCCAGCGCGCCGGCCGGCCAGAGCAGCATGTGCGGGGCGTTGCGGATGTAGAGGGAGGCGGCCGAGATGTCGATGCCCCAGCTCACCGTCGGCGGCTTCAGTCCGACGCCGAGGTAGGAGAGCGTGGCTTCGAGCGCGATGAACGTACCGAGGGCGATGGTCGCGACGACGATGACGGGGGCGACGGCGTTCGGCGCGATGTGGCGCAGGAGCAGCCGGGAGTGGGAGGCGCCGAGCGCCCGCGCCGCCTGGACGTAGTCGTTCTGCTTGGCGGTGATGACCGAGCCGCGCGCGATGCGGGAGATCTGCGGCCAGCCGAGCAGCACCATGAAGCCGACCACGGGCCAGACGGTGGAGCTGGTCACCACGGACAGCAGGACGAGGCCGCCGAGGACGACGGGGATGGCGAAGAAGACGTCGGTGATCCGGGAGAGGATCGCGTCCCCCGCCCCGCCGAAGAACCCGGCGAGGCCGCCGAGGACGCTGCCGAGGAGGGCGACGCCGAGGGTGGCGCAGACGCCGACGGTGACGGAGACCCGGGTGCCGTAGACGACGCGGGTGTAGACGTCGCAGCCCTGTTCGTTGAAGCCGAAGGGGTGGCCGGGGGCGGAACCTTTCTGCGCGCGGGCGAGGTCGCAGTCCAGCGGGTTGCCGGTGGCGATGAGCGAGGGCCACAGGGAGATGACGACGAGGAAGACGATGATCAGGCCCGAGACGATGAAGACGGGGTTGCGCCGCAGGTCGCGCCAGGCGTCGGACCAGAGGCTGCGGGCGGGGCCGGTGCCGTCGGGGCCGGTGGGCGTCCTCTCCAGGGAGGTCGCCTCGCTCGCGGCGAGATCCATGGCGCCGCCCGCGCCGGTCGCCGCGATCGCGCGCTCCGGCTGGTGGGGTTCAGGCATAGCGAATCCTCGGGTCGAGTACGGCGTACAGGAGGTCGACGATGAGGTTGGCCAGCAGGAAGACCAGGACGAGTACGGTCACGAAGCCGACGACGGTCTGGGTGCTCTGGCGCAGGATGCCCTGGTAGAGCTGGAAGCCGACGCCGTGGATGTTGAAGATCCGCTCGGTGACGATCGCGCCGCCCATCAGCGCGCCCACGTCCGTGCCGATGAAGGTGACGACGGGGATGAGGGAGTTGCGCAGCAGGTGCCGGGTGATGACGCGGCGCCGGGGCAGCCCCTTGGCGACGGCGGTGCGGACGTAGTCGGCGCGCCGGTTCTCCGCGATGGAGGTGCGGGTGAGGCGGGTGACGTACGCGAGGGAGACCGAGGCGAGGACGAGTCCGGGGATCAGCAGTTCGTCGAGGGGTGCCTCGGCGGACACGGAGGGTCTGATGACGCCCCACCGGACGCCGAGCAGCAGCTGGAGCACGAGTCCGGTGACGAACGTCGGGACGGAGATCACCACGAGGGTGAGCAGCAGTACGCCGGTGTCGATGGGCCGTCCGCGCCGCAGTCCGGTGAGGACGCCGAGCGAGATGCCGATGACGATCTCGAAGACGACGGCGACGAGGGTCAGCCGGATGGTGACGGGGAAGGCGGCCGCCATCAGCTCGGTGACCTTCTGGCCGTTGAAGGCGGTGCCGAAGTCGCCGACGAAGACGTTGCCCATGTAGGTCAGGTATTGCTGCCCCACCGGCTTGTCGAGGCCGAACTCCTGCTTGAGCCGGGTGGCCGTGGCGGGGTCGCATCTGCGGTCGCCGCACAGGCCCGCGACGGGGTCGCCCATCACGTGCACCATCAGGAAGATCAGCAGGGTGGCGCCGAAGAAGACCGGGATCATCTGCAGCAGACGCCGGATCACATAACGTCCCATGAGCGGCTCCGGGGTCGGGGGGCGCGGCCCGGCACGAGGTGCGAGGGGGCCGCTCCCGGCGTCTCAGCGGTCAGTCGACCTTGATCTGCTCGTACACCGGCACGCTGAACTGGTTCAGCGCGACGTCGGAGATCCGCTCCGAGTGGCCCGCGCTGCCGTTCTGGTACCAGAGCGGGATGGCCGGCATCTTCTCGGCGAGGATCTTCTCGGCGTCCTGGAACCTGGTGACGGCCTTGGCGTCGTCCGTCTCGGCGTTGGCCTCGTTGACGAGCCTGTCGAACTTCTCGTCGGAGAACTTGCCGTCGTTGGACGAGGCGTCCGTGAAGTAGTTCGGCTCCAGGAAGTTCTGGATCAGCGGGTAGTCCATCTGCCAGCCCGCGCGCCAGGGCCCGTCGAGCTGCTGCTGGGACGCCTGGCTGCGGAAGTCGGCGAAGGTGCCGACGGGGTTGCCGACGCAGGCCTTGTCCTTCCCCAGCGCCTTGTTGATGGAGTTGCAGACGGCGTCGACCCACTCCTTGTGCGAGCCGGTGTCCGCGTTGTACGTGATCCTCAGCCGGCCGCCGGGGATGCCGCCGCCCTCCTCGACCAGTTGCTTGGCCCGCGCGGCGTCGTACGCGCAGGCGTCGCCGCAGAGCCCCGCCTTGTAGCCGCCGTCCTTGCCGAGCACCGGGGAGGTCCAGTCGGTGGCGGGGGTGCGCGTCTTCTGGAAGATCGTCTCGGTGATCTGTTCACGGTTGATCGCCATGGACAGTCCCCGGCGGACCTTCTCGCGGCCCGGCTTGCTCCACTCGCTGTCGTAGAAGGGGAAGGCGAGGGTCTGGATGATGCCCGCGGGGGTGTTGATGTACCGGTCGCCGAGGTCGCTCCCGGCGTTCCTGAGCTGCGCGGCGGGCACGTCGTCGACGAGGTCGAGGTTGCCTGCCATCAGGTTGGTGTAGGCGGTGTTGTTGTCGGTGTAGACCTGCATGTCCACCCCGCCGTTGCGCGCCTTGTCCTCGCCGGGGTACGCGTCCCACCGGCGCAGGGACATCTGCGAGCCCTTGGTGTACGAGTCGACGGCGTACGGGCCGTTGCCCACGGGCTTGGACAGCCAGGCGTCGTGGTCGTCGAAGAACGCCTTGGGCAGCGGAGCGAAGGTGGGGTAGCCGAGGGTGTCGGGCCAGGTGGAGAACTTCTGGCTGAGCTTGACGGTGAAGGTGGTGTCGTCGACGACCTTCAGCCCGGAGAGGGTCTTGGCGGTGGGCTCGCCCTTCTCCGGGTGGACCTTGTCGTATCCGTCGATGTAGCCGAAGAAGTACGCGTTCTTCTGGTTGTTCTCCAGGTGCGCGCCGTAGTTCCAGGCGTCCACGAAGGACCTGGCGGTGATCTTCTCGCCGTTGCTGAACGTCCACCCCTTCTTGATCTTGACGGTGAAGTTCTGCGCGTCCTTCGTCTCGATCGACTCGGCGACCATGTCCTTGGCCTCGCCGGTCTTCGGGTCGTACCGCTTGAGACCCCGGAAGATCATGGCGAGGATCTTGCCGCCCTGGACCTCGTTGGTGTTCGCGGGTTCGAGCGGGTTCTGCGGGTCGCCCCAGGAGGAGGTCACGATCCCGTCCGCGCCGCCGACGCCGCCGCTCCCCCCCGCCGCCGCAGGCCGTCGCCACGAGGGCGACGGTCACCGCGCATGCGGCCCACCTGGCGTGCGTGGCTCCACGCATGGAGATCTCCTGTTCCGGATGCCGGACTGTCACCTGATCGAACCGGTCACGTATCGCCCAATATCACCGTGAGCGGAATGAACCGCACATTTACTCCACCCGTACGAGGTCGGCCCGCCCCGGCCGGGTCCATCCGGATGTACGCATTCCGAGACGCTGGCGCCCGTATATCGGACTCATTGCCGCGCATGACACGAATGGCAGCCTTTTGTCCATCACGCATGATTACACGTACGCAATGCCTCGGTATGGATTGAGCAAAGACACGGTCAAGGAACCCAAGAGCACTTCAAGGCGGACCAACATTCATTGACCGCGCGGGAAACGCCTTGCGAAAGTCGCGCCTAGCCCGTAGGTGCCTGATTGTCCTGCGGAATCCTGATGACCCCTCCGGGCCTGGAGCGCCATGACCTCGCCAACTCCCGCCGCTGCCGCCACGCTTGACGTGACGGACAAAACCGACGGCACCCCCTCCGCGCCCATGAAGCAGGGCAGCGAGGGCCGTTCGCCGGGGCGGCTTGCCTGGACTCGGTTCAAGAGGGACAAGACGGGCGTCATCGCCGCTTGCGTGGTCATCTTCTTCTTCGTCATCGCCCTGTGCGCACCGCTCATCGCGAAGCTGTACGGGAAGGACCCGTACACGACGTACGGTCAGGAAAGGCCTGGCCTGCTCAACGAGTTCAGCCTTCCCATCAAGCCGAACGGCGGCATCGACGGCGAGTTCTGGTTCGGCGTCGAGCCCGGCCTCGGGCGGGACGTCTTCACGTACCTGCTCTACGGCATCCGCAACTCCCTGATGATCGCCACCGCGACGACCCTGCTGGTCACCTTCTTCGGCATCGTCATCGGCGTGACGGCCGGTTATCTCGGCGGCAAGACCGACTACTTCATCGGCCGGGTCATCGACATCCTGCTGGCCTTCCCCTCCACGCTCTTCTTCATCGCCTTCTGGCCGGTGATGATCTCCATCCTGGTGGCACCGGACGAGAACACCCCGGTCTGGCTGACGGTCACCAGCCTCATCGCGGTGATGACGGCGTTCGGCTGGGCCTCCATCGCGCGCCTGCTGCGCGGTGAGGTACTCGCTCTGCGTGAACGCGAGTTCGTGGAGGCGGCGAAGGTGACCGGTGCCTCGCCGGCCCGGATCATCTTCAAGGAACTGCTCCCCAACCTGTGGACGCCGATCCTCATTCAGTCGACGCTCGCGCTGCCCGCGTTCGTCACCGCGGAGGCCGGACTCGCATTCCTCGGCGTCGGGCTGAGCGAACCCACCCCGGACTGGGGCGTGATGATCCAGAACGGCTCGAAGTACTACCAGGACGACATCACCTTCATGCTCTTCCCGGGCCTGGCCATGGTGATCTTCGTGGTCGCCTTCAACCTCCTGGGCGACTCCGTACGCGACGCGCTGGACCCCAAGACCAAGCGCTGACACTCCCCAACTCCGGCCAGGGCGACGGGGCCCACCACCGGATTCATTCGCTCTTTCCAACAAACTCAGGGCAGGAAGCCATGTCCCTCTCTCGCAGAAACTTCGTCATCGCCACGTCTGTCGCGGCCGGTGGCTCCATGCTTTTGTCCGCGTGCAGCAGCGGCGGCGGGGGAGGCGAGGGCAAGGGCCCCGCCGGCGCCAAGGAGTACACGGGCGCCTCGGTCACCGTCGGCACCGCCGCGGACTCCAAGGGCCCGGCCCCCGAGGTCAAGGGTGCCCGCAAGGGCGGCACGATCTACGGCGTCTCGCCCGACGACCTCTCGCACCTCGACCCGCAGCGCATCTACTACGCGCTCAACTCCACCGGCGCGATGCTCTTCGCACGCTGCCTCACGGGCTACAAGACCGCCGAGGACGGGAGCCAGAAGCTCGTCGGCGACCTCGCCACGGACGCCGGCACGATGTCCGACGGCGGCAAGACCTGGACCTTCACGCTGAAGGACGGTCTGAAGTGGGAGGACGGCAGCGAGCTGACCGTCGAGGACGTGCGCCACGGCTTCGAGCGCGGCTGGGCCAAGTTCGTCACCGAGGGTGCCACGTACGCGCAGATAGCCCTGACCGGCAAGGACGACTGGCGCAAGGAGTACGAGGGCCCCTACGGCGGCAAGCACCTCGACGCCATCAAGATCGACAAGGCCAAGAAGACCATCACGTTCCACCTGGCCCAGCCCCGCTCCGACTTCAACTTCACGGTGGCGATGCACTCCTACGCCGCCACGCCCGTGAAGATGGACACCAAGGAGAAGTACGACAAGAAGCCGGTCTCCTGCGGCCCGTACCGGCTCAAGCACCGCGCCGTCGACAAGTCGATGACCTGGGTGCGCAACAAGCACTGGGACGCGAGCACCGACCCGCTCCGCAACGCCTACCCGGACGTCCACGAGTTCGAGTTCGGTACCGAGGGCCTGGACCTGGCGGACCGCCTCATCGCGGACCAGGGCAAGGACCAGCAGACGATCACGATCTACAACAACGTGCCCGCCGAGCGCATGCAGAAGGTCCTCACGGACCCGGACCTGAAGAAGCGCAGCTTCAACGGCCTGCTCACCGGCATCTACTACTACGCCATCAACTGCAAGCGCGTGACCGACGTCAACGTGCGCAAGGCGCTCATCCACGCCTGGCCGCTGGAGCAGATCCGCAAGATCTACGGCGGTCAGAACTCCGGTGACTACGCCACCACGATCCTCAGCCCCGACATCCAGGGCCGCGAGAAGTTCGACCTCTACGGCAAGCTCAAGAAGCCCCAGGGCGACCCCGAGGCCGCGAAGAAGCTGCTGAAGAAGGCCGACAAGCTCGGCATGAAGATCGTCTACGCCTTCCCGCAGAGCCCCACGTACGACAAGACCAAGGTCGTCATCGAGGCCGCGCTCAAGAAGGCGGGCTTCGACCCGGTCATCAAGCCGATCGACTCGACGAGCTACTACGACCAGGCCCAGCAGACCGACAACAACTTCGACGTGATGTGGTTCGGCTGGTCCCCGGACTGGCCGACCGGCTACACGCTGCTCCAGCCGCTGTTCGACGGCACCACCATCGCCAACGGCTCCAACAACGTCTCCCAGCTGGACGTCGACTGGGTCACCGAAGCGATCAAGGAGAACGTCAAACTGTCCGACCCGAAGGCCGCCAACAAGGCCTGGGCCGAGCTGGACAAGAAGATCATGCAGGAGCAGGCGCCGATCATCCCCGAGATGTACCAGCGCCGCTTCTACCTGCACGGGTCCAAGGTCGGCGGCGCGCAGTTCGACCCGCAGTTCTCCGCGACCCTGATCACCAAGGTGTACGTCAAGGCCTGACGCCCGGCCTCAGTGGCGGGGCGGCCCATCCGGCCGCCCGCCCCCGCTCCCCCGTCGGCATCCGTCAGGAAACTTCCGCCATGTTCCGCTTCCTCCTTCGCCGCATCGCCGGCGGCGCGGTGATCCTGCTGATCATCAGCGCCATCGTCTTCGTCCTCTTCTACGCCGCCCCGCGCGATCCCGCGCGTCTGGCCTGCGGCAAGGTCTGTACGCCCGAAACCCTGGCGCTGGTGAAGCAGAACCTGGGGATCGCCGACCCCCTGCCGGTTCAGTACTGGCACTGGTTCGAGGGTCTGTTCGTGGGCCGTGACTACGCGACGTTCGGGAACTGCCCCGCGCCGTGTCTCGGCTACTCGTTCCGCAACAGCGAGCCGGTCCTCGGCACCATCCTGGACCGCTTCCCGACCACCGTGTCGCTCTCCCTGGGCAGCGCGGTCGTCTTCGTCATCTTCGGAGTGGGCTCCGGCATGCTGGCCGCGGTGAAGCAGGGCAAGGCCCTCGACAAGATCGCCTCGTCTGCCTCCCTCATCGGTTCCTCGCTGCAGATCTACATCGTCGGCGTCTTCGCCATCTACCTCTTCACCGACCAGCTCGGCTGGCTGGACAGGCCCTCGTACACGCCCTTCACCGAGAATCCCGGTGCGTGGTTCTCCGGTCTCCTGCTGCCGTGGCTCGTCCTGTCGGTGATCTTCACCGCGAACTACACGCGAATGACACGCTCGCAGCTGGTCGAGACGCTCAGCGAGGACTACGTCCGCACCGCGCGGGCCAAGGGCCTCGCGGCCCGCACCGTCTTCTTCCGGTTCGCCTGGCGCGGCGCCATGGGCCCGATCGTGACCATCTTCGGCCTCGACCTCGGCGTGCTCTTCGGCGGCGCCATCATCACCGAGAAGACCTTCAACCTGCACGGCATCGGCGAGCTGTCGGTCAAGGCCGTCAGCACCAGCGACCTGCCCATGCTGCTCGGCGTCGTCCTCGTGGCCGCCACCGCGATCCTCGTCTTCAACGTCATCGTCGACGCGGTCTACGCCCTCATCGACCCGCGCGTGCGCCTCGCCTAGGAGCCGGAACCCATGAGCACCCCCTTCCTCTCCGTACGCGACCTGCGCGTCCACTTCTCCACCGAGGACGGCGTGGTCAAGGCCGTGGACGGCCTCGACTTCGACCTGGAGCAGGGCAAGACCCTCGGCATCGTCGGCGAGTCCGGCTCCGGAAAGTCCGTCACCAACCTCGCCATCCTCGGCCTGCACCACAAGGACAGCACGGCGATCGGCGGCGAGATCCTGCTCGACGGCCAGGAGCTTCTCACCGCCACCGAGCGGGAGCTGGAGCGGCTGCGCGGCAACAAGATGGCGATGATCTTCCAGGACGCCCTCGCCTCGCTGTCGCCGTACCACACCATCGGCCGGCAGATCGGCGAGACGTACCGCAAGCACACCGGGGCCTCCAAGAAGGAGGCGCGGGCACGGTCGATCGAGATGCTGACGAAGGTCGGCATCCCGCAGCCGGACCTGCGCGTGGACGACTACCCGCACCAGTTCTCCGGCGGCATGCGCCAGCGCGCGATGATCGCGATGTCGCTGGTCTGCAACCCGACGCTGCTGATCGCCGACGAGCCCACCACCGCCCTCGACGTGACGGTCCAGGCGCAGATCATGGACCTCCTCAAGGACCTCCAGCAGGAGTTCGGCACGTCGATCATCTTCATCACCCATGACCTCGGCGTGATCGCGGACATCGCGACGACGTCCTCGTGATGTACGGCGGCCGGTGCGTGGAGCGCGGCACGAAGAAGGAGGTGCTGCGCTCGCCGCAGCACCCCTACACCTGGGGTCTGCTGGGCTCCATGCCGTCGCTGGACGGCCCGGTGGACGTGCCGCTGTCGCCCATCCCCGGCTCCCCTCCGAGCCTCCTGAACCCGCCCTCCGGCTGCCGCTTCCACCCGCGGTGCACGTTCACCGAGCAGGTCGGGGGCGGGCGCTGCTCGAGCGAGCAGCCGCTCCTCGAACTGACCGGGGGCCGGGGCGCCGCCTGCCACCTCACTTCCGACCAGCGGTCGCGGTTCTTCGCGGACATCGCCGGCTCGGCGGGTTCCACGGGCTCGGCGGGCTCGGCGGGTTCCGCAGGTTCCACGGGCGATGCCGGGCGCGGCGCGCACAACGCCGACCGACGCGACTGACGTACAAGAGACGGGACTTCACGACGATGAGCAGCACCACTCCCACTCCTCTCCTGGATGTCAGCGGGCTGACCAAACACTTTCCGATCATGGGCGGCTTCCCATTCAAGCGGAAGATCGGTGCCGTGCAGGCGGTGGACGGCCTGGACTTCACCGTCGCCGAGGGCGAGAGCCTCGGCCTGGTCGGCGAGTCCGGCTGCGGCAAGTCGACGACGGGCCGCCTGATCACGCGCCTGCTCGAACCGACCGGCGGCACGATCTCCTACCGGGGCAAGGACATCACGCACGCCTCGCGCAAGCAGCTGGCACCGGTCCGCTCGGAGATCCAGATGATCTTCCAGGACCCGTACGCGTCGCTGAACCCGCGCCAGACGGTCGGCAAGATCATCTCGGGTCCGATGGAGGTCAACGGCATCAACCCGGCGGGTGGCCGCGAGGCGCGCGTCCGGGAACTCCTGGAGACCGTCGGCCTCAACCCGGAGCACTACAACCGCTTCCCGCACGAGTTCTCGGGCGGCCAGCGGCAGCGCATCGGCGTCGCCCGCGCCCTGGCCCTGGAGCCGAAGCTGATCGTCGCGGACGAGCCGGTGTCGGCCCTGGACGTGTCGATCCAGGCGCAGGTGGTGAACCTCCTCCAGAAGCTCCAGAAGGAGCTGGACATCGCCTTCCTGTTCATCGCGCACGACCTCGCCGTGGTCCGGCACTTCTCGCAGCGGGTCGCGGTGATGTACCTGGGCCGGATCGTGGAGATCGCCGACCGCGAGGACCTGTACGGCAATCCGCGCCACCCCTACACCAAGGCGCTCCTGTCGGCCGTCCCCGAGGCGACCGCGGACGACGTCCCCCGCCGCGAACGCATCCTGCTGACCGGCGACGTGCCGTCCCCGGTCAACCCTCCCTCGGGCTGCCGCTTCCGTACGCGCTGCTGGAAGGCGACGGACAAGTGCGCGTCGGACGACCCGCCGCTGGTCCGGATCGACGGCAACCGGGAGGGGCACCTGACGGCGTGCCACTACCCCGAGGACACCACGGCGCTGACCGTCCCCGCCGCACGCAAGTCCCTCTGACCCGCGCCCAGCGGTCGGACCGGGGCCCCGCCCACCCCTCCCGGGCCGGGCCCCGACTCCCGGAACCGGCCCGCCCCTCCCCCTTGACCCGAGCGGGGCGCGGCCGTTCGGGGCAGACGGCGACCTCTTCGGCGGCCGCGCGTCCGCGCGCTCCGGTGGCGACGCCGACGGCCACACCGGCGATCCCTGGGGCATCCGCTTCCGGCGGCCGCTCCGTGGCGGCGCATGCCGTGGCAGGCATCTCCCTCACCCCGGGTCCGTGGCCCGCCGCGCGTGCAGCTCCACGTCGTAACGGACGCCGTCGTACGCCAGCTTCTGGCGTTGCAGGCCCTCCACCGTGAAGCCGGCCGCCTCGGCCACGCGGCACGAGGCGGGGTTGTTGGTCCGGTGGCCCAACTCCAGGCGGAACAGGCCCAGGTCGTCGAAGGCCCACCGCGTCACCGCCTTGCACGCGTAGGTGGCGACGCCCTTGCCCTGCGCGTCCGGCGTCGTCCAGTAGGACACCCAGCCGATGCCGTGGACGTGGTTCACCGCTCCCACCGCGGCGTTGCTCAGGACCGTGCCGGCACCGTCCACCACCGCGAAGGCATACGCCGCCCCGGCGGCCCGCTCGGCGGTGCGGCGGCTGATCCAACTGGCTGCCTCGTCAAGGGACTGGACGGGCCGGTCGGCCTGGCGGGCCATCTCCGGGGTGGCGAAGGCCGCCAGGACGGCGGCGGCGTCCTCGTCCCGCCAGGGACGCAGAGTCAGGTCGGTCACGGGCCCAGCCTCCCACCGCTGTTTCATCCGCCGCCACCTCCAGCTCCGCCAGGTCCCCGGTCCGGTGACTCGGAGTTGTTGCACACGAAGGCCACGGGTCGACTCACACCAAGGCGGCGGCCGTCACGCACGAAGGCGCCCCCCCGGCCTTGTCGGCCGGGGGGCGCCTTCGGTCTCGTACCGGCAGAGGCCGGTCAAGGTCACGCCGCGTGCACGACGTCCTTCTCCTCGGCGAAGTGGCACGCCGACTCATGCGCCGCCGGCGTGTCCTGGCCGACGAAACGCTCCGGGACCGCCAGCAGCGGAACCTCCTGCGCGCACTTGTCCTCCGCCTTCCAGCACCGCGTGCGGAAGCGGCAGCCCGAGGGCGGGTTCGCGGGCGAGGGCACATCTCCGGTCAGGATGATCCGCTCGCGGCCCTCACGCGCCTCCGGGTCCGGCACCGGCACCGCCGACAGCAGCGCCTGCGTGTACGGGTGCGTCGGGTGGTCGTAGATCTGCTCGTCCGAGCCGATCTCCGCCATCTTGCCGAGGTACATCACGCCCACGCGGTCCGAGATGTGCCGGACGATCGACAGGTCGTGCGCGATGAAGAGGTAGGAGAGGTTGAACTCGTCCTGGAGCTTCCCCATCAGGTTGATGACCTGGGCCTGGACGGAGACGTCCAGGGCCGAGACCGGCTCGTCGCAGATGATGATCTCGGGGTTGAGGGCCAGGCCGCGGGCGATGCCGATGCGCTGGCGCTGACCGCCCGAGAACTGGTGCGGGTAGCGGTTGATGTACTCCGGGTTCAGGCCCACCACGTCCAGGAGTTCCTGGACCTTCTGCCGGCGCGAACCCTTGGGGGCCACCTCGGGGTGGATCTCGAAGGGCTCCCCGATGATGTCGCCCACCGTCATACGCGGGTTGAGCGAGGTGTACGGGTCCTGGAACACCATCTGGATGTTGCGGCGGACCGCCTTCAGCGCGCGCCCGGACAGCTTGGTGATGTCCTGGCCCTTGTAGAAGACCTCGCCCGCGGTGGCCCGCTCCAGGGTCATCAGGAGCTTGGCGACCGTGGACTTGCCGCAGCCGGACTCGCCCACGATGCCCAGGGTCTCGCCCTGGTACAGGTCGAAGGAGATGCCGTCGACCGCCTTGACCGCGCCGACCTGCTTCTTGATCAGGATGCCCTGGGTGAGCGGGAAGTGCTTGACCAGGTTGCGGACCTGGAGGATCGGCTCGCCGCGCTCGACCGGGGCCTCGATGGCGGCCACGGCCTCGGTCTCGGAAGCGGCGTCGACCGTCTCCACCTCGGAGACGTTCGGGGTGGCGACCAGCGGCTCCTCGGCCTTCGAGAACTCCGCGGCCTTCGAGACCTTCGAGTCCTTCGTGGGCTCAGCCATGGATCGTCTCCTTCCAGAAGTGGCACGCGCTGCCGCGGCCCGGCAGCTCCGCGCCGTCCTGCTCGGTGACCGGCACCAGGGCCGGGATCTCCGTGCGGCAGATGTCCTGCGCCTTGGGGCAGCGCGGGTTGAACGCGCAACCGCCGGGGATCTTGAGCAGGTTGGGCGGCAGGCCCTTGATCGCGTACAGCTCCTGGCCCTTCTGGTCCAGGCGCGGGATCGAGTCGAGCAGGCCACGGGTGTACGGGTGCGCGGGGCGCTTGTACAGCTCGTGGACGGGTGCCGTCTCGACGATCCGGCCCGCGTACATCACCGCGATCTTGTCCGCGACGTCGGCGACGACGCCGAGGTCGTGGGTGATCAGGATCAGGCCCATGTTGTACTCGCGCTGGAGCTCCGCGAGCAGGTCCATGACCTGGGCCTGGACGGTCACGTCGAGCGCCGTGGTGGGCTCGTCCGCGATGATCAGGTCCGGCTCCAGGGCGAGCGCCATCGCGATCATGATGCGCTGGCGCATGCCGCCGGAGAACTGGTGCGGGTAGTCGTTCACCCGCTCCTTGGCGGCCGGGATCTTGACCTTGTCCATCAGCTCGATGGCCTTGGCCTTGGCCTGCTTGCGGCCCATCCCCTCGTGCACCCGGAACATCTCGGCGAGCTGGTAGCCCACGGAGAGGACGGGGTTGAGGGAGGACAGCGCGTCCTGGAAGATCATGGCGACCTTGCGGCCGCGGATCTTCCTGCGCTCCTCGTTGGACATCTTCAGCATGTCCTGGCCGCGGAAGAGGATCTCGCCCTGCGGGATCTTGCCGGGCGGCATGTCGAGGATGCCCATGACGGCCTGCGCGGTCACGGACTTGCCGGACCCCGACTCACCGAGGACGGCGAGCGTCTCGCCCGCCTCCACGCTGTAGTTGACGCCGTTCACGGCCTTGACCACACCGTCACGGGTGTGGAATTCGACGTGCAGGTCGCGGACTTCGAGCAGAGTGGTGCTGTCGTCGCCCCCGCTGCGCGGCTCTGGGACGAACGCGGTCTTGTCGATGATGGTCAACGTACGCCCTCCTAGCGCATCTTCGGGTCGAGGGCGTTGCGTACAGCATCGCCGAACATCAGGAACGCCAGGACAGTGATCGACACCAGGATGGACGGCATCAGCAGGGTGTGCGGAGCCGTGCGCAGCTGGTCCTTGGCGGCGGACACGTCCATGCCCCAGGAGACCGTCGGCTCGGCGATGCCGAGTCCCAGGTACGACAGGGTGGCCTCGGCCGCGATGTAGCCGCCGAGGGCGATCGTGGCGACGACGATCACGGGTGCCGCGGCGTTGGGCAGGATGTGCCGCAGCAGTATCCGGCTGGTGGAGGCGCCCAGGGCGCGGGCCGCCGTCACGTAGTCGGCCTCCTTGACGGAGATCACGGCACCCCGCGAGACACGGGCGATCTGGGTCCAGCCGAGGAAGGCCAGGGACAGGATGACGACGTACAGCTTGCGCTCGGCGAACGAGGTCAGGATGACCATGGCGCCCAGCAGGAAGGGGACGCCGAAGAAGATGTCCGTGAGCCGGGAGAGGATCGCGTCCACCCAGCCGCCGAAGTAACCGGCGAGGGTGCCGACGAGACTGCCGAAGAACGTGACGAGCAGGGTCACGCAGATGCCCACGGAGAGCGAGTTGCGGGTGCCGTAGACCATGCGGGCCCACACCGAGCGGCCCTGCACGTCATAGCCGAGCCAGTCGGCCTGGAAGACGTTCCCGAAGTGGGGCTTTTGCAGGTACCGGTTGGCGAGGTCCGCCTTGCGCGGGTCGGTGCCGGTGAACAGGCCCGGGGCGACCGCCATGGCGAGAAGCAGCACGATGAGCACCGCGGAGATGACGAAGAGCGGGTTGCGCCTGAGGTCGTACCAGGCGTCCGTCCACAGGCTGCGCGCCTTGTCGGCCTTCTCGGGGGCGACCTCGGGGGCACCCGGCACGGTGGTGTCCTTGACGGTGAGCGTCTCAGGCATAACGGATCCTCGGGTCCAGGACCGCGTAGAGCAGGTCGACGAGAAGGCTGGCGGCGAGATACACCACCACGATCAGCGTGACGATGCCGACGACCGTCGATCCCTCGCGGCGGGAGAGCGCCTCGAAGATCTCGTAACCCACACCGCGGACGTTGAAGATGCCCTCGGTGACGATGGCCCCGCCCATCAGGGTGCCGATCTCGATGCCGAGGAAGGTGACGACGGGGATCATCGAGTTGCGCACCAGGTGGACGCCGATGACACGGCGTCGCGGCAGGCCCTTGGCGATGGCCGTGCGCACATAGTCGGCGCGCAGGTTCTCCGCGACCGACGTGCGGGTCAGTCGGGTGACGTACGCGAGGGAGAGCGCGGACAGGACGATGGCCGGCAGCAGCAACTGTCCGTAGTCGGTCGCGTCCTGGACATTCGGCTCGGTCCAGTTGAGGACGAAGGCGAAGAAGTACTGGAAGAGGTAGCCGAGCACGAACGACGGCGCGGAGATCAGCAGCAGGGCGAGCACCAGCAGGGTGCGGTCCGTGAGCGTGTTGGGCCGCAGGCCGCCGATGACGCCGAGCGTGATGCCGACGACCACCAGGAACACGAACGCGAAGAGCGCGAGCCTGACCGTGGTCGGGAACGCTTCCGAGATCACGTCCGCGACGGGCCGCTGGCTCGCGATCTGCGTGCCGAAGTCGCCCTGGAAGATACCGGTCAGGTAGTCCCAGTACTGGGCGAGGAATGGCTTGTCGAGACC
The DNA here is from genome assembly GCA_004010275.1 of Streptomyces huasconensis. GTDB lineage: Bacteria > Actinomycetota > Actinomycetes > Streptomycetales > Streptomycetaceae > Streptomyces > Streptomyces huasconensis. The sequence continues at coordinate 41,940 of RBWT01000022.1, forward strand.
CAGGTCGTGCTTGATGCGCGCGATCTGGGTTGGGTCGATGGTCTGCTCCCCGAAGAGCGCGCGCACGGGATCACCGGGCAGCGCGAACATCATGGAGAAGACGAGGAAGGTTGACCCGATGAAGACCGGGATCATCTGGAGCAGTCGCCGAACGACATATCGCCCCATGAGCGCCTCCGTGAGGGGGTTGCACCCGGAAGGGCCGCCCTCCTCCGGTTCGGGGAGGGCGGCCCGTCCAGGGTGCCCGTGTGGTGGTGCGTTGTCCGCGCCACCACCGGGCTACGGCCGAGAGGGGATGGGACCCGAAGGCACCCGTTACTTGACGGTGACGTCCGTCAGGATGAAGTCACCGCGGTAGTCGATCTGGACGTTGTCGACGTTCTTGCCGTGACCGCCGTTGATCGCGTAGTACCACAGCGGGATGGCGGGCATCTTCTCGACGAGGACCTTCTCCGCCTCCTGGTAGGCCTTGATGGAGCCTTCCAGGGTCTTGGAGTGGTCGCCCTTCTTGAAGAGCTCGTCGACTTCCTTGTCCTTGAACTGGCCGTTGTTGGCCTCGGCCGTGGACCCGTAGAGGTCGTGCATGAAGTTGATGTTCAGCGGGTAGTCCGCCACCCAGCCACCGCGGTAGAAGCTCTTGACCTGCCGGTTGTCACGGGCGTCGAGATCCGTCTGGAAGTCCGGCTTGGCGTCCGGGACGCACTCGACTCCGGTGGCGTTGCGGATGGACTCGCAGACCGCGGTCACCCACTCCTTGTGGCCGCCGTCGGCGTTGAACTGAATCCAGAGCTTGTTGCCCGGGACGCCGCCGCCCTGCTTGATGAGGGACTTGGCCTTCTTCGGGTTGTACGTGAAGACGTCCGTGTCGAGCTTCTGGCCGCCCTGGACGTTCTGCGGCGCGAAGCCCTCGGCCGGCACGCGCGAGTTGTGCAGCGTCTTGGCCGTGATGGTCTTGCGGTCGATCGCCATGGACAGGCCCTGGAGGACCTTGGGGTCGATGTCCTTGAACGTCTTGCTGTAGAACGCCGGGACGATCGACTGGACGGCGGCGTAGGGCTGCTCGATCGCGCGGTCGCCGAGGTCCGACTTCAGCTTGGGCAGGTCCTTCGGACCGACCTGGCGGATCATGTCCAGGTTGCCCGAGAGCAGGTCCTGGTAGGCCGCCTCGACGGTCGTGTAGTTCTTGAACTGAATGCCCTTGTTCTTGGCCTTGTTCGGACCCTTGTAGCCGTCGTAGGCGGCGACCTGGATCAGCTTCTTGTGCTGCCACTTCTGGAACTTGTACGGGCCGTTGCCGATCGGCTTCTGGCCGAACGCCTTGGGGTCCTTGTAGAAGGCCTTCGGGAGCGGCGCGAAGGTGTAGTAGCCCAGCTTGTAGTCCCAGTACGGGACGCCGTTGGTCAGCGAGACCGTGAAGGTGTTCTCGTCGACGACCTTCAGGCCGGACATCTTGTCCTTGGTGGGCTTGGCGCCCTCCTTGGCCGGGTGGACGTCCTCGTAACCCGCGATGTCCTGGAACCAGAAGGCGTTCTGCTGCTTGTTGTCGACGTTCGCGTACCAGTTCCACGCGTCGACGTAGGACTGCGCGGTGACCTTCTCGCCGTTGTGGAACGTCCAGCCCGGCTTGAGCTTGATGGTCCACGTCTTGTTGTCGCTCGACGGCTTGACCGACTCGGCACCCGTCATGACGAGCTTGCTGTCGGCGTCGAACTCGGCGAGGCCGGTGAAGAGCGCTTGGATGACGTACGAGCCCAGGGTCTCGTTGGTGTCCGACGGGATCAGCGGCTTCTGCGGCTCGCCGACGTCGATCGACACATAGCCCTTGGGCTTGCCCGCCGACTTGTCGCCATCGCTGTCACTGCCGCCACAGGCGGTCGCGGTCAGCGCCACGACACCGGCTATGGCGACCCACTTGGCGCTCTTGGCACCACGCATGGGGTTCCTCCTCATGAGTCCACTTGTTCACTGCGAGAGGGGGTACAAGTGACCTCGTCGACACCCCTGACGACGAAGATCGAGTACCCCAGTGTGCTCGTGAGTCGGCGCTCCCCACAGCGCGTGACCCATTGACCCGAGCTATACGCGGTCAACTATTAGCCATGAGGTACCGGTCGACCACACCCTTTTGGTCTCGGTTCAATCACACCTGACACGTACATCTTCCAAAATCCGGACAAACCGATCCTAGATAGATGGTTGCGAAACGGACGTGTTACACATCTAACGGTCAGTGATGTCCGCATAGCGGACGTTTTCCTGCCGAAAAGGAGTTGCCACGGGCCTCGTCACGCGACAGTGGGCACACCGTACCGCCAGCGGAAACGTGAGAGGCCGGCTTCCGCCAACTCCCTTGCGGGAGGGCGGAAACCGGCCTCATACGTCCCTGTGGCACCGCCGGAGGTTTACCGGCCGGCGGTGAGGGGGCGTCAGCTGTGCTTGGCGCGCGACGCGGCGCGGCCGCGCTCCTTCTGGTCCAGGACGACCTTGCGGATACGCACGGTCTCCGGGGTCACCTCGATGCACTCGTCGTCGCGGCAGAACTCCAGGGACTGCTCGAGCGACAGCTTGCGCGGCGGGACCACGTTCTCCGTGGAGTCGGCCGACGCGGCGCGCATGTTGGTGAGCTTCTTCTCCTTGGTGATGTTCACGTCCATGTCGTCGGCGCGCGAGTTCTCGCCGATGATCATGCCCTCGTACACCTCGGTGCCGGGCTCGGTGAAGATGACACCGCGCTCCTGGAGGTTGATCATCGCGAACGGCGTGACCTTGCCCGCGCGGTCGGCGACCAGGGAGCCGTTGTTACGGGTCTTCAGCTCGCCGAACCACGGCTCGTGGCCCTCGAAGATGGAGTGGGCGATGCCGGTGCCGCGGGTCTGGGTGAGGAACTCCGTACGGAAGCCGATGAGGCCGCGGGACGGGACGATCCACTCCATGCGAATCCAGCCCGAACCGTGGTTCGTCATGGTCTCCATGCGGCCCTTGCGGGCGGCCATCAGCTGCGTGATGGCGCCGAGGTGCTCCTCGGGCGAGTCGATCGTCATGCGCTCGATCGGCTCGTGGACCTTGCCGTTGATCTCCTTGGTGACCACCTCGGGCTTGCCGACGGTCAGCTCGAAGCCTTCCCGGCGCATGGTCTCGACGAGGATGGCCAGCGCCAGCTCGCCGCGGCCCTGCACCTCCCAGGCGTCGGGGCGCTCGGTGTCCAGGACGCGGAGCGAGACGTTGCCGATCAGCTCCTTGTCCAGGCGGTCCTTCACCTGGCGGGCGGTGACCTTGTGACCCTTGCCGCCCTTGCCGACCAGCGGCGAGGTGTTCGTACCGATGGTCATGGAGATCGCCGGCTCGTCGACCGTGATCAGCGGCAGCGCGATCGGGTTCTCGGGGTCGGCCAGGGTCTCGCCGATCATGATGTCCGAGATGCCGGCGATGGCGCAGATGTCACCGGGGCCGGCCTTCTCGGCGGGCTTGCGGGTGAGCGCCTCGGTCATCATCAGCTCGGTGATGCGGACGTTCTGCTGGGTGCCGTCGCGCTTGATCCACGTGACGGTCTGGCCCTTGCGCAGCTCGCCCTGCTCGACGCGGCAGAGCGCGATACGGCCGAGGAAGTTGTCCGCGTCCAGGTTGGTGACGTGGGCCTGGAGGGGGGCCGACTCGTCGTACTCCGGAGCGGGGACGTGCTCCAGGATCGTCGTGAAGAACGGCTCCAGGCTGTCGCTGTCGGCGGGGACGGTGCCGTCCTCCGGCTTGGTCAGCGAGGCGATGCCGTCACGGCCGCAGGCGTAGACGATCGGGAACTCGATCTGGTCCTCGTCGGCGTCCAGGTCGAGGAAGAGGTCGTACGTCTCGTTGACGACCTCGTCGATCCGGGAGTCCGGACGGTCGGTCTTGTTGATGCACAGGATGACCGGCATCCGGGCCTGAAGGGCCTTGCGGAGCACGAAGCGGGTCTGCGGCAGCGGGCCCTCGGAGGCGTCCACGAGCAGGACGACCGCGTCCACCATCGACAGGCCGCGCTCGACCTCGCCACCGAAGTCGGCGTGGCCGGGGGTGTCGATGATGTTGATGGTGATCGGCTCGCCACCATCCTTGGGGTGGTACTTCACGGCCGTGTTCTTGGCCAGGATCGTGATGCCCTTCTCACGCTCCAGGTCGTTCGAGTCCATCATGCGGTCGTCGAGCGACTCCGCGGCGTGGGCGGCGAAGGCTCCGGCCTGCTTGAGCATGGCATCGACGATGGTCGTCTTGCCGTGGTCGACGTGGGCGACGATGGCGACGTTACGAATGTCGTGGCGCGTGGGCATACAGCTGCGCTTCTCCCGGGAAGAGTGGTCGGCGGCGCGTACGGTCCGGTACGCGGCCCTGCCGGGCAGACAACACGCCACGGCCTTACCCCAGTCTACGTGGCTCGCGCGGAGGCGGCCTCCGCGGGGGGTTTCCGGGCAGCCGCCAGCGGCTGCCCGGGACGGGGGCGTCAGGGGTGAAACCGCAGGTCAATGGGTTGATACGACCTTGCCCCCCGAGGTGGTCGGCGGGCAAGGGAGTTGAGCGGAATCTGAGCGTCGGTCCCGTGAAGAGATGGTGTACGTCACTTGGATGCGACGTGCGTCACCTCACGTGCGTCACTTCGCCGAGGGCGCGCCGGACGGCTTCGCGCCCGGCTTCAGGAAGCCGATGTCCTCGTAGTTCGGGGCCTGGAAGCCGAAGGCACCGGCGTTGGCGAGGTTCGGGCGGGCCGCCGTCAGCTGGGGCCGCTGGTAGAGCGGGATGGAACCCGCCTCGGCCCAGATGCGGGCATCGGCCTTCTTCACCAAGGAGCGTGACGTTTCTTCGTCGAGTTCGCTGATCGCCTGGTCGAAGAGCTGGTCGATGTGGTCGGTGCCGACGCGCGTGTAGTTCTGCTCGACGTTCAGCGAGCCGTCCGCGGCCGGGACCGGCTTGGCGTAGATCGGGCGGCGTCGGTGGCGGGGAAGGCCGACGCGGGCCACGAGTACAGGGCCAGGTCGTACTGGCCCGAGGCGATGTGGTCCTTGAAGTAGCTGCTGTCGGAGACCTTCGCCGTCTCCGTGCGCACGCCGATCTTCTCCAGCATGCGCGAGATCCGGTCGGCCACCGCCCGCAGCGGCTCCGAGCCGTCGCCGGAGGGCAGCACGAAGCGGAGGGTGAGGGGCTTGCCGTCCTTGGCGAGCGGGGCGCCGGCGGCGGGCGCGGGGGTGCCCTTGGGGGCGTACGCGCCGGGGGCGCCGCCCTTGGCCTGGTCCCGGGAGTGGGACCTGACCGCGGACTGCCGGTCGGCCTGCTGCCCGGTGCGGTCGGCGGCGTCCTTCTTCTCGGACCTGTTCTCGAACCTGTTCTCGAGTCTGTTTTCGGACCGGTGTCCCGACCTGCTCTCGGAACTGTGTTCGCGCCGCTTCTCGGCCCGCTTATCGGCCCGCTTCTCAGCCCTTTCGGCGGCCTTCTTGGCGGCTCTCTTGGCGGACCTCTTCTTGTCCGCCTTCTCCGCCGTCTCCGCCTTCCTCGCCGCTTTCCGTGCGGCCTTCCTCTGCTGCTCCGTCTCGGCCTCGGCCGGCAGCCGCAGGATGTCCGCCTGGCGCGTTAGCGCGGCCTTTTGGTGGGCCGCGGCGGGCGCGAACACGGAGGCGCCGCTGTCACCGGGCTTCCCGTCCTCCTCGCCGACGATGTACGAGCCGTCGTCGGACTCGGCCTCGGAGCCGGAGCCGGAGCCGGACTCCGTGTCGGTCGGCTCGGTGGAGGACTCGCCGCCCGCCGTCTTCGTCTTCTTCTTGTCCTTCAGTTCGTTCTTGACCGGTCCGCCCGGCACCCAGCCCGCGTCCGCCAGCAGCGCCCGCGCCTCGGCGGTGTCCTGCTCGCCGAGGCCCCGCTGTTGTCCGCGTACGCCTCCTGTCCGGCGAGGGCGAGGTGGCTGCCGACCGGCTCGGCGGGCGCCGCGCGGCTTGAGCACCGCCTCGGCGAGTTCCTCGCGGTCCAGGGCCCGGGCCACCGCGCGGCGCACCCGGTCGTCCGCGAGCGGGCCCGCGGAGCCGTTGAGGGCGAGCTGGGTGTAGGCCGGTTCGAGGGACTTGCGGACCACGTAGCCGCTCAGGCCCGCCTGCTCGGTCGCGTACCTCTTGACCGCCCTGCGGGTCTTCTCGCGGGCCTCGTACTCGGCCTGCGCGGCCTCCTCGTCGGAGCCGTTGACGATGGCCCAGGAGCGCAGGGCCTTGGCGGGCGTCAGCTGCGCGCCGGGGCCGTGGGCGGGCGCGCCCTCGCCCGCCTTGCCGCCGGCGGCGAGCGAGATCCGCCCGGCCTCCGCGGAGTCGATCTCGGCGAGGTCGACCTTGCCCTTGGCGAGCGCCTCGGCGCGCTCGTTGCGGGACACCTCGCGCAGCACCAGCTTGTCGAGCTTGGCCGGCCGTCCCCACCAGCGCGGGTTGCGCCCCAGGGTCACCTCGCCGGCCTTCCGGTCGATCTCGGTGAGCGCGAAGGGGCCCGCGGTCGCCTTCAGTCTGCGGCGGGCGCCGTCGTTGAAGGAGTCGGGGCTGCCCATGACCTGCTTGGGGTAGAGCGGGGAGAACAGGGAGCGCCAGTCCGCGTACGGCTTGTTGAAGGTGACGCGCACCTCCAGGTTGTTCGCGCCGCGTTCGATTTTCTCGATGCGGTCGTATCCGGCGTTCCGTGCGGTCCAGTACGCGGTGTCCTTGCCGGACAGGGCCCGCCACTGGGCCGCGAAGTCGTCGGCGCCGATCTCCCGGCCGTCGCTCCAGACCGCCTGCTGGTTGAGCTTGTACAGGACGACTTGCCGGGGTTCGCGCTCGACGACCTCCGCCGATTCCAGGAAGTCGGCGTTGCGCTGCGGCCTGCCCTGCGCGTCGAGGCGGAAGAGGGAGGGCAGGACCGCGCCCGCGATCCGCGAGGTGCCCGCGTCGGCGTCGGACTGGAAGGTGTTGAGGGTCTCGGGCAGCGCGTCGAGTGCCCAGTTCATGGTCCCTCCGTCGGCGACCATGCCCCGGGCGGCGGGAGCGATGTCCTGGCCGGCGGCCGGCTTGCCGGCCTCGTCGTGCGAGCTGCATCCGGCGAGGGCGGGCAGAACCAGCACCCCCGTCGCGAGGAACACGACAGATCTGACTCCGACGCGGTCGTGGGACATGGCTGGTACCTCCGGGGTCCGGGGCTCGCCCGGCCCCCCGCTACCAGGACCGGGCCGGGATTGATCACGTTTGGCGGTATATGGAGCTGATCACATCTATGGCCCCACTGAAGGTGACCGTGCGGGCCGTACGGCGCAGACACGGCGCGGCGGTGCCCGGATGCCACTCGTGCGGCCCAACGCGCCGCAGTGCCGGCGCGGCGGGATCGGCGCGGCGAGGGGGCGTGATCCGGCGCGTTCACCCCGCTCGATCCGGCAATCGGCGCAGATCTCTTCACAAGCCGGGATGTGACGCGCGACACTCGCAGGCGCATGAGCATTGCCACCGCACCCCCCAGAAGTGAGGGCAAGTCATGGCTCTGCACGATGAACTGACGGCCGTACAGCGCTGCGTCGACGAGTTGGTCCGCACCGTCGGCAGGCTGGAGCGCCAGGCGGGCGACCAGCTGGCGGGCGTCGACATACGCCGGGTGCGCACGGACACCGACCGGCTGAGCGAGAGCGTCGCCCTGCTGCGCTCCGCCACCGCGCCCCCCGCGCCGTGCGGGCGGCCGCTGCGCACCGACCTCGTGACCATCTCCGACACGCCGTACGACCGCTCGCTGTGGACGAACGCCGGGGACTGCGACGACGAGGGCCTGGGAGCCCGCGACCGCCGCGCCCCCTGACATCCGCCCCGCCGAGCCCTCCCCCGTACATCCGTACAACCCGTATGCCCGTACTGCCGTACACCCGTACGTCCGCATGCCCGTACGCCAGTACGCCCGTACGCCTGACATCGCGGTACCCGAGGACGAAGGAGTGGAGCCTCGTTGGCCACCGGCACGGAACCTCAACCGAAGAGCGGAACGGCCCCCGGCGGCGGTGTGCGCGACGGCACGCGCGCCGCGATCGCCGCTGCCCACCTGCGGACCGACCGCTGGTGGCTGGCGCCCGCGGCGACCGCCGCCGGGCTGCTCGCCTTCGTCGTCTACTCGACCTGGCGGGCGTTCGCGAACGCGGACTACTACCAGGCGCCCTACGTCTCGCCGTTCTACTCCCCGTGCCTGGCCGACAACTGCGAGCCGATGCGCTCCGGCCCCAACTGGGAGATCTTCGGCAGCTGGTGGGGCCTGTCACCCGCGCTGCTGATCCTGATCTTCCCGCTCGGCTTCCGGCTGACCTGCTACTACTACCGCAAGGCCTACTACCGCGGCTTCTGGGCGTCACCGCCCGCCTGCGCGGTCGCCGAGCCGCACAAGAAGTACACGGGTGAGACCCGCTTCCCCCTGGTGCTCCAGAACATCCACCGGTACTTCTTCTACGCGGCGGTGCCGGTCGCGGGCATCCTCACGTACGACACCGTGCTGACGTTCCGCGACGAGCACTACGCGTGGGGCCACATGGGCCTCGGCACGCTCGTCTTCCTGCTCAACATCACGCTGATCTGGGCGTACACCCTCTCCTGCCACTCGTGCCGGCACATCGTCGGGGGCAAGCTCAAGCACTTCTCCAAGCACCCGGTCCGGTATCGCCTGTGGCAGTGGGTCGGAAAACTGAACGCACGCCACATGCAGCTCGCGTGGGCGTCGTTGCTGAGCGTCGCGCTCGCCGACTTCTACGTGTACCTGATCGCGTCCGGCGCCTTCGACGATCCGAGGTTGTTCTGATGTCTCAAGTGGAGCGGCAGCAGTGGGATGTTGTCGTGGTGGGTGCCGGGGGCGCCGGTCTGCGGGCCGCGATCGAGGCGCGTGAGCAGGGCGCCCGTACGGCCGTGATCTGCAAGTCGCTGTTCGGCAAGGCCCATACGGTGATGGCCGAGGGCGGCATCGCGGCCTCCATGGGCAACGTGAACTCCGGCGACAACTGGCAGGTGCACTTCCGCGACACTCTGCGCGGCGGCAAGTTCCTCAACCAGTGGCGGATGGCCGAGCTGCACGCGCGTGAAGCACCGGAGCGGGTGTGGGAGCTGGAGACGTGGGGCGCCCTGTTCGACCGGACGCCGGACGGGCGGATCTCCCAGCGCAACTTCGGCGGGCACGAGTATCCGCGCCTCGCCCATGTCGGCGACCGCACCGGACTCGAACTGATCCGCACCCTCCAGCAGAAGATCGTCGCGCTCCAGCAGGAGGACTTCAAGGAGCTGGGCGACCACGAGGCGCGGCTGAAGGTCTTCCAGGAGTGCACGGTCACCCGCGTGCTCAAGGAGGACGACCGGGTCGGCGGGGCCTTCTGCTACGACCGCGAGTCGGGCCGCTTCTTCGTCCTGGAAGCACCGAGCGTCGTCCTCGCGACCGGCGGCATCGGCAAGTCCTTCAAGGTGACGTCGAACTCGTGGGAGTACACGGGTGACGGTCACGCCCTGGCGCTGCTCGCCGGGGCGCCACTGCTCAACATGGAGTTCGTGCAGTTCCATCCGACGGGCATGGTCTGGCCGCCGTCGGTCAAGGGCATCCTCGTCACCGAGTCGGTGCGCGGCGACGGCGGGGTCCTCAGGAACTCCGAGGGCAAGCGGTTCATGTTCGACTACATCCCCGACGTCTTCAAGGAGAAGTACGCGCAGTCGGAGGAGGAGGGCGACCGCTGGTACGACGACCCGGACCACAACCGCCGCCCGCCCGAGCTGCTCCCCCGCGACGAGGTCGCGCGCGCCATCAACGCCGAGGTCAAGGCGGGCCGCGGCTCACCGCACGGCGGCGTCTTCCTGGACGTGTCGACGCGCATGCCCGCCGAGGTCATCAAGCGGCGGCTGCCGTCGATGTACCACCAGTTCAAGGAGCTGGCGGACGTCGACATCACGGCCGAGGCGATGGAGGTCGGGCCGACCTGCCACTACGTGATGGGCGGCGTCGCGGTGGACTCCGACTCCGCGGGCCGGCGCCGCGTGCCGGGGCTGTACGCAGCCGGTGAGGTCGCGGGCGGCATGCACGGCTCCAACCGGCTCGGCGGCAACTCCCTGTCCGACCTGCTCGTCTTCGGCCGGCGCGCGGGGCTGCACGCGGCGCGGTACGCGGCCGGTCTCGCCGCGCGGCCCGTGGTCGACGAGGCGCAGGTGGACGCCGCGGCGGCCGAGGCGCTGCGGCCGTTCAGCGCGGAGGGCCTGGAGGACGGGGCGACGCCGGAGAACCCGTACACCCTGCATCAGGAACTCCAGCAGACCATGAACGACCTGGTCGGCATCATCCGCCGCGAGGCGGAGATGGAGCAGGCCCTGGAGAAGCTCGCCGAACTGCGGGCACGGGCACGGCGTGCGGGGGTCGAGGGACACCGCCAGTTCAACCCCGGCTGGCACCTCGCGCTCGACCTGCGCAACATGCTGCTGGTCAGCGAGTGCGTCGCCCGGGCCGCCCTGGAGCGCACGGAGAGCCGCGGCGGCCACACCCGCGAGGACCATCCGTCGATGAGCCGCGAGTGGCGCCGCGCGAACCTGCTCTGTCAACTGGCCGATCCCAGCGGCGGACTGGCGGCGACCGACCCGGTGCGCGGCCAGATCGACCTCGTCCGCGTCACCACCGAGCCCATCCGCCCCGACCTGCTCGCCCTCTTCGAGAAGGAAGAGCTGGTCAAGTACCTGGCTGAAGAGGAGCTGTACGAATGAGCTCGACGAGTTCGTACGACGCGCGGTTCAAGGTCTGGCGCGGGGATGTGGACGGCGGCGGCCTGGAGGACTTCAAGGTCGAGGTCAACGAGGGCGAGGTCGTCCTCGACATCATCCACCGCCTCCAGGCCACCCAGGCGCCCGACCTCGCGGTGCGGTGGAACTGCAAGGCGGGCAAGTGCGGTTCGTGCTCGGCGGAGATCAACGGCCGGCCACGGCTGATGTGCATGACACGCATGTCGGTCTTCGAGCAGGACGAGGTCATCACGGTGACGCCGCTGCGGGCCTTCCCGGTGGTGCGGGACCTGGTGACGACGTCGGGTTCAACTACACCAAGGCGCGGGAGGTGCCGGCGTTCGTGCCGCCCGAGGGGCTCGGGCCGGGCGAATACCGCATGCAGCAGGCCGATGTCGACCGCTCGCAGGAGTTCCGCAAGTGCATCGAGTGCTTCCTGTGCCAGGACACGTGCCATGTGGTGCGCGACCACGAGGAGAACAAGACCGCCTTCGCCGGGCCTCGCTTCTTGATGCGGGTCGCCGAGCTGGACATGCACCCGCTGGACGCGGCGGCGGAGTCCGGCCTCGACCGCAAGCGGACGGCACAGGAGGAGCACGGGCTCGGCTACTGCAACATCACCAAGTGCTGTACGGAGGTGTGCCCGGAGGGCATCAAGATCACGGACAACGCGCTGATTCCCTTGAAGGAGCGGGCGGTCGATCGTAAGTACGATCCGCTGGTGTGGCTGGGGAACAAGATCCGGCGGCGGGGGGAGTAACGCCGAGGCCTGTTCTCAGGGTTCTGCTCTCAGGGTTCTGTTCTCAGGGTCGTGGGGGTGATCCCCCAGGCGGGAATTCCGTGCTTTCCCCCATGGTCGCGACGTCCGGTGACGATCAGCATGGAGGCATGACTTCTCGTGCTTCTCTGACCCGTCGTTCGTTCGCCGGGCTCGCGGCCGCGGGGCTCGCCGCAGGCCTGCTGCCGACACCCGCGGCAGCCGCCGCGTCCCGCAGCGGTGCGCGGGTCCGGCTGCCCGCGCCCACCGGGCCGTGCGCGATCGGGGTGGTGTCCGCCCGGCTCGTCGACCGGTCGCGGCACGACCCGTGGGTGCCCGAGCTGCCGTACCGCGTGCTGCTGGTCGACGTCTGGTATCCGGCCGCGCCCGGCCGCCCGGGCGGAGGGCACCGCCTCGCGCCCTACATGGCGCCGGGCGCCGCCGCCCGCTGGGACGCCGGCTCGCCGCACGGCATCCCGCGGGGCGCCCTCGACTTCGCCGCCCTGCGGACACACGCCCGGCAGGCCGCGTCCCCCGAGACCCGCGGCGGGCGGCGTCCCGTCCTGGTGTACGCGGCGGGCGCGAGGAGACCCCCGCACGTGGGGCACCACGATGGTCGAGGAGTTGGCGAGCCGCGGCCATGTCGTGGTGACCGTCGACCACACCTACGAGAGCGCCGGTGTGCAGTTCCCCGACGGCTCGGTCAAGGGCAACGAACCGTTGCTCGCGGCGCTCGCCGAGGCGGAGCGCGAGGGCACCATGTCCGACCTGCTCAAGAAGGTCCTCGGGGTCCGGGTCGCCGACGCCAGGTTCGTCCTCGACCGCCTCGGCTCGCTTCCGCACGGGCTGTCCGCGATCGTCGACCGGGGCCGCGTCGGCATGGTCGGGCAGTCCGCGGGCGGGGTCTGCGCCGCCCAGACGATGTACGAGGACCACAGGGTCACGGCGGGCGTCGACCTGGACGGCACGCTGGAGTTCAACCCCGAGCCGAACGGCACGAACCTGCTGCCGGTCGCGCGGCACGGCCTGGACCGCCCGTTCCTGCTGATGGGCCGCGAGGGCAGCGACCGTACGACCGAGCCGTCGTGGCGGTCCTTCTGGGCCCACAGCACCGGCTGGAAGCGGAACGTGACGCTGCGGGGCTCCCGGCACCAGACGTACACCGACCTGGCGACGCTGCTGCCCGCGGCCGGGGTGGACCGCGCGACCATCGAGGAGCACATCGGCACGGTCGACCCAGCCCGGGCGGTGGCGGTACAGCGTGCCTACGTGGCGTCGTTCTTCGACCGGTGGCTGAAGGGGGAGGACCACGGCCTCCTGGAGCGGCCCTCGGGACGCTATCCGGAGGCGGAGTTCGCGGGCTGACGGGCCGTGAGTCACGGGGGGAAGTCGCGGGGGGGGAGAGAGATCGATGATGGCGTGGGCGGGTGGTTCACGCGGACGGGGCGGGCGGTCCGTCCTCGGCCGAAGCATGGCGCCGGCCTTCCGGCGGTCAAGACGTGGCGCGTGTGGTCTCCGGGGGGCTCGTCGCCTGGCGTTCCGCGCGGTTCAGCCAGTGGAGGTACCAGGCTGCAAAGGTGACCCGGCCTGGCCTGCCCACGAACTCGACGGGGAGCGCGCCCTCGGCCGCCGCTCGGGCGTCGTGCCACATGGTGCCGCGCTCGGGGCCGGTGAGGGCCAGCAGCGTGTAGTAACCGCAGCCCTGCTCGCCCACGCAGAGCGTGCCCTCGGTCAGGGTCGCAAGCAGCTCGTCCTCGCGCCGGTCCCAGACGTGGTAGTCGCGGCGGAACCGTGCCTCTTCCTCGGGCGTGTCGCCGTAGGCCTCGCCAGCGGTTCCGTGTCCTGGTGGGCGGCGAGCTGCCGGGTGCGCTCGGGGCGGAAGGGACGGGCGAGGTGGGGTGCGCGGGCGGCGTGTCCGGCCCGACCGGGCGCACGGGGAACAGGCCGTAGTCGGGTCCGGCGCCGCCCGCGCCGACCTCCAGCAGGAAGCCGCGGTACTCCGTCGGGAACGTCACGCCGCGGTGCCGTTCGACGGCGGCCACCTGCTCCTCCGTCAGCACGGGGAGCAGATCGAAACCATGCCCGTGTCCATGGAACTCGGCGCCGAACACCGCCTTGCGGTTCGGCGCGGAGCGCAAGCCGAGCACTCGCTCCCGCACCCCGGTCCAGACGCCTCCCACCTGTGCCCTTCCCACCTGCGCCCCTCCCTCTTCCGGCCGCCTCCCGAGGCGTGCCGCACCGGGTCACCGTACGCGTCCGGCGTGCGGGGGGCCGCGGGGCGGCGGCGGTCTGCCTGCCGGGGCCGCCGTCCGGTCGCGGCGCCCCGGTGGCCGCCCTACGCTCGCCCATGTGACGCCTCTGACGCCGTCCCCGCGGCTGCCCGCGCGGCAGCGCGTCGCCGTGGCCGCCGCTGCTCGCCTGGTCCCGCTGCTGTGTCCCGCGCCGGCCTTCGCCGAGGACCCCGTCACGCTCTCCCGCTCCGCCAGATCACCGACAGGGCGGCCGCCCTCGGGGAGCGCGCGGACACCACGGAGGAGGCCCTCGACCGGCTCTACGACGACCGGGGCGTGCGGCTCTTCGTCGTCTACGTACGCGACTTCTCCGGCCGTTCCGCGCAGAGCTGGGCGGACGCCACCGCCGAGCGCAACGGCCTGGGCCTGGACGACGTGCTGCTCGCCGTGGCCACCCACGACCGGCAGTTCGCCTACTCCGTGGACGAGGACTCCCGGCTCGGCGACGCCCAGCTCCAGGAGGTGGCCACCACCGCCATCCGGCCCGCCCTGCGGCAGAACGACTGGGCCGGAGCCGCCATCGGCGCGGCGGACGGCTACCGCGCCGTCCTCGCGGGCCGCCCCGTGCCCACCCCGTCGATCACCCCCGGCCCGGCCGACCCCGGTGGGCGGGACGACACCGGTCAGCGGGACGACTCCGTGGCCGGTGACCTCGTGCTGCCGGTGGCGGCGGCGGGCGCGGCCGGGGTCGCCGCGTTCCTGGCGTACCGGCGGCGCAAGAAGCGGGCCGCCACCCGTACGACACCCGGCGGTGGCCGGGGCCGCGGCGCGGGCGGGCCAAGACGGCGCAGGCCCAGAACCGGATGATGGACGCCGCCCGGACCATCGACGTGCTGGACCCGAGCAGCGAGCTGAGCCGCTTCGAGGAGAAGGTGCGGCGCGAGGAGGCGCGGGCGCTCGGCAAGCAGGAGCTCACCGCGTCCTCGCTCGACGCGCAGTTCGAGGAGCTGGACGGGCTGGGCGACGCGGCGGAGGTGGAGGCCCGCCTCGCCGCCCTCAAGGCGACCCCCTAGGGGCCGCCGCCGGCCAGCGTCGGCCCGGGCAGGCCGCCGCGGACCAGCAATTGGCCAGCACAGGCCGCCGCAGGCCACCGCAGGGTCAGAACAGGCTGAGCAGGGCCTCCGCCGCGTCCATCGGCTCCGTTTCTCCGTCGGGCAGCGCGAGTTCGAACCAGACCGTCTTGCCCCGCGGGGTCCGGCGCGAGCCCCACGCGGCGCTGAGCAGGCCGACCAGCTGGAGGCCGCGCCCGCCCTCGTCGGTGTCGCGGGCCCGGCGGCGGCGCGGCTGGACGAAGCTGCCGTCCCAGACCTCGCAGACCAGGGTGCGGTCCAGCAGGAGCCGCAGCCGGATCTCGCCCTCGCCGTACCGCAGGGCGTTGGTGACGAGTTCGCTGACCAGCAGTTCCGCCGTGTCGCAGAGCGGTTCCAGGTCCCAGGCGCGCAGCTTGTCGCAGGCCAGTTCGCGGGCCCGGCCCACCGACTTGGGGTCGCGCGGCAGCTTCCAGTCGCCGACGTGTTCGGCCGGCAGCCCTTCGACGCGGGCCATCAGGAGGGCGATGTCGTCCTCGCCGTGGTGGGTGTCGAGGGTGTTCAGGACGTGGTCGCAGACGTCCTCCAGGGCGGGCGGGGCGTCGCCGAGGGCGCGTACGAACGCGTTCAGCCCCTCCTCCAGCGGGTGGTCGCGGGACTCGACGAGGCCGTCGGTGTAAAGGGCGAGGAGGGCGCCCTCGGGGAGTTCGATCTCCACGTCCTCGAAGGGTTCGCCGCCGACGCCGAGCGGCAGTCCCGGCGGCACGTCGAGCATGAGCGCGAGCTGACCGGAGTCCCCGGGCTCGACGAGGACGGGCGGCAGGTGTCCCGCGTTGGCGAAGGTGCAGCGGCGGGTGACGGCGTCGTAGACCGCGTACACGCAGGTGGCGAGGTACACCTCGCTGAGGTCGGCGTCCGCGGCCTTGCGGGCGCGCGGGTGTTCTGCTGGGGCCCGGCCGGGTTGCCGAGGCCGCGGGCGATCTCGTCGAGGGCGGAGAGGACCTCGGCGGGCTCCAGGTCGAGCAGGGCCAGCGTGCGCACGGCGGTGCGCAGCTCCCCCATGGCGACGGCGGCGCGCAGGCCGCGGCCCATGACGTCGCCGACGACCAGGGCGGTGCGGTGGCCCGGCAGCTCGATGACGTCGAACCAGTCGCCGCCCACCTCGTTGGCGGCGTTGCCCGGCAGGTAGCGGCAGGCGATGTCCAGGCCGGATGCCTCGGGGTCGCCGGGCGGCAGCAGGGAGCGTTGCAGTATCAGCGCGCGTTCGTGCTCGCGGCGGTAGAGGCGGGCGTTGTCGATGCAGACGGCGGCGCGGGCGGCCAGTTCCACGGCGAGCGCCCGGTCGCGCTCGCCGAAGGGTTCGCTGCCCTTGGTGCGGGAGAACTGGGCGAGGCCGACCACGGTGTCGTGGGCGACCATCGGCACGGCGAGCGTCGACTGGATGAGGCCGCCGGTGAGGCGGCTCGCGGAACCGTCGTCCTCCGCGGTGGTCAGCCGGGGCCGGGCCGCGCGCAGGGCGTCGGCGCAGGGCGAGGTGAAGGGGAAGCGGTGCACGGCGCCGACCTCGACGGGGGCGCCCCTTCCGGGAACGGGGCGTCGGCGACGGCGCTCGCGAAGGCCACGCGGCGCAGCTCCGCGCTGCCGTCGGCGAGGCCGGGCGGGGTCTCGTCACCGGCGAGCAGGCCTTGGTACAGGTCGACGGAGGCGAGGTCGCAGAAGCCGGGGACGGCGACGTCCAGGAGTTCCCTGGCGGTGGTCTCCAGGTCGAGGGAGTTCCCTATGCGGGCGCCCGCCTCGTTCAGGAGGGCGAGGTTGCGCCGGGCGTGGGCGGCCTCGCGGGCGGCGGCGTGCCGCCGGGTGACGTCGGTGCCGAGGCCCGCGACGCCGATGGGGCGGCCGGAGCCGCTGTGCACGCGGTAGAGGTTGATCGACCAGTGCCTGCGGTCGTTGCTGCCGGGGGCGGGGCCCACGATCTGCATGTCCGTGACGGGGTCGCCGGTCTGCAGGACCCGCTTCATGGCCGCGGCCATGCGGTCGGCCTCGTGGCGCGGCAGGTAGTCGTGGACGGTGCGGCCGCGGTGGTCCTCGGCGCCGCCGCCGAAGACGTCGGCGAAGCGGCGGTTGGCGCGCCGGACCCTGAGGTCCGTGTCGAAGAGCAGGAAGCCGAAGGGAGATTGGCCGAAAATGGCCTGCGAGGAGGCGAGGTCCGTCTCGATCTGCCGGAGCGCGCGGACGTCGACGACGATGCAGACCGCGGCCCGCTCGCCGTCCTCCGTGCGGGTCGGCATGACGTAGACCTCGGCGACGCCCTCCAGGCCGGGGTCGGCGGCGCCGTCCCCGTCGGGGACGCGGAAGGGGACGACGCCCGTCCACTCCCGTCCGTCGAGGATCTCCGCCATCTTGCGGTAGCCGTCGGCGCGCAGCTCGGAGGGGACGAAGGCCTCGATGGGGTCCTTGCCGACGGCGTCCCGCGCGGCCACGCCGAACAGCTGTTCGGCACGCGTGCTCCACTGGTCGACGAGGCCGTCGGGCCCGATCGAGAACGAGGCGGCCTTGATGTAGTCGTAGAGGGAACCGGGCGGGCTGCTGTGCCACATCTCGTCCGTCGGCACGTCGCCCGGCACGCCGCCGGGGGCCTCGCCCGGCATGGCGCCGGTCGGTCCGCCGGTCGCCGGATCGCCCGGCGGCCGCTCGGTCTGCGCGTCGCCCGACGGCCCGTCCCGCTCCGTCGCCTTCGCTGGTATCTCGCTCACGCGAACCGTCCCCTCCAGCTCACCGCGTCCGGCACCGGTCACCGCGTACGGCTGACCGCAGTATCCAGCACTACGGTGCAGCGCCACACGGCGTTCACGATCACAGCACGGTCTCGACGCTTTTTGGCCCGTGCCGGTCTTGTGTCCGACGCCCTTCGCACACTGCAAGTCTTCTAACCCGGCAGCGCCAGCTCGAACCACACCGTCTTCCCCGTCCTGCCCGTGCGGCCCTGCCGTGTGCCCCAGCGCCGCGCGGAGCGGGCGACCAGCTGGAGGCCGCGTCCGCCCTCGTCGTCGGGGGGCGGCGGCGCGCGCCAGCGGCGGGTCGGGCAGCGGGTCGGACACCTCCACGAGCAGCGTGCCGAGCGGGTCGGCGGGGCGTACGAGGAGTACGCCGATGGGCCCCGAGGCGTGCCGCAGCGAGTTGGTGACCAGCTCGCTCACGAGCAGCGCGGCGATGTCACCGAGCGAGCCGAGGTCCCAGTCGCCGAGCTGCTCGCGGACGACATGGCGGGCGGTACGGACGGCGCCGGGGTCCGCGGGGAAGTCCCACTCGGCGCAGTCGCCTTCGATGTCGATCACGCCGATCACTTCCAGACCAGAAGCGGAACCTGTCCGGTTTCGGGCGGTTAATGCCCACATACCCGATATCGACGTGGCTTTACCGCGCCATGGGGCGCACTGTGGCACGAACGGCGTAGGAACGGCGCGGGAGAGATCAACGCGCCGCGCGCGCCACCGCGAGTGCCGCCGTCACGGCCGGCACGTCCGCGGCCAGCCACTCCACCGACCACACCTGGTCAGGGGTGAGCCAGCGCAGTTCGTCATGGTCCTGGAGGGGCGCGGGGTCGCCCGAGCGGAGCCGGGCCGTCCAGACCCGCAGGACGTACCCCTTGGCGAGCGGCCACTGTCCGGGCACCCGCTCCACGACCTCCGCCTCGACACCCAGTTCCTCGCGCAGCTCGCGCACCAGCGCGTCCTCGCACCGCTCACCGGGCTCGACCTTGCCGCCGGGCAGCTCCCAGCCGCCCGCGAGTTCGGGGGGCGCACTGCGGCGCGCGGCGAGCAGGCGTCCGTCGTCGTACAGGGCGGCGCCCACCACGATGCGTTCGTTCATGCGCCGGAGCCTAGGGCCTGTCTGACAATTCCCGTCGTCGCCCGGAGGGCGCCTCGCGGCGTCAGGTGCGTGCTCTCGGCGTGCCGGGCGTAGGGCCTCGTACTG
>RBWT01000230.1 GCA_004010275.1 Streptomyces huasconensis
CGGCACCGTCACCGACGTCGACAACGGAGAGTAGGAGAAGGCCGCGATGAGCCTGTTCGGGGACGGCCTGGAGGCCGCGGTGCAGAAGGCGTTCACCCGCCCGGCACCCAAGAGCGCGGGTGCGCAGATGCGGTACCTGGTCAAGCAGTTCAAGGGCACCAAGGCGGTCGCCCAGATGCTGCGGGTCTCCCAGCGCACCGTCGAACGGTACGTGAAGGACCAGATCAAAAAGCCCCGGCCTGAACTCGCCGCGCGCATAGACCGCGAGGTGAAGAAGCGGTGGCAGCCGCAGATCCGCGCGAAGGCCAAGGAGAAGGCGGCCAGCACGGGCGGCATCGTCATCGACACCCGCGCCCGCATGGGCTACACGGCCCCGATCGGGTCGACGGACCAGGACCGCATCCGGCACCTGACCGTCGCACTGCCGCCGTCTACGCCGCCCGCCTCTTCGACGCCCAGGAAGCCGGTCGCCACGACCAGCAGCTCCAGGAGATCGCGGCCGAAGCGCTCAAGGAGGTCTACTTCCAGGACGGCGGCCGCCGCGCCGGCTCCCTGGGAGGAGGTGCGGTTCACGGACATCGAGCACCTCGAGTTCGAGCTCTAGCAGCCGCGCCCCGAACAGCCCGCGAGCCCCGGACCGAGTTGGTCTGGGGCTCGCTCGCGTATCCGCGGGGTCGGATGGTGATGCACGCGATGCCGTGTTCAACGGCGCCGCCGGGTGCCGGTCACCCCGCTGCCGTGGCCGGACCGGGAGTAGGCCGGCCTTCCCGGGCGGCGAGGGCCGCGTCGACGAAGGCCTGCACGAGCGCGGCCGTCTCGGGCGCTGTCACGTCCTTCGTCCACCGGCTGGCGTGCCATCCGCTGCACTCCAGCTCGAATCGGCGCACACCGTGGGCGTGCTCCACCTCGCGGGCGTAGGGCTCGCGCGGGCAGCGCCCGTGCCGCTCGGTCTGCTCCAGGTGCGCGCGGACGACGGCGGTGTGGAACCGGCGCGGCAAGGTCCGTTGCTCGAGGCAGCCGCGGCATTCCAGGAGATGCAGCGCCGCGCCTTCGAGGCGGAGGAAGTAGTAGGGGAGGCCTGTTCCTTCGCGGGTGTTGCAGCTGCCGCACAGCGGGCCGCGGACGTAGCCGTGCTCGTGGCAGTGATCCCACGCCGCGGCCGGGCTCTGCTTGCACAGTCGGCACAGGTAGTCGTCTGCCCGGGTGCCGCGCCGGCGGTGAGCGTCGTAGAGCACGCCACGCAGGTGGCCGGTGTACAGCTGGCTGGACTTCCCGGCACACGGCGGGCACATGGTGACGTACCCGGTGCGGGTGTTCCTCCTCCAGCCGCCCCAGTACGGCCCCTGGGCTCCGCAGCGGCACAACCGGGCCCGTTTGACCAGCTCGCCCTCCCGCTGCT
Source organism: Streptomyces huasconensis (assembly GCA_004010275.1). Taxonomy (GTDB): domain Bacteria; phylum Actinomycetota; class Actinomycetes; order Streptomycetales; family Streptomycetaceae; genus Streptomyces; species Streptomyces huasconensis. The sequence goes on from RBWT01000230.1 coordinate 1,400, forward strand.
CCCAGCGGTCCAGGAGCTCGGTGTAGGCCCGCGGCAGAAGCCAGGTCTCACCACTCCAGGCCAGCAGTTGCAGGGGCCGGGTGCCGGCGATGTTCTGCAGGTGCCGGGCCTGGCTGCTGAAGGCGACGAACTCCTCCCACGTCAGGCCCCCGGGCAGCCCGTTGTCACCGATGGCCCTCCATTCGCCCCACTCCTCATACGGACGGTTCTCCTGGACCAGCTTGAAGCGGGCTTGCTTGACCATCCACGACATCAGCGTGCGCCGCCAGTCAGGCCGGTGCCACTCCTCCGGGTCGCGCTCCGGGATGTCGCGGTACGCGGGCAGCTGCACATCGACGACGTCGTCCAGGTCCACGTGCAGGTCCGCCAGGACCTGGCCGACGGCACGGACGTCCCGCTCGTCGTACGCCCAGCGCGCCTTGTGCTTGTAGCAGCGCACCGCTATGTCGCCGAAGAAGACATGGCCGTGCTGCCGCAGGCGCGGCATGTACAGAAGCACGTCAGGGTCCAGCGGCACCGTGGCGCTCTGCGTCAGGTCCGCGAAGAGGGAGCGTGCGTACTCCCGGCTGATGGGCATGGCCGGATGGTGGCACCCGCCACTGACAACGCCGCCCGAACTGCACGTCGTTGCCGGTCGATTCGGTGAAGCCGTCCGGAGGCATCGTCGGCGCACCTACGATGCGGTGGTGCGGAACACGAAGGCGTTCAAGGAAGCCGTTGCCCAGACGCTCACGGAGCTGGCCCGCCGGGGGGTGACCCTTGCGCCGGCGACCGTGGAGGACACGATCGAGAAGCAGATCACCACCGTCTCCGAGCGGCTCGGAATCCAGGTGCGCTCCGCCTGGCGGTACTTCGACGCCTCCCTTACGGCCGACCGGTTCGCGCAGAGCGTGGCGTCGTACGAGGAGAGCAGCAGCGAGAAGGGCGTCGGGCAGGCCCCGATGCCGCCGCTCGACAACCCGGAACTCGCCCTGGTCCTCGCCGGGGTGCCGGACTCCCTCGCGCAGACCGGCGGCGACCTGTACGCGGTCATCATCAACGTCGCCGTCAACGCCTGGATGGCCGGCCACATCCACGGCGAGGACGGCTGCACCGGCTGCGACGGCAGCCGCGGCCCGGCCGGACACGACTGGGAAGCCAGGATGCGCACCATCACCGAGCTCCAGCCGAACATCACCAAGTGGTTCGACCGCGACGTGTGGACCCGCGCCGTCAACGACGCGGGCTACGCCGTCACCGCGCTGACGTCAGCGCGCGGGAACCGGAAGGACGCCACGGACGACCAGCTGCCGCCCGTACGGGGTGGCCATGGGTTCCATCTGGATGCCGGTGCGCAGCGGCTTCACCGAGAAGCGGAAGCCCTTGGTCGGGCCGTGGCAGATCAGCCCGGTCGGGGTGGGGATGCCGATGCCGTCGGGGGAGAGGGTGAAGCCGAGCCCCGCGTAGAAGTCCGTCAGTTCCGGCTCGTGCGTGGCGTACAGGACGGCCGCGCCCAGCTTCCCGGCCTGGTGCGAGCCGGCCGCCTTCTCCGCTTCGGCCACCAGGGCGCGCTCGACGCCCTGGCCGCGCCTCTGCTCGACCACCGCGAGGGAGTCCAGGCAGGCGACCAGACCGGCGATGATGTGCACGTTGGGCGATCCGATGAGCATGGGGTGGGTGAGGGCCCACGTCGCCGGCAGCGCGAGCATGCCGCCGACCAGCGCGCCGGACGACGTATCCTCCACCACCCGCGCGTACGTGGGCTTCTCCGGATCGAGGCTCTGGTCGATCACGGAGCCAAGCGCCCGCCAGGACCCATCGGGATTGTCCGGGTCGGCCAGCCGGATCACCGGCTCCAGCGGGGCCTTGTCGGCGCGGGCCGCGTCCCGGATCACGAGGCCGTCCGGCAACTCCGGAACGCTCACCGGGATGACCTCTCCCGGCTGCATCGCTGACCGGTCGGCAGTGCTGGGAGCCGCGTACATGCGCTCACCCAGCACGTTCCCCGAGAACAGACGCTCCGCCTCGCGGCGCGCTGGATTCCCCGACCGGCGGGCACCCTTGCGCACCCCTGTTCGCTTCCCCACGGCGTTCCTCCCCTTTGTCACCGAAACCCTCCCCCGCCCAGCACTCTTCTGAACACCGCCCGGCAGCAGACGACTTGGGCCCGGTATCCGTCCTCTGTCCACAGGCGATCCGTGAGCTCCTGGAGGCATGAGTGATCACGAGCAGCAGCGGCCGGCCCCACGTCGCGGCAAGGTCCTGGAGGCCCTCGCGCGGGCGGAGCGGAAGGTGTTCACCCGGCCCGCGCCGAAATCCGCGAATGCACAGGTGAAATTCCTCCTCACGCGAGTGAAGGGGTCGGCCAAGGCCCTGGCGGAGCGCGTGGGCACCTCGACCCGCACGATCGAGCGCTACCGCGCCGGGAAGCTGAAGACCCCGCAGAAGCGCCTCCAGGCCGCCCTGGTGGAAGAGACCGAATCCGAGTGGCAACCGCAGGTCAGGGCACAGGCACGCCAACAGGCGTCCACGTCCAGCGGGATGATGGTGGAGGTGACGGCGTACTTCGGATTCACGTGCTCGGGCAGTTCGGACGACGGCCGCATACGCACCATCACCACCCCGGTCTCACCCACCTACGCGAAGCAGATCCTGGAGCTCCAGGAGGCCGGAGCGACAGAGGAGGATCTGCATCCGGTCGTCGCGGAGGCCATCACCGAGTCGTATTTCACGGAATGGGGCACCCGGGCCGATGGTCTGCGCGCGGATTTCACACACGTTCAAGCCATCGAGTTCCTCTTCTGACCCGGTCGATTTCCGCGCCTGCTATAAAACAATCCGGCGGCCGCCGTACAGCGCTCTGACGGCGGCCCGCTCTCGAATCCGCACCACGAATTGAGGCCGACGATGACCACGCCCTGGCCGCCCCGGCGCTCCACCCGCCGTCCGCTCGCCCCCGCTCTCGCCGCGCCCCGTGAGCCGGTCGACCTGGCCCGGATCGGCCGCCGCGTCGTACGGCGACGGGCGAAGGGCATGGACGCTGGCGCCGTCGCGGCGCCCTCGAGGGCGCGCGGTTCGACGCGCGGCAGGACTCCCGGCACGAGGACCTGGCCGACGACGTGCGCGGCCCGGCGGAGCTCGCGGAGTGGGAGCGCATCGATCAGCTGCTCGCCGCCGCGCCGGCGGGTACCGTCTACGACCCGGACACCGACGGCGTCGTCCGCGCCGAACTCGCGGCCGAAGCCGTGGCCGCCGCCGCCCGAGAGGCCAGAACTGCGCGAAGCTGCCCGGGTCGCGGCCCGCGCCGATGAGCTCCAGGCGCTGCGCGCGCTCGGCACGCTGGAGCAGACCGAGCCCCGTACTGGGGACGAAGCCGCCCGGGACGAACTCACGCGGCGAGCCGGCGGATACGTCCCGGCCGACGTCGACGCCTGGCTCGCGCACGCCCTCGCCGCCCACCGCGGGCACTACCGTGACCCGCCGCCCGCGAGGAAGCCGCCGGCCTTCTCACCCCGCCGGTCCTCGCGCACGCCGCGCTGCTCGCCGAACTCGCCCGCCTGGTCCCCGGCGCCCCGTCGACGATCTGGTGTTCGCGGCCCGGCTCGCCACCGCTGAACCCGAAGCTGCTGGCACGCTCGCCGTCTTCCTCGCCCGTGCCCGTCCCGAGGCCCGCTGACCCCGGCCGCAACCGCCTGTCCGTTCTCATCCCAGTCAGCCGCTGCCTCCTTGATGTCCGGCCACGCAGAGGGCGTGCAAGTCACGGACATGGGTTGATTGCGTCGGATAGCCTCCCAACGCGACAAACGCGACATGGTGGCCGGTCAGTGCCGGCCCTTCCGAAGGGGATTGATGAGCACCGTCACTGAGTCCGCGGCCCCGGCTGACGAGTTGACCCATGCCGCCGCGCTCACCGAGGCTGATGTCGAAGCGCTGGAAGCCTTCCTCAGTGCGCGGTTCGACGAGCTGCGGTCTGCGGGGCACGTCGACAGCGACACGTACAAGGCGGCATGCGCTCTGCAGTGTGTCCTGCGGGACCTAGTCAAGCCGGTGCGCGCCTCGTTCCGCTACGACGACGGATCGCCCAAGTTCCTCGAGGCCCGGTTGCGTCACTGGAACCGGCTGCACCGCGTCGCGGAGTGTTGGGAGAACACCGACGGCTACGACCGGGGCCGCTGGGTTTATCTCACGCACCTCGATGCCTCAGACGTGGCGAGGTCGGCGGAGTACGCACGTCGGCGCGAGGAGGAACACGCCGCGTACGAGCGGGACCGTCTGCTGCGGAGCCTGTGACGGCGGCTGGCTCGAGTGAGAACGGGCGCCCCCGGAACCCCGTGTCACGCTGACGGAGCGTAAGCGTGACACGGGTGTCACGCCGCTCTCGAAAACTGTCACGCCACCCCCACCGCGCGCCCGTTGTGTCCGTTTCGCGTGGCCCGGAGGCTGCTGGGGCCCCTCCAGAGCCGGAAAATCCGGGGTGGAGCGTGACAGTGCTGATTATGCTGCCGGTCGAGCGTGATCAGCACGGAACGTAACCGTCGGGATCGGTCACCGGCGGCCCGGAGGGTGCGGAAGAATTCCCAAGGTGACCACCGACAGCCCGGCAGGAACGATGACGAAGCACGAGTACCAGGTCGTGGCGCGGTGCACCGACCCGTCTCACCCGGGCGCGACCACCCTGATCTACACCACCCACGCTGTCTCGATCCAAGAGGCCACGGCGAAGGTCCAGAAGCTGCGCATCGACAAGATGACCCCGGGCCTCTACCGCATCACGCAGATCACCGAGCGCGAACCGGAGTGCACCTGCGCCGTGCCCGGCCTCGGAGGCAAGTGCGCCGGCGAACCCTGGTGCGCCAAGGTCGAAGGAGCCGCGGCCGCGAGCCCCGTACCCGACTGAGCAGAGCGGTCCCACGGCCGCCGTGCGGCCGATACCGTGGTAACACACGCCCGTTCGCGCCCTGGAGGCCCTCGATGAGCGAACAGCCGGCCCCCGCCGACACCGCCGCCCGGCAGCAGCTGGAGCCCGCCGCCGCCGACGGGCTGCGTGCGTACGCGGCCAAAACCCGCGCCGACGCCGACCGGTTCGCCGCCGTCCTGGAGGACGTCGCCACCAACGGCCTGCCCGACCCCGAGCAGTGCACCCCGTGGGAGGAACTGCGCGAGGCCCACCTCGCCCGCCTCGCCGCCCAGCGCCCGGCCGTCGCCTGATGGCCCCGCAGCACGGCCCCCGCCGCGCCCGGATCGCGTTCTCCGACTCCGCCGCCAAGCAGCTGGAGAACATCACCAGCGAAGCAGAGATCCACGCCCTGGACCGCGCCCTGGTCGTCGTCTCCGTCGACCCCGAGGTCGGCGAGCCGCTCCCCGGCGACGCCGCCGGCCCTCAGCTGCGCGAGTACGCCGACGAAGTCGAGCGCGTACGCCTCCTGTACTGGGTCACAGTCTTGAAGACCGTGGTCGTCGTCGCCTACCTCGAGGTCTGACCCGCGACGTCCTGGACTCGGCCGACCGCGTGCTGCTGGCGCGGGCCGGCCTCTCCGCATGTCCGTCGTTTGGTGAGGGATCGGGTCCGTCGTTTGGTGAGGGATCGCTCGCGTACAAGGAAGACGTAGGACTGACTGACCTGATGACGGGCGCGCTCTTCCTCACCCGCCGAAGGCGAAGTACCGGAAGTGCCGCCGGGCAGAGCCGCCCGCCTTGCACCCTTGCCCCCCGACCTCCGGACGCTGCGCCGGCGGCTCGGTGCGGGCCTGTCCGGAGACGGCCTTGCACCCCATTGGTAGGTACTACAGGTAGTACCTACCTGCGGTTGTAGATCTCTCCCCCTGAGGGCGAAGCTCGCTGCGCGGGCACACATCACCCCCCACCACCTGCACCGAGGCCCACCCCACCCGTCCAGCGCACATGATCCTTCCCGGCGCTGTACGGCCGCCTGCGGCGTTCTGACGCCCTCCGGGCTCCCGAGCGACGATCAAGGCCCTGAAAGGCGCCCACAGCGGCGTACAGCGCTTCGGGCGGCGGTGAAGCGCCCTGCCCCTCGGCGAGGCTCCACGACGGGCACCACGCCCTCCCTCCTAGGGCACCGCCTCCCGCTGCTCCCAGACCGAGCTCTGCTCTCAGGGGGAGAGATCTACAACCCGCACATAGGTACTACCTGTACTAACCCCTATTGGGGTGCAAGACGCCTCCCCAGCGCAGCGCAGGCGGCGGGGGCCGAAGGGTGCAAGGCCGTCTGCTGCGTCCCGCAGCACGGGCCGGCGTGCAGCAGCGTCCAGCCAGGCGGCACACGGGTGCTGCACGGGCAGCAAGGCCGGCCTTACCTGGGCAGCAGGCGCCCTGCTGCCTCCCGGACGGTTATGCGGTCGCGGCTGCTGCAACCGGCGAGCTGGTGGGCCGGCCACTGCCGCGCGAGCAGGCCCGCAGCGCGCACTCGAAGAACACGTCGACGTCGACGGCGGCGTCCCGGCGGGTGACCTCGTACAGCGCCTTCGTCGCTTCGAAGGCAGCCACAACAGAGAGGGTGAGCTCCTGGTGCGCCTCGGTCTCCACGTCCAGGTGGTGGGCGAAGCCGAAGTGGTGGGCCCGGTTCTGTTCCGCGGTCACCACGCGCTGGTGAGCCCTGCGGGCCGCCTCGAACCACTGCGCTGCGTCGTCCGTGCCCAGCGCCCTGACGACGATCGCGAAGAACGGGATCACCTGCTCCGCGCTCGCGGGCCAGCTGTCGGTGGGCGAGCCGAAGCGGTTGCCCAGCTCCTGGGCGAAGTGGAGGCCGAAGTTGTGGGTCACGCCCCTACTCGTACCGCGACCGCTGGCGCTCGGATGGGCGGCGCGCGGCAGGGCCTTCCGGGAACGCTAGTACGGGCCGTCCTGCCTGCGGCTTTCCCCTCCAGGGGGACGCTGTACGCGGTGCTCGGACGGAAGTCGCTTGTTCTGGAGAACTAGAACAAGTCGGTATCCCTGGTGATACCGACAGCGTCGTGAGGCGGTTCTGTGACCTGCGGTTTCCCCTGGGTGGGAACGTTGTACGCCGCCCTAGCGCGAGAACGGCGCCGCACCGTGGGTGCAGCGCCGTCGTGTCGAGCGGTCGTTGGGTCAGGACACGGCTTTGAGGTTCTGGCGGCGCTTGGCGTCCTCGCGGAGCCGACGCTTCTCGGCGAGCTGGTCCTGGTAGGCCTCCACGGCCTTCCGGTAGCGCTCCACGAAGCCGGGCGCGTTCAGGCGCTCGTTCTTCGGCATCGCCTTGACGGCCGCGATGGCGTCCTCGGGGGAGAGGTACGCGGCGAGCATGGGGTTGAGCTGGTAGACGCCGGCCCGCTTCTTCTTCACCAGCTGCGCCAGGTCCAGGTCGCGCAGCGCGGCGTTCACGGCGGCCCGGCTCAGGCTGAGCATCTGCGCGAGGGTGACCTGGTCGACCTCGATCCGGCCGCCCGGCTCGCTGTGGGCGCGCATCTTCAGCAGCACGCGGTAGGCCGCAGGCAGCAGGTCCAGGTCGGCGACGATGCCTTCCGCGTTCACCGCGGCGAAATGCAGACCGCTCACTGTTCGGCCCCCTTCTCCTTCTGCTGTACCCGCTCCCGGCGGCGCTCAGCACGCATCTTCGCCCGCTCCTCACGCAGCCGCTCGATCTCCTGGCGCATCCGCTCCAGCGAAGGGAAGCGCACCAGGTCGGGCAGGCTCTCGTCCGACCGGATCCTGGCAATGGTCTCGTGCTGGTCGACCCGGATGTACTGCGCGTCCATGGTCTCCGTGCCCGGGATGAACTCGGCAACCCGGTAGGAGTACGGCGGGTTGAACTGGTAGACCCCGCGCTTCACACGGAACACGATCCCGTGGCCCATAACTTCCTGCAGCGCCTCGTTCACCTTGGTGCGCGCGACGTCCAGGACGTGCGCCATCTCGTCCTGGGTCAGAGGGATCCGCCCGCCGGCCTTCTGGCACGCGATCATCAGCAGGATCAGCCGGAGCGGCAGCGCCTCGCGGAAGAACTGCGCGATGACGAGGAAGAACTCCAGGCTGTCCATGGAGAAGGCGTTGGGCTCGTCTGGCGGCCCGTAGAACTCCAGCGGCTTCCGCTCGCTGTCCAGCGTGAGCTTCCGGCCGGGGTACGCGCGGGCGACCTCGTCCAGGTCCTTGATGGGCCGTAGCGGCCGGTCCCAGGCGTCGGCCGGATCGTCGGCCAACGGCAGCTTCGGCTGCGGCTGCGGCGTCCCTCGGGCCCCCGGACGGCGGCGCTGCGGCTCTGTCGACACGAGGCTGCTCTCCAAGCTGTTGATCTCTGCGACGCGGAGCAGTATGTCACCTCCGCTTGACATAGATGTCGCTTCGACACGACATGCCGCGCGAGTTGTGTCCCCCCAGGGGGGACAGATCTCCCCCCTGGCGTCCCACCGCCCGCACCCGGAACACATCTGCCGCCGCATGTCGCCTCCAGTTGACATGCGGCGGGAATCCGTGTCGCCTCTAGTTGACATTGAACGGTCGATGTGCCCCCTCAGTCGGGACACATCGACGCGATATGTCCCCCCACCCGGTACGTATCTCGAGATCTGCGGCTCTCTGACCTGCGGTTTCTTAATCTCGCCATATATCAGTGGCTGAGGTCACCCGCACCGTCCCGCCGGACCCAACGTGGCTGAGGCGGCTTCGCGTGCGGCGCCGTGTGCTCGTGCGGGTCGTGGACGGCACCAGCGGCTCTGAGTCTCGGGTGGTGCCGACCGTGACGAACAAGCACCAGCTGGCGAGGTCGGCCTCCGTGGAGGGTTCCGCCGCCCGGCCCGAGGGGCCGTTCGGCTCCGGTACCTCCGCACGCAGGAATTCACGCTTTCCGATATCCGGGGTACCGTTCTGTGGCTGAGGCCCGAAGCGGCTCAATTCGTGATTCCTCGCCTGTCTGGGGTGGCAAAATACGGGCGCTGATGTTTCATCAAAAGGCGCGCCCCGCCCGGGTGGTTGGGGGGTGTGCTGTGTTTCCGCCAACGGTACATGCTGCATCAACCTGGTGCACCCGGTACACTGGAACCCACACGAACGAGCGACCCCCACCCCTCGTAGCCAGCCCGGCCCGCGCCAGCGGGCCCAGGCGGTTCTGGAGGCGCAGCCGGAAGGACCGTCAGGCGGGGGAGCGCAGCGGACCCGCCGGGCGCGCCCCGCGCTCCCCCAACCCCCGTACTCGAGGCCCCACTAGCCACACCGTCAGACCCCAGTAGCACTCGCCGATGCGCGGCAGCGGGCGCGCATCGCGCGGCCCCACCGCCTCCAGGAGCGCAGCGAAGGGAGCGCCCGTGCTCCGCACGGGCCAGCGGGAGCGCAGCGACCGCCCCCCTTGCACATCGTGCAGCGATGTGG
>RBWT01000231.1 GCA_004010275.1 Streptomyces huasconensis
CCGATCGCCGTCATCGTCAGTGGCGAGGGCACGGCGACCGTCGGGCCGTCCGCCTCCGGCACGTGGCGTCACGTCCGTCAGGCGCCGCCAGACCCGGCGAGTCGCGTCAGGCCCGCCACGTGCGCCGTCAGGCCGACGGGCGGAGAAAGGCCCTGCACGGGGCGGGCCCGCCGGGTGGTGTCAGGCCCGGCACGTGGGGTCAGGTGGCAGGCCGGGGCGTGATGTCAGGTCGACGGGCGGCGTCAACCGCGACAGGCTGCGCCAGGCCCCGCGAGTCACGTCAGGCCCACCACAGTGTGCCGACAGCTCGACGAGCAGCCTCAGACCCGCCACGCGACATCAGCCCGACGGGCAGCGTCAAGCTCGGCACCTGGCGTCAAACCCGGCGCACGGCATCGCGGCGCCGGGGCCGGCGCCGGGGTGTGATCCAGTCCACCTCTCGGCCCTCCGGTCGACCCCGGGGGCGTGATGTTCGTCATCCGGGCCGGGCCGTGCGGTGCCCAAGTGCGTTCCTGGATGCGGCATATGACGCTCGCCGTGCGCCGCGCGCCATTCCTATGGAGGCACGGCTACCGCTAAGGTCCCCGTCGGTGCCGCGTCGACCTGCGTGGCGCCATGCCCTCGGGGGGAGGGAAGGAACCAAGCGATGCCCGTACCCATACCGCGGCAGAGAGCGATCCCGGCCGCGGAAGGCGGTCAGGCTCCGGCGCGGCCCCCGCACGACACGGCGGCGGCCACGCGTGACACGACCGACGCCGGCAGCCTCGGCACCGGCCCGGGCGCTGCCCCCGACCCCATCACCGCGCGCAAGCCCGCGCCCGAGCCCGGGACCAGCACCGGCCCGCGGCCCATCAGCGAGCCCGAGCGCGGCTCCGGCACCAGCCTCAGCCTGCTGGTGATCGAGGACGACCCGGCGGGACCGCTGAGCGTTCCCCGCCTGCTCGACTCCGCCGGCAAGCCCATCCGTATCCGCACCGCCCGCAACCTCACCGAGGCCGAGCGGCTGCTCACGGACGACGTGCACTGCATCCTGCTGGACCTCGCGCTGACCGTCCCCGCCACCGCATCCGGCCCGGCCACCGGCCCCGCCAGTGCTTCCGCGGCCGCTTCCGGGACCGCTTCCGGCACTGCTTCCGCAGCCGCTTCGGGCGACCCCGAGGCGGGCAAGGACGAGCTGGCCGCCCTCAAGCACGTCCTGCGCCTCGCACCCCGCCACGCCGTCCTCGCCCTCACCGCCAACGACGACTCCGAGCTGGGCGCCAAAGCCGTACGCGTCGGCGCCCAGGACTACCTCTACCGCGACGAGCTGGACGGACGGCTGCTGAGCCGCGCCATCCGGTACGCGGTGGAGCGCAAGCGGGCCGACATCGCCCAGCGCCAGCTGACCGAGTCCCGGCTGCGGGCCCAGGAGAACGCCCGCCTGGAGCGCGGCCTGCTGCCGACGCCGCTCCTGGACGGTTCGCCACTGCGGTTCGCCGCCCGCTACCGTCCCGGCCGCTCCCGCGCGCTGCTCGGCGGCGACTTCTACGACACCGTGCGCACCCCCGACGGCTCCGTGCACGTCATGATCGGCGACGTGTGCGGCCACGGCCCCGACGAGGCCGCGCTCGGCGTGGAGCTGCGGATCGCCTGGCGCGCGCTGACCTTCGCGGGCCTGTGCGGCGACGAACTGCTCTCCACCCTCCAGAAGGTCCTGGAGCACGAGCGCGCGGACGACGAGATCTTCGCGACCCTCTGCACGGTCGACATCGCCCCCGACGGCCGCCGGGCCGGACTCTGCCTGGCCGGACACCCGTCACCGCTGATCGCGCGCGAGGGCCGCCTCGCGGAACTCCTTCCGTACGAGGACGGGGGCCCCGCCCTGGGTCTCCTGCCGCGCGCCCGCTGGCCGCGCCGCCAGGTGGAGCTGGGCGGGAAGTGGAGCCTGATGCTCTACACGGACGGCCTGATCGAGGGCCGGATCGGCCAGGGCAAGGAGCGGCTGGGCCAAGAGGGCATGGTGGAGATGGTCCGCCGCCAGATCGCCCGGGGGCTCCAGGGCGAGGAACTGCTCGAAGCCGCCGTGAACGAGGCGCGGGACCTCAACGGCGGCGACCTGACGGACGACGTGGCGGTCCTGCTGCTCGACCGGGCGCCGGGCGGCGGCCACCAGTGGCCTCCGGCGGCGCGGCGGACGTAAGCACTGCGGGCAGGCATAGGCACCGCGGACAGACGTAGGCACCGCGGACAGACGTAGGCACCGTGGGCAGGCGTAGGCGCGGAACGGCGTACGCGCCGGTGCCGGTGCCGGTGTCGGTGGGTGTTATCGACCGCCGTTGTACGGCCCGTACGGGCCATCGCTGCTGGAGCCGCCGCGGCGGCCGCGACCGCCGGTGATCTGCCGGATCGCGGGCCGTACATCCACCATGTAGACGATGGTGGCGATGAGGCCGAGGATTGGCAGGAACGACAGGATGTTGAAGATCAGGTTCACCACGAAGGCAAGCCCGAGGATGATCAGCCAGAACGGCTTCGTCTTCTTGTCCGCGGCCCGGTAGGCGTCCTCGCGCCGGACGGCGGCGTCGATGAGCGCGAACCCGCTGAACAGGATCAGGGCCAGCGACAGCAGCCACATGAAGTTCGCGAACCCCTGCATCAGCACAACGTCCACCACCAGTCTCGCCGGTCTCGCCGGTCTCGGCTCGTCATCACGCGGCCACCGTACCCGCTACCTGTGTCAACGGGGCGGGCACCGCGTGAGTGCCCGCCCCGGAGAACGTTCCCTGCCCGTCCGTCACTTGGCCGGGGGCGTCTTCTTCGCCGTCGTGGTCGTCGTCTTGCGGGCCGGGGCCTTCTTGGCGGCGGGCTTCTTCGCCGGGGCGGCGGCCGCGCTGTCGCTCTCGGCAACCGCGATCACCGTCGGCTCGGCCTTGGGGGCCGCCTTGGGCTCCGTCGCGGCGGCGGGCGCCGGCACCACGGGCTTCGGCTCGGCGTCCGGCTCGACCGTCTCGGCCAGGTCGAGGATCTCCTCGGCGGCCTCGCCGCGCCAGGTCCGCACGGCCTGCTCGCCGTGCTCGGCGACCTCGTCGTACTTCTCGCGCGCCTTGACGGCGAGTTCCGCGGCCACGCCGACACCGCGCAGCGCGAGGTCCTGGGCGGTCTCACCGAGCTTCTTCAGGTCGGTGTCGAGGGAGCCGAGCACCTCGGTGACCTTGGCCTGGATGGTCTCCTGCGCCTCCTTGGCGCGGGCGGCGGCCTTGTCCTGCACGGCCTTGGGGTCGGTGTTGCGCACCGCCTCGAAGCGGGAGGGCGCCTCGGCGATCAGCTGCTCGACGATGCCCGGCACCTTCTTCGCCTGCTGGAACGCGAGGTCCGCGGACCCGGCGACGAAGTATGCGGGGGTGGTGTTGGTGAGGGTCTTGCGCAGGTCATCGGTGATGGCCATGACGATGGTCCTCCCGGATTCGCGTCAGCTGGTCAGCTGGTTCAGCTTGAGGGCGTTTGTTCAGCTAGGGGGTGACTGCTTCGGGCCGGCATCACGGCTGTCGGCCGCGCCGGGGCTGCCGTCGGCGTCGACGGCCTCCGGGTCCACATCCGCTGGGTCCACATCCGCGTACGACGAGGTCTCGAAGCCGTTCTCCTTGCGGAACGACTCGTAGATCTGCAACAGCACCTGCTTCTGGCGCTCGTTGATGGAAGGGTCGGCGAGGATGACGGCGCGCGTCTCCAGCTCGTCCCGCTCCTTCTCGTCGAGAATCCCGGCCCGCACGTACAGCGTCTCGGCGGAGATCCGCAGGGCCTTGGCGACCTGCTGCAGCACCTCGGCGCTCGGCTTGCGCAGGCCGCGCTCGATCTGGCTCAGATACGGGTTGGACACCCCGGCGGCATCGGCGAGCTGCCTGAGCGACAGCTGCGCGTTGCGCCGCTGTTCGCGGAGGTACTCGCCGAGGTTGCCGACGTTGAGTGATGCCATGCCTCGATGGTGCAGCACGCTTGCTAACTTTTGCAAGCACCTGCTTGCAAAAGTGCGCCACGCCACGTGATGCCGCGTCACATCACTGGCCTGTCCCGGTGTCCGTTCCCCCGGTGAGCTCTCTCGTGGGCTGAGCTACGGACGTCGCGCGACGAAGACGAACTCCTTGCCCGGCCTGTCGGGCGCGTCGCGTACGCCCTCCAGCACGTACCCCTGCGCGATCAGCTCCGTCCCGACCTCCTGCCGCTCGCGGAAGCGCAGGGTGGAGTCCGACGTCATCACCTCCCCGTCGGCAGCGAAAACATAGGTCCAGCGGAACGTCACCAGCGGCTCGCTCACCTCGATCACCTGGACCCAGCTCTCGACAGCGCCGACATCCGGGATCTCCGTCACGCGATACGAAACTTCACGGTTCCACTCCTCCCAGGCGCGTCTGGCCGGGTCCCGGGTCTCGAACACCAGACGGCCACCAGGCTGCAGTGCTTCGTACGCGCCACGCAGGGTCTCGCGCCAGGCCTGCGGACCGATGATCTGCTGGGCGGCGTTCGCCGTCATCGTTGCCAGGTCGACCCGCATCGGCGGAAGTGTCGTGGCATCGCCACAGATCCAGCGCACTCGCTCGCCGCCCCGCTTGGCTCGGGCCACGTCGATGGACGCCTGAGCGGGATCGACACCCACGACCTCGATCCCGCGGTCAGCCAGCAGAAGCGCGAACACGCCTGTTCCACAGCCGATGTCCAGCACCTGACGTGCCCCGAACTCCTCCGTCATCCGGACGTACGCGTCGAGATCACTGCGATCGGGGTCGAGCGGGTCATAGATCGCGGCGAGCCGTGGATGCCCGAAACACTCGTCAGCCATGCAGCCGAACGTATGGGCTGCTGAAGCCTTTTGCCAGACAGAAACAGACAGAAACAGAACTGCTGGGACTGCCCCACCTCCTCATGCCCGAACAGGCTCGCCGCTGTTCAGATCCACTGGGCCCTCCACGCACCGAACCGTCCCGGACGAAATGGCAAGGCGCGGAACAGGGACACCTCAGCGGCTCAGGTCTTCTGGGAACGGACGGTGTCCCAGTGGTTCCGGCACGCTCGGCCGAGTCCTCGCCGAGCCCCTGCGGAGTCGGCCGGCCTGTACGGTCCACCGCATGGTCGACGCGTTCGATGTGGCTCAAGCTCTGCGCGGCGGGATACCCGACAGGGCGCGGGCCTGGGCCTTCGTTCGGGACTTCGCCGCAGCGTGGACGGAGCCACCGCTCGCCGGCGGCGCGGGTACGCCCCTTCCCGGCCACTGGGTGTGTGGGTACTCAGAGCCGCTGATGGCCGACGGACTGCCTTTTAGGCACCCGAGGGTCTGCTTTCCGGGGCATCTCGGCGGTGGCGCGGGCCCCGCTGCTGATCGCGGTGCTGGCCGTCGCCGACGAACGCCGACTAGAGCGCTTCTGCTCCGACGGCTGCGGGCACGCGTGGCATCGCCTGTCCGTCGACATTCCCGAGGCCTCGACCTGATCCCTCGTACGGGGAAAATCGGAACTCCGCCCCGCACCCCACCCCGCCCCTCAACGCCGGCGGCCGACCGCCTTCGCCTTGCCGTGGGCCCAGCCCGCGACGGCCACGCCGGCCACCGCGGCCAATAAGTAGACGGTGACGCTCGCCGCGAAGCCGCCCGGCAGCCAATCGAGCAGGCCCGCGTCGTCGTGGTCGACGAGTTGGCGGATCGCCCCCTGCGCCCCGAGGACGAGCAGAACCATGCCGAGCCCCTGAAAGATGTCGTACTTCACGCGTGCTCCCTGCTTTCCGTCTCATCAGGAGGCGCCCCCGGGCGCACGGAAGTGCGCGCCCCAAGCGCCTCGGCACCTCCGCGACCGCGCACAGCGAGGCGGTTACAGTGCACTTGCACTGTAATAAGCGGAAGCCCGGTTTGCAATGCGACCGCATGGCAAAAGGGAGAGGGAGGCGGCGGCGCCGTGCCGAAGATCGTGGACCACGAGGAACGCAGGAGACGCCTGGTCGACGCCGTCTGGGCGCTCACGGTCCGGGGCGGCATCGAGCAGGTGACACTGCGCAAGGTGGCCGAGCAGGCGGGCGTCTCCATGGGGCAGGTGCAGCACTACTACTCCTCGATGCAGGCCCTGGTCCGCGACGCGCTCGACCGGGCCGTCCGCGCCGTGAACGCGAACATCGAGAAAGCGGTTGAGGCGGCCGGCGCCACGACCCCGGAAGCCGTTCTCCGCGCCTGCCTGCATGCCCTGATCAGCCCTGACCAGGAGAGCATGCGGCTCATGCGGTTCTCCCTGGCGGCGGCGGGGCGGGCCGTCTCCGACCCGACGATGGCCAGGGTCCTGGCCCCTGGCGACGACGAACTCCTCTCCTTCACCGCGGGGCTCATCACCGCCGCCCGGCAGGAACGAGGCGTCGAGCTCCGCGAGGATGCGCGCATGGACGCGGACATCAGTTGGGCGCTCGCCACGAGCCTCGGAGTGGACGTCGCCCTCGGCTACCGCTCACCGGAGGCCGCCGCACGCGTGCTCTCCCACCACATCGACCAGGTCCTGGGGGTCCTGGGATCGGGCGGGCGCGAGGCGACGGCCTGAGACAGGGGTTCCTGAGACCGGGGTCCCTGGCAGGAGCCAAGGGGCGGGAGGCGGCCAACCGTACGACCACGGGCCGACCCCGAGGTATGGCCCCTGCTCCGACGACACGCCACGTACGGTGACGACATCGTGGCCCCATGACCCCCAACACCCCAGCAACCGCCATGCCAGACAACGACGTTCCACGCACCACCGAGCCGCGCACCACCGAGCCGCACACCGCCGAGCCGCGCACCACCGAGCCGCACACCGCCGAGCCGCTCACCGCCGTCCCGGGCCGCCGGGTCGGTGGCGCCTCCCTCGTCATCGGCCCCTTGCTGCTGTTCACCGGCGTCCTGCTGCGGCTGCGCTTCGACTTCTTCTTCCCGGCCCAACTCCGCGCGTACGAACACCATCCGGGCCTCATGTCGGCCTCGTCCGGCCTCGTGGCCGCGGGGTGGGTGCTGCTCTGGCCCGGCGTCCTGTTCCTCGCCGCCAGGATCGGTGAGCGCTGCCGGGAACTGGCCGTGTGGGGCGGTGTCCTCACGGTCCTCGGTCTCTTCGCCCGCGCGTTCCACGCGGGGGTGGACCACTTGGCCTTCCAACTGGTGAACGCCCACGGGGTGGCGGCGGCGACGCGGACCGTGGGCGAGACCTATGGCGCGTTCCACGTCTTCAGCACGCTGAACGCCGCCGTCATGGGCGGCTGGCTCCTGCTGGCCATCGGCGCGTACCGGGCCCGCGTGCTCGGCCCGATGCGCGCGGCGGCCCTGGCGCTGGCGTCGGCGATGCCGCTCGGGGTGCTGAAGGGGACGACGCCTCTGTCGGTCGTCGCCGCCGCGGGCCTGTGCGTCGCGCTGGTCCCGCTGGGCGTGGCCGCGTGGCGCGACGGGCCGGTTCAGCGGGCGGCCGTCGTCGCCGGACGGCTTCTCCTGGTGATCGCCGTGGGCACCGCGATGTTCTTGTTCGGGCAGGTCGGATGAACGACAAGATGGACGGCAAGACGAGCGGCAGGCGCAGCGGCCGGACAAGCGACCAGACAGGCGCCCGCATGGGCACCCGCACAGGCGGCCGGACAAGCAACCAGCCAGGCACTCGGACAGGCGCCCGCACAAGCACCCAGACAGGCGACCGGCCAAGTGGCCGGCACAGCGGCCGGATCAGTAGCCGCCGGTATCGTCGGGCAATGCACCGCACAGGACCGCGCCTACCGAGCGGCACGCATCTCCTGGCGCTCGACGCCTGCCTGGCCGCCCTCGTGACCGCCGCGTACGTGGCGCTCGCCGGGCAGGGCGCCTCGGACGGTCTCCCCCGTTTCACCGGCCCGTGGTGGCTGGCCTGGCCGGTGGCCCTCTGCGTGGGAGCGCCCCTGGCCGTGCGGCGCCTGTGGCCACTGCCCGTCCTGGCCGTGGTGCTGGGCGCCACGGCGATGGCGACGCTGCTCGACATCACCCGTGACCCGTACGTCTCCACGGCCCTGGCCTGCTACACCGTCGCGCTCATCGAGCCGACGCGCCGGGCCTCGGCGGCGCTCGCGCTGACCCTCGTGGTCTCGGCGGCAGCGGTCGTCACCGGGGAGGCCGTCCTGACCCCCGCCGGTCCGTGGCCGGAAGCCGCCGGTACCGCCGGTTTCGTCTGGCTGTGCGTCGGGGCGGCGTGGGCTGCGGGCCGCGCCGCACGCGGACGGAGGGCCCGCGCGGCCCGGAGGAACCGTCGCCTCGCGGAGGAGGCACTGGCCGAGGAGCGCCTGCGCATCGCCAGAGAACTGCACGACATCGTCTCGCACAGCCTCAGCGTCATCGTCGTCAAGGCGGCGGTCGCCGACCATGTGGCCGAGGCGCGGCCCCTGGAGACACGCGACGCCCTCCGGGCGATCGAGCAGACCGGCCGGGAGGCGCTCACCGAGATGCGGCGCGCCCTGGGAGTACTGCGCGGCGACACCGACGGACAGCCGCTGGCGACGCGCGAGCCCGGCGCGGCGCGGACGGCTCCCCTTCCGGGGTGGGACGAACTGCCGGACCTCGTGCGCCGCGCCGAGCGGGCGGGAGTACGTACGGATCTCCGCACCGAACCGCACCCCCGGGCGGCCGCCGAACTCCCCGCCGGGACGGCGCTGTCCGTCTACCGGATCGTGCAGGAGTCCCTGACGAACGTGGTCAAGCACGCGGGCGACGGAACGCGCTGCCAGGTGACGGTCGACGGTCGACGCGCGGGGAGAGGTGCGGATAGAGGTGGTGGACGACGGAGCGGGGAGCGCGGGCACGACCGTCCGGCCGCAACTTGCGGGCGGGCACGGGCTGGTGGGGATGCGCGAACGCGTGATGATGTACGGAGGGACGCTCACCGCCGGGCCGCGTCCCGAGGGCGGGTTCGCCGTGTCCGCCTGTCTCCCGCCCGGCCCCGCTCACGGCACGGCCACCGGCCGGGAGCACCGCGGGGAGGGGCAGGAGCGGCAGAAGGGGAGAGAGACGTGACCGCACCCGTCCGCGTACTCGTCGCCGACGACCAGTCCCTGCTCCGGGGCAGTTTCCGGGTCCTCGTCGACACCACCCCCGGGCTGGCCGCCGTGGGCGAGGCCGGGACCGGTGCCGAAGCCGTCGAGAGCGCGCGGCGGCTGCGTCCGGACGTCGTGCTGATGGACATCAGGATGCCCGGCATGGACGGCATCGAGGCGACGCGGCACATCGTCGCGTCCCCCGAGACCGCCGGGACACGCGTCCTCATCCTCACCACCTTCGACCTCGACGAGTACGTGTACGGGGCGCTGCGCGCCGGGGCCGCCGGGTTCCTCCTCAAGGACACCTCCCCCGACGTCCTGCTGGAGGGCATCCGCACGGTCGCCGCCGGGGAGTCGCTGCTCGCGCCCTCGGTGACCCGGCGCCTGATCGCCGAGTTCGCCCGTCTGCCCCACGCGCATCACAAGCACCACGCGCAGGACTTACCGCTCAGGGACCTCACGGAGCGCGAGCGCGAGGTCCTGGTGCTCGTGGCCCGCGGCTTCTCCAACTCCGGGATCTCCGAGTACCTCCACCTCAGCAACGGCACCGTGAAGACGTACATCGGCCGTCTGCTCAGCAAGCTGCGGGCGCGGGACCGTGCGCAACTGGTGATCAGCGCCTACGAGTCGGGGCTCGTGAGCACCGCTCACCCCTCGCCCGCTCACCCCTCGGCCGGGTCTCCGGCCGACGGGTGAGGCGACGCCCGGCAGGGCGGCGAAGCACCGGCACCCGCAGGCGGTGGCCGGTACCGTTCCCCGTATGGCGTCTCTCCCCGACCTCGTCCGGCTGCGCCAGGCCCGCGACCGCATGGACCGTGACTACGCGCAGCCCTTGGACGTGCCCGCCCTTGCCCGGGACGCCCACATGTCGGCGGGCCACTTCTCCCGCAGCTTCCGCGCCGCCTTCGGCGAGAGCCCGTACAGCTATCTCATGACGCGCCGCGTCGAGCGGGCCATGGCGCTGCTGCGGCGCGGGGACCTCTCCGTGACGGACGTGTGCATGGCGGTGGGCTGTACGTCACTGGGGTCGTTCAGCTCCCGGTTCACGGAGCTGGTGGGCGAGAGCCCGAGCGCCTACCGGGCCCGCGACCACGGACCCGGCGCCGCCGTCCCCGCCTGCATCGCCAAGATCCACACCAGACCGGTCAGGAACGGAGAAGCCAAGAATCCCCGGGGTTCCTAGCGTGGGAGGCATGGAAATCAACCTCGCACAGTGCTTCATCGCCGTCGACGACCACGACAAGGCCCTCACCTTCTACCGCGACGCGCTCGGTCTGGAGGTGCGCAACGACGTCGCGTACGAGGGGATGCGCTGGGTCACCGTGGGCTCGCCCGCGCAGCCCGACGTGGAGATCGTCCTCGAATCGCCGCTCGCCGACCCGAGCGCCGCGGAGTCCGACCGGCAGACGGTCACCGAACT
The DNA here is from genome assembly GCA_004010275.1 of Streptomyces huasconensis. Taxonomy (GTDB): domain Bacteria; phylum Actinomycetota; class Actinomycetes; order Streptomycetales; family Streptomycetaceae; genus Streptomyces; species Streptomyces huasconensis. The sequence goes on from RBWT01000231.1 coordinate 10,442, forward strand.
GATGGCCAAGGGCCTCCTGCGCGGCGTCATCTTCCGTACGGACGACGTCGACGCCACGTTCGAACGGATTCGCGCCGCGGGCGGCGAGGTCCTCCAGGAGCCGATGGACCAGCCGTACGGCGTACGGGACTGCGCGTTCCGCGACCCGGCGGGAAACATGCTGCGGTTCCGTCGGCCCCGCAGTTGACCTTCACCGCTGTCGCCGAAGGCATCGTGGCTCTACGACGAGCTGTGGCGATGCGGACCTGAACCCGCCCCCGGCCCCAT
>RBWT01000232.1 GCA_004010275.1 Streptomyces huasconensis
GGTGGCGGGGGTGGAGAGATGGCGGGGGGCGCTGGGGCTCCCCGGTGCGTGGCAAAATCAGTGGATGCAGATCAGGGTGCTGGGCCCATTCGAAGTGCGCGGCGACGACGGCAACTTGGTCGACGTGCCGGGGGCACGCTGCGCGGGCTGCTCGTCGCTCTCGCGCTCCGGGCGGGGCACGCGGTCCCGAAGGCGTCGCTCGTCGACTGGATCTGGGGTGAGCAGCCGCCCGCCGACGCGACGAACGCTTTGCAGCGCCTCGTCTCCCGGCTGAGGAAGGTGCTGCCGGACGGGGCGATCGAGGGGCGGCCGGACGGCTATCGGCTGACGGTGGAGCCCGAAGCCGTCGACGCCGTGCGGTTCGAACGTCTCGTCACCGCGGGTCAGGACCCCGCCGGTGACGCCTCCCGGCCGGGTGCGGTCGCTGCGCGAGGCACTTGAGCTGTGGCGCGGTGCGGCCATGCAGGACGTCGGGTTGCAGGAGAGCGGCGCGTTCGACGCCGCGGTCGCCCGGTTCGACGGGCTGCGCCTGACCGCCACCGAGGAGCGGTTCGACGCGGAAGTCGCCGTCGGGCGCGGCGCGGAGGTGGTCACGGAGCTGACCGACCTGGTGGCCGCGCACCCGATGCGGGAACGGCTCGCCGCCGCGCTGATGCGCGCCCTCGTGGCCGCCGGCCGCGACAGCGAGGCGCTGCTCGTGTACGAGCGGGCGAAGGAGGCCCTGGCCGACGCGCTGGGCGTCGACCCCTCGCCGGATCTTGCCGCGCTCCACGTGGCCCTGCTGCGCGGCGAGGTGGGGAAGCGGGAGGCGAGCCGCGACACCAACCTCCGCGCCGAGCTGACCACCTTCGTCGGCAAGGACGCCGATGTCGCCGCGGTGCGCGAGCTGGTCGCCGAGCACCGGCTCACCACCGTGACCGGGCCGGGCGGCTCGGGCAAGACCAGGCTGGCCACGGAGACCGCACGCACGCTCCTCGATGAACTGCCGGACGGCGCCTGGCTGGTGGAACTCGCCGGCATAGGAGCCGAGGACGATGTGGTGCACGCGGCGCTCGCCGGGCTCGGCCTGCGGGAGACCCTGCTCGGCGGAGCCCCGAACGCCGAGCCGACGGACCGGCTCATCGCCGCCATCCGTGAGCGCGAGACGCTGCTGATCCTGGACAACTGCGAGCACGTGATCGAGTCCGCCGCGGTCTTCGCCCATCGGGTGCTCGGGGAGTGCCGGCGGCTGCGCATCCTCGCGACGAGCCGGGAACCGCTCGGCATCACCGGGGAGGCGCTGTGGCCGGTCGAGCCGCTGGCCCTGCCCGGCGGGGACGCGGACCCGCGGGCGATCGAATCCTCGCCCGCCGTCCAGCTGCTGCGGGACCGGGCCGAGGCGGTGCGCCGGGACCTCGCGGACGACGCCCGCACCCTGGCGACGATGGCACGTGTCTGCCGGGCCCTGGACGGCATGCCGCTGGCGATCGAACTGGCCGCGGCACGGCTGCGCACCATGTCCGTCGATCAGCTGGCCACCCGGCTCGACGACCGGTTCCGCCTGCTGACCGGCGGCAGCCGGACCGCGCTGCCGCGCCACAAGACGCTGCGCGCGGCGGTCGACTGGAGCTGGGAGCTGCTCACCGACGCCGAGCGGACGGTCCTGCGCAGGCTCTCCGTGTTCTCCGGCGGGGCAAGCCTGGAAGCGGCCGAGCGGGTCTGCGCGGGCTACGCCGACGACCCGGTGGAACAGGAGCAGGTGCTTGAACTGCTCACCGCCCTGACCGAGAAGTCCTTGCTGCGGGCCGAGGGCGACGGCGCCCCCCGCTACCGCATGATGGGCACGATCAGGGAGTACGCCGCGCAGCGGCTGACGGAGGCGGGGGAGGCCGACCTGGTGCGTCGCGCGCACCTGGCGTACTTCATCGAACTCACCGAGACCGCGGAGCCGCATCTGCGCCGCGCCGAGCAGCTCGACTGGCTGGCCAGGCTGGAGGCCGAGCACGACAACATCAGCGCGGCGATGCGCGGTGCCCTCGCGGCGGGCGAGGCGCAGGGGGCCATGAGGCTGGCGGGGGGCGCGGGCTGGTACTGGTGGCTCAGTGGGCGCAGGGCCGAGGGCATCGAGCTGATCACCGCGGCGACCCGGGTTCCGGGCGAGGTGACGGACGAGGCGCGGGCCATGGCGTACGCGCTGGTCGTGCTGTTCGTCAGCGCCGGGCGGGGCGACGAGAAGCAGGCGGAGACATGGATCAGGGAAGCGGACCGGTACGGCCGGCGCGCTCGGGGCAACCCGCTGATGGGGCTCATCAGTGCGACGGTTCGGCTGCTGGACCGGCCCGACGGGGCCCTGACGGCGTTCGAACCGCTGCTCGACGACGAGGACCCCTGGGTACGGGCGCTGGCACGGCTGCACATGGGCAAGATGCGCATCCATCTCGGTCTGGGCGGGGCGGAGGCCGCGGCCGCCGACGCGTACCTGGAGGGGGCGCTCGCCGAGTTCCAGGCCCTCGGTGAGCGGTTCGGGATCTCGTTCGCCCTGACGGAGCTGGCGGAGCGGTTCGCGATGCGCGGTGAGTTCGCCGCCGCGTGCGCGTACCTGGAGGAGGCGGTCACGGCCGTCTCCGAGGTCGGTGCCACCGAGGACCTCATCTCGATGCGGGCGCGGCAGGCGCAGCTGCACTGGCTGCTCGGTGACAAGGACGCCTGCGCGGTGGCCCTCGCCGAGGCGGAGCGGCACGCGGAGCGGGTCAGCTGGCCGGACGCGCTGGCCGAGCTGGCCTTCGCGAAGGCGGGGCTCGCCCGGTGGGCCGGCAACACCGAGGAGGCCCGCCGCCAGACCGGTGTGGCGACCGCCCTGCTGGGCGAGGAGGCGGAGTGGGCGCAGAACCGCGCGACACGGCACGACCTGCTCGGTTACCTCACCGACGACCTCGCCGAGGCCCGCGCGCACCGCGCGGCGGCCTGCGAGGCGGCGGCCGAGGCGGGGCACCCGCTGGGCATCGCCAACGTGCTCGTGGGAGTCGCGGACCTGGCGCTGCGCCACGACGACCACGAGCAGGCCGCGCGGCTGCTGGCGGCCGGCCAGGCCGTGGGGGGTCTGCGGAACCACTCCCACCTGGACGTGGCCCGCATCGAGCGGGCGTGCGGCACCGCCTCGGCGACACGCGGTACGCCGAGGTGGCCCGGGAGGGAGCGGAGGCCGACTGGTCCGAGCTGGTCGAGGTCACGCTCGCCTCCTGAGGGAGGTGGCGAGCCGGCCGGGGTCACGCCCGCTTCTTGAACGTGGAGACCGACCACACGTACCCGAGGACGGCGATGCCGACGCACCAGGCGACGGCGGCGATCGCGTCCCCTCGCGACAGGCCGCCCAGCAGCAGCCCGCGCAGCGTCTCGATGATCGGCGTGAAGGGCTGGTACTCCACGAACTGCCGCACACCGGTCCCCATGGTCTCCGCGGGTACGAAGGCGCTGCTCAGGAACGGCAGCATGATCAGCGGTACGGTGCCGAGGCCCGCCGTCTCCGGAGTCTTCGCGGCGAGCCCTAGGGCGACGGTGAGCCAGGCGGCGGCGAAGCTGAGCAGCAGGACCAGGCCGAGCACGCCGAGCCAGTCGAGGGCGCTCGCGGCCGGGTCGAAGCCCATCGCGAAGGCCACCCCGATGATGGCCGCGCAGCCCACCAGGCAGCGCACCGTGGTGACCACGACATGGCCGTTCAGCACGGCGCCGCGCGAGACGTCCATGGTCTTGAGCCGGTTGATGATGCCCTTCGACATGTCGGAGTTCACGGCCGCCGAGGTGGCCCCGAGGCCGTAGCTGATGGCCATCACGAGGAGACCGGGTGTCGCGTAGTCGATGTAGGCGGCGCCGCCGACGTCGAACGCGCCGCCGAAGACCTTGACGAACAGGAGCATCATCACGATCGGGAACAGGATCGCGTTGAACACCGTGGTGGGGTTCCGCAGGGTGTGCTTCAGATTGCGGCGCAGCATGATCGCCGAATCGGTCAGGGTGGTCGCGACGGCGCTCATCGGTTGATCGTCCCCTCGGTGGTGGTGTGAGTGGTGGCGTGCGTGGTGGTATGGGCGGTGCCGGCGTGGGCGGTGGTGGTGTGCTCGGTCAGGGCGAGGAACACGTCGTCGAGGTCGGGGGTGTGTACGGAGAACTCCGCGGCGTCGAGCCCGTGTTCGTCGAGCCGGGTGAGGAGGGTCCGCAGCGACCGCGACGCGCCGTCGCTGGGCACGCGCAGGGTCAGCTCATCGTCGTCCCGGGTGGAGGTGGCGAGGACCCGCGCCGCCGCGTCGAGTTCCTGGAGGTCGGTGAAGCGGAGCCGGACGTGGGTGCCGGGGATCTGGCGCTTGAGCTCCGCGGGGGTGCCGTGGGCGACCAGGCGGCCTTCGTTGAGCACCGCGATCCGGTCGGCGAGCTGGTCGGCCTCCTCCAGGTACTGGGTGGTGAGGAAGATGGTGGTGCCCTCGGCCACCAGCTCGCGGACGATCCCCCACATGGTGCGCCGGCTGCGCGGGTCGAGGCCCGTCGTCGGCTCGTCCAGGAAGAGAATCCGCGGCTTGCCGACCAGCGTCATCGCCAGGTCCAGCTTCCTGCGCATACCGCCGGAGTAGGTCGCGGCCAGCTTGTCCGCCGACTCCTCCAGGTCGAACCGGTCGAGCAGCTGTGAGACCACGCGCCCCGCGGAGCGCACGCGCTTCAGGTCCGCCATCATCCGCAGGTTCTCCCGCCCCGACAGCAGGTCGTCCACCGCGGCGAACTGGCCGGTCACACCGATGACCGAGCGCACCTCCTTGGTCTCGGACGCCACGTCGTGACCGGCGACGTGCGCGGTCCCGGCGTCGGCCTTCAGCAGCGTCGTCAAAATGTTCACCGTGGTCGTCTTGCCCGCGCCGTTCGGACCGAGCAGGGAGAAGACCGAGCCCGAGGTGACCTCGAAGTCGATGCCGTCGAGCACGGCCTTGTCCCCGTACGCCTTGCGGAGCCCTGAAACTGCGATCGCTGATCTCTTCATGCCGCTACCTTCACCAGCGGCCCTGTCAGCCCCCTGTCACACCCCTGACACGGACGCTGACGTCTGCTGACACGGCGGTGAGCCGCAAGTACCGGCATCGTGTCCCATCGGCCCGACCGACCGACCGACCGACCGACCGACCGAACCGGCCCGACCGACCGAACCGGCCCGACCGACCGAACCGGCCCGACCGGCCCGACCGGCTCGTCCCTGGTCCGAGTCCACGTGGTACACACGTGCGATGACGACCTCCGGCCGGGCGTTCGACGCCGTACTGAGTGACCTCGATGGCGTGATCCGCTTCTACGACATGGAACAGCTGGAGCAGCTGGAGGTTGAGACCGGGCTGCCACGGGGCAGCACCGCGGAGACGGCCTTCGCGCCCGAGACCGACCTGCCGCTCATGCGCGGCGAGATCACCAAGGAGCAGTGGATCGACTCCATAGCCCGTCGCCTCTCCGACCGGGTGCCGTGGGAGCGGGGGCACGCGCTCGGCACGACGCTGGCGGAGACCAAGTTCCGGGCGGACGACGCGGTGGTCGGGCTGCTCCGGCGGGTCAGGACGGCCGGGCTCCCGGTCGTCCTGGTGACCAACGCGACGCCCTGGCTCGCCGACGACCTGGCCCTGCTCGGTCTCACCGGCGGCCCCGGCGACGGTGTCTTCGACGCCGTGATCAGCAGCGCCGACCTCGGTGTCACCAAGCCCGACCGCCGCATCTACGAGGTGGCGGCGGAACGGGCCGGTGTCGCCCCCGACCGTTGCCTGTTCGTGGACGACCTCGAGGAGAACGTCACGGCGGCCGAAGCGCTGGGGATGACCGGCCTGCTCTACCGCGAACCGGCCGACCTGCGGGCGGCGTTGGCACCGCTTCTGTGACGCCCTGGAGCGTTCACTACTGTTCTCCTCAGGGCTGTTCTCCCCCTTGCCGCGTCGGCGCGCGTGGACGCGGGGGACGGGGGCGGGAACGGAGAACGGGGAACGGGAGAAGCGCAGTGGACGTCAACGCATCGGCCGAGGCCGACCTGGCCGCACGGTTCGAGGAGCACAGGGCCCGGCTGAACGCGGTCGCGTACCGCATGCTCGGCTCGGTGAGCGAGTCCGAGGACGCGGTCCAGGAGGCGTGGCTCCGCCTCAGCCGCACCCGGGCCGCAGCCACTGCCGCGGCAACTGCCCCTGCCGCAGCCAAAGCCACTGCCACAGCCACGGCAGCCTCGGGGCCCGGTGACGCCGCCGGTGAGGTGCGCAACCTCGGCGCCTGGCTGACCACCGTCGTCGGCCGGATCTGCCTGGACCTGCTGCGTTCACGCCAGTCACGGCGCGAGGAGTCACTCGACGTCTCCCTGGAGACGCACGTACCGGACCCGGTCGTCGGCCGCGTTGACGTGGTCGACCCCGAACAGGAGGCGCTGCGCGCCGACTCGGTGGGCCTCGCGCTGCTCGTCGTACTGGAGACCCTCGCGCCCGCCGAGCGGCTCGCGTTCGTGCTGCACGACATGTTCGCCGTGCCCTTCGACGAGATCGCGCTCATCGTGGAGCGCACGCCCGCCGCGACCCGGCAGCTGGCCAGCCGGGCCCGCCGCCGCGTGCAGGGCTCGACGCCGGCCCACGAGAGGGACGTCGCCAGGCAGCGTGAGGTCGTCGAGGCCTGGACGGCCGCCACCAAGGCGGGCGACTTCGACGCGCTGCTCGAACTCCTCGACCCCGACGTCGTGTTGCGCTCGGACACCGGGGAGCTGTCCTCGGGCCTGTCGAAGCTGGTGCGGGGCGCGGCGACGGTGGCCGCGCAGGCCACCATGTTCGCGCGGCTGGCCGCACACCAGCACGTCGTGCTCGTCAACGGCATGCCGGGCCTGGTCGCGGCCCCGGGCGGCGAGGTGTTCTCCCTCGGTTCCTTCACCGTCGTGGACGGCAAGATCGTGGAGATCAACATCATCGCCGACCCGGAGCGGCTGCGGAGCCTCGGGCTCCCGTCGTTCGAGGCCTGAGCGCTGAGCTCTTCATGCGGGCGTTCTGCGCACCACCCGCAGTAGGTACTCCTTGCGGTGGAGCGGATCGTGGTCGGTCCGCTCGCGCGTCGGGGCCGGGCCGCGCACCGGCTCGTAGTGGTCGAAGGCGGACTCCAGCTCGCCTTCGCCGCGCGTGAGCCCGGGCAGCAGCTGCTCCAGCGCGTGCACCTGCTGCGCGGGGATGTCCCCTTCCAGGCGGTACGAGGCTCCGCTCGCCGCCTGGGTGTGCGGTACCGCCCGCAGCCGGGCGAGGGCGGGCAGCACCGCACCGACCGTGTCGGCGGGCACGTCGAGCCGGAAGCGGTGCATCGGCTCGTGCACCGCCGTGCCCGCCTCGCGCAGCGCGTCCATCAGGACCAGCGGCGTCAGGTTCCGGAAGTCACCGGCGGTGCTCGACATGCTCTTGTCGAAGGTGCCGTGCGCGTGGCTCTGGCGCGGCCAGTAACCGGCGCGCGTCATGGTGACCGCGCAGTCGGGGACGCGCCAGCCGTACAGGCCCTGGTGCAGCGTCTCCCGGACGGTCTCCTCGACGGCCCGGAAGAACGCGTACGGCATCGAACCCAGCTCGACGCCGAGCCGGAACGTCACCCCCGCGCCGACCGGCGCGGGCTCGGCGCGCAGCCCGACCGTGGCGAGGAACGGGTTGGGCTCCTTCTCGCCGACCTCGAACGCCTCGCCCGTGCCGACGACCCGCTCCACGCAGATCGTCGTCGTCTCGCGGAAGGAGACGTCGAGACCGAAGTCCTCGGCGAGCGTGGCCTGGATGACTTCCTTCTGCACCTCTCCGTAGAGGGACACCGACACCTCGTGGCGGACGGTGTCCTGCCGCAGGTCGATCAGCGGGTCCTGTTCGGCGAGCTGCGTGAGCGCGACGTGCAGGGCGCCCCGGTCGGCGGGACGCCGCGGGGTGACGACCGTCTCCAGGGTGGGCGGCGCGAAGAACCGGCCGCCGGGCTCGGCCCCCTTGGGCGGTACGCCGATGACGTCGCCGATCCTGACGCCGCCGAGCCCCCAGAGCCTGCCGATCTGCCCCGCGCGGACCTCGGCGCGGCGCACGTCCGTGCCCTGGTCGAAGACGCTGACGGCGGTGACCTTGCCTTCACGGCGGCCGTCGGCCCTGTCCCCCACCACGCCGTCGGTGCCGTCGGTGACGCCGGTGATGGCGACGCGGTCCCGCGTGCGGACCGTCCCCGAGAACACGCGTACGTACGCGATCTTCTCCCCGGCGCTCCCGCGCTCCACCTTGAACACGCTGCCGGACACCGGGCTTTCGGCGTCCCCGGCGGCCGAGGGCAGCAAGGCGCGGATGCCGTCGATCAGTTCAGGGACCCCCGCGCCCGTCATCGCCGAACCGAAGTAGACGGGGTGCACCAGGGCCCGCCCGGTCTGCCGGGCCAGCTCGGCGCGCAGGCGGTCGTACGAGAGGGACGAGGCGTCGTCCACGTACGCCGTGAGCAGCGCGTCGTCGTGCCCGGTGAGCAGTTCGATCAGCCGGGCGGTGAACCCGCCGCCCTCGGCGTTCTCGGCGGTGAAGGGCGTGAAGCGGGCCTCACGGGTGCCGATGTCCGCGACCGTGCCCATCGCCACGATGTCGGGGGTGAGCCGCTCGGCGATGTGGCTCAGGGAGGCGTCGTAGCGGGCACCGGTGCGGTCCGCCTTGTTCACGAAGATCAGGGTCGGGATGCGCAGCCGCCGCAGGGTGCGCAGCAGGACGCGGGTCTGCGCCTGGACGCCCTCCACCGCGGAGATCACGAGCACGGCTCCGTCGAGCACGCTCAGGACCCGCTCCACCTCGGCGATGAAGTCCGGGTGGCCGGGGGTGTCGATGAGGTTGACCGTGACGCCCGCACCCGTACCCGTGCTGTCACCCGTGCCCGTGCCTGTGCCCACCGGGGCCTCGATGGTGAAGGAGACGACCGCGGACTTGATCGTGATGCCGCGCTGCCGCTCCAGGGCGAGCGAGTCGGTCTGCGTGTTCCCGTCGTCGACGCGGCCGATCTCGTCGATGACGCCGGCGGCGTACAGGAGCCGCTCGGTCAGGCTGGTCTTACCGGCGTCGATGTGGGCGAGAATGCCCAGGTTCAGTGTGTGCGGAGCAGGTGAATGCACGTACCGTCATGTCCTTTGAAGAGAGCTGGCTTTCCTCGGGGTGGGACATGCGCGAACGCCGCATTTGCTGCTCCTTCGTGGACTGCGCCGGTCCTTCGCCGGCTCCCGCCAGTGCAGCAGGGGCCGCCGGACACGGCAACTGATTAACCCGGCTCACGGACGGCTGACGGACCTCCGCACGCGCCCGTTCCCCCGTGGCCCGCGCGGCCGTTCCGCGCGGCGGCGCGACTCCGTGTGGCGCACCCACAGCCCGAGACCCCCGGCGACCGCGAGCAGCAGGGCGCTGGCGCGGCGGGAGTCGGCAGGGCGACGAGGCCGGTGGACGCCGGCCGCGCCACGACGACCGTCAGGAACGCCCCCGCCGACACGCCCGCCGCGACCAGGGCCGTCCGCCGGGCGGTGCGGTCCGCGCGGCCCCGCAGGAACCCGGCCACGGACACCCAGAGCGCGACCACGACGAGCAACAGCAGCGACTGGCGCAGGCCGGGGGAGGCCTCCTCCTTGCCGTGGACGAGCCACCGGTAGAGCAGCCACAGGGCGTAGCCCTGGAAGACGTCACGGGCGCCGCGCCGGGCCAGGGGGCGCGGGGACCGGCGGGCCGGAGGCTGAGCTTCCGTCGGCCCGGGACCGCTCATCGACCGGCCCCCGAAGCACCCGTACCGACCGCTTCGATCCCGCGGCGGCCCGCCACCCGCAGCACCAGCGCCGCGTACGCGCAGAGCATCACGACGTCGACGCAGACCGACATCCAGTCCATGTCGGCGGCCGTCTCCTCGGAGGCGAGCGCCCCGACGATCGCGGCCGAAACCCCCATGGCCAGCAGGTTGTTGAGCACGTGCAGGCCGATGGCCGCCTCCAGGCCGCCCGTACGCGCCGTCAGGACGCCCGCGACGAGCGCGAACACCATCAGGTCCGCGAAGCCCCACGGCGTGCCCCAGCCGTGGGCCGCGGCGAACAGCGGAGCCTGGGGCAGGATCGCGAGCCACGGGGAGCGGAGCCAGGCGCCGACGGCCTGGGTGAGCCAGCCCCGGAACACGTACTCCTCGGCCGCCGCCTGGAACGGCACGAGTGCGCACACCATCGCGAGGCCGACCAGGAAGTCGGGGAGTCCGACCCACCGCATGTCGTCCGAGCGTCGCCCGCCGGGGAGGGCAGCAGCATCATGACCCCGAACGCCACCGCCATCAGGGGCAGTCCCATCGCCGTGCACCGCCCGAGCCAGCCCCACCGCAGCCGCCCGGCGACCGACGACACCGTCCCGGCCGGGCGCCGCTGGGCCCAGCGGGCGGCGAGCAGCACGACGGGGAGCAGCAGCGCGAGGGAGAGCAGGCCAAGGCCCGTCTCCCCGATGCCGCCCCACACCCGGAACCCGTCCCGGTCCACCGGCCGGTCGAGCAGCGCGCCCGCCACCTGGCGGCCGAGCAGACGAGCAGCATGACGGCGACGCCACCGGCCAGCACCAGGCCGGTGCCCACGAGGGGACGCCACCAGCGGTGACGACGGTGAGCCGGGCGAGACGGTGGTACGGGAGGGGCGAGAGTGCTGGTGGGGGAAGGGGGG
>RBWT01000233.1 GCA_004010275.1 Streptomyces huasconensis
GTGGTGGGGCGTGTGCTTTGGGTGCGGGTGGGGTGTGGTTGCTCGCGCAGTTCCCCGCGCCCCTGACAGGGGCGTGAAGCTGTGTTTGGGGGTGCGGGTGGGGTCGTGGTTGCTCGCGCAGTTCCCCGCGCCCTGACGGGGCGTGTGCCCCTTTAGGGGCGCGGGGAACTGCGCGACCAGCCCCCACGCCCGCGGAAGTGGACGCCGCTTAGTTAGGCAGCGGAGAGGGCTCGGGGGTGTGGATGCGTCGGCGGCGGCGGCGTTTGAGGAGGGCCCAGGGGCCTCGGGGGCCCGCCGGCATGGCCGCGGTGACCTCCGTGCCGCCCTCCGCCACCGCCTGGGCCGCCGCCTGGGCCACCGGCAGGAAACCCTCGCGCCGCGAGAGGTCGGGGCGCGCCTCCTCGGGCCACAGGCCGAGCGCCGCGCAGAGCGTGGGAAGCACCGCCATGGCGGCGGTCGCGTACCCCTCCGCCGAGGGGTGGTAGTTGTCGGGACCGAACAGCTCCCGGGGGTTCGCCGCGAACTCCGGGCCGAGCAGAGCACCCAGCGACACCGTCCGCCCGCCCTGCTCGACCACCCCGATCGTCTGCGCCGCCGCCAGCTGCCGCGAGACCCGGCGGGCCAGCCACCGCAGGGGCTGGTAGACGTTCTCCACGGTGCCGAGGTCGGGGCAGGTGCCGACCACCACCTCCGCCCCGGCGGTCCGCAGCCGCCGCACCGCCGAGGAGAGGTGCCGCACCGAGCGCGTCGGCGGCATCCGGTGCGTCACGTCGTCGCGCCGATCATGATGACGCAGACGTCCGGCATCCAGGACGGGTCCGAGAGGACCAGCGTCACCTGCCGGTCCAGGTCGTCCGACTGGGCGCCGGGCAGCGCGACGTTCCGCAGGTCGACGGGCCGCTCCGCCACCGCCGCGAGCCCGGCGGCGAGCAGCGCCCCCGGCGTCTGCCCGGCCCGGTGCACGCCCTGCCCCGCCGCGGTGGAGTCGCCGAGCATCGCGAACCGTACCGGTTCGGAGCAGTCGGGGCGGTCGCGGTTCTCGGCGCTGGCGTACGACCTGCCGTACCGGCCGTCGGCCCGCGGGGGAGCCGTGTGGCCCCCGCCGCCCACGTTCCGCTTCGCCAGCTGCACCTCGGCCAGGACCACGCCGATCGTCGCCGCCCCGATCAGGCCGATGCCTCCGCCGCCGTACGCCGCGCCCGCGGCGATCCGCCGTGCCACCCTCGCTCTCGACATGCCCCGCAGCCACCTCCTCCTAGCCGAACCGCCGAACGCCGAACCGCCGAACGCCGAACCGCCGTACATCCACTCATTGCCCCGTAAGCACGGTCCGCCAATCGTGAGCGGAGGTGAACGGATGAGGCGGAGCCTTAGGCTGACCGCACCAATTCGTCGCACTACATCGCAGCCCGGAGACAACGGTGCAATTCCACGACTCGATGATCAGCCTCGTCGGCAACACCCCGCTGGTGAAGCTCAACAACGTGACCGCGGGCATCCAGGCGACCGTCCTGGCCAAGGTCGAGTACTTCAATCCCGGCGGTTCCGTGAAGGACCGCATCGCCCTGCGCATGATCGAGGCGGCCGAGCAGAGCGGGGAGCTGAAGCCCGGCGGGACCATCGTCGAGCCGACGTCCGGCAACACCGGCGTCGGTCTCGCCATCGTGGCCCAGCAGAAGGGCTACAAGTGCATCTTCGTCTGCCCGGACAAGGTGTCTCTGGACAAGATCAACGTGCTGCGCGCGTACGGCGCCGATGTGGTGGTCTGCCCGACCGCCGTCGACCCCGAGCACCCGGATTCGTACTACAACGTCTCCGACCGCCTCGTCCGCGAGACGCCCGGCGCCTGGAAGCCCGACCAGTACAGCAACCCGAACAACCCGCTCTCCCACTACCACTCCACCGGTCCCGAGCTGTGGGAGCAGACGGAGGGGAAGATCACCCACTTCGTGACGGGCATCGGGACCGGCGGCACCATCTCCGGGACGGGCAACTACCTCAAGGAGGTCTCCGAGGGCCGGGTGAAGGTCGTCGGCGCCGACCCGGAGGGGTCCGTGTACTCCGGTGGCTCCGGGCGGCCCTACCTCGTCGAGGGCGTCGGTGAGGACTTCTGGCCGACGGCGTACGACCGACACGTCACCGACGAGATCATCGCGGTGTCCGACAAGGACTCCTTCCAGATGACGCGGCGCCTGGCCAAGGAGGAGGGGCTCCTCGTCGGCGGCTCCTGCGGCATGGCCGTCGTGGCCGCGCTGCGCGTCGCCGAGCGGCTCGGCCCCGACGACGTCGTGGTCGTCCTCCTGCCCGACTCCGGGCGCGGCTACATGAGCAAGATCTTCAGCGACGAGTGGATGAACGACTACGGCTTCCTGGAGCAGGCCGGGGACGCGCCGCGCGTCGGTGACGTGCTGCGCCGCAAGGAGGGCGGCGCGCTGCCCTCGCTGGTGCACATGCACCCCGAGGAGACCGTGGGCGAGGCCATCGAGGTGCTGCGCGAGTACGGCGTCTCGCAGATGCCGATCGTGAAGCCGGGCGCCGGCCACCCGGACGTGATGGCCGCGGAGGTCATCGGCTCGGTGGTGGAGCGGGAGCTGCTGGACGCGCTGTTCACCCAGCGCGCCTCGCTCGGCGACCCGCTGGAGAAGCACATGTCGGACCCGCTGCCGCAGGTCGGCTCCGGTGAGCCGGTGGCCGACCTGATGTCGGTGCTCGGCGGCGCCGACGCGGCGATCGTCCTGGTCGAGGGCAAGCCGACCGGTGTCGTGAGCCGCCAGGACCTGCTGGCGTTCCTCGCGGAGCAGCAGGGGCAGTAGGCGGCAGCAGGCGGCCGGAGCCGCTCGGGAGTGCGAACTTCGCGGAAGTGGTACGTGTGCGACACGTTCGCGCAGCACCCGCTTAACACTGGTCCGGCACCTTGGTGGGTGTCGGCGTCAGGAACTCCGGAGCGGCTCCCGGACCTCCAACGCCTGGACGCGGCCCGGCCCTGACCCGGCCCGCGTCCTTCGCGGGGACCGCCGTCGTCCCGCCCCCTGGGCAACCGGGGGTGCGGCGGTCCCCGCGGCGACACCCCGCCGCGGCCCCTACGGGGCGCCCCGCTCGGCCGGGGGCGCGGCCCAACTGCCCAGCAGCGCCAGCCGTTCCGCGCTCTCCGAGCCCGGCTCCGCCATGTAGACGACCAGGATCTGTTCCGGGTCGCCGGGCAGCGTCATCGTCTCGTAGGGGAGGATCAGTTCGCCCGCGACGGGGTGGATGATCCGCTTCACGCCATGGGTCTTCTCCTTGACCTGATGGTCGGCCCACAGGCGGCGGAAGGCCTCGCTCCTGACCGACAACTCGCCCACCAGTGCGCACAGTTCGGCGTCCGCGGGGCAGCGTGCGGCGTCCAGGCGCAGATACGCGACCGTCTCCGCCGCGACCGCCTCCCACTCCGGGTAGCACTGGCGCGAGGGGTCGTCCAGGAAGACCTGGCGGGGAACGCTGCGCTCGGCGGGCGTCATCCGGGACCAGCCGTTGAGGGCGTCCCCCAGGGCGTTCCAGGCGAGGACCTCCATGCGGCGGCCGAAGACGAAGGCGGGTGCCCGGTCGAGGGTGTCCAGGAGGAGGCGCAGGCCGGGGCGGACGCGCTGCGCGGCGGACTTGTCGGTGCGGGGCCGCGGGCGCGGACGGGCCACCGTACGCAGGTAGGCGTGTTCGGTCTCGTCCAGGCGCAGGACGCGGGCGATCGCGTCGAGCACGGCGTCGGACACCGAGGGGCCGCGGTTCTGTTCGAGCCGGATGTAGTAGTCCACGCTCACGCCCGCCAGCTGCGCGACCTCCTCGCGGCGTAGGCCGGGCACGCGGCGCCGTCCGTACGCGGTGAGACCCACGTCCGCGGGCTGGATGCGGGCGCGCCGTGAGCGCAGGAAGTCTCCGAGGTCGCCGGTCATGCGGTCGATCCTAGGAGGGCGGGACGGCGCGTGCCTGGTACTGGCAGACCCAGGAAAAGCACGGCCCTGGGTGGCGGGCGGCGGGGCGCGCACTGTGGTGGTCGCTGCCGGGGAGGGCCCCCGACGGCAGGGACCACAAGGGGAGTTCAGGCATGTCGTACGGAACGCTTCAGGACCGCACCGCCCTCGTCACCGGCGCCGCCTGCGGCATCGGCGAGGCCACGGCCCGGCTGCTCGCCGCCCAGGGGGCGCGGGTCGTCCTCCTCGCCCGGCGCGCGGAGCGGCTGGAGGAGCTGGCCGCGAAGATCGGGGCGGACGGCGGCCGGGCGCTCGCCGTCCCCGCCGACCTCACCGGCCAGGCGTCGGTGGACGCGCCGCCGAGCGCGTGCACGCGGCGTACGGGCGGGTGGACCTGGTCGTGAACGCGGCGGGCGTGATGCTGCCGAACCCGGTGACCGCGCACCGCACCGACGAGTGGCAGCGCATGCTGGACACGAACGTGGCGGGCGCGCTGCGGGTCATCGGCGCCTTCGCGCCGACCTCGTCGAGCCGCGGCCGGGGGCGGGACGGCGGATCTGGTCAACATCTCCTCGATCGGCGCGCACATCGCGTTCCCCCACTACGCGGTGTACGGGGCGACGAAGGCGGCGCTGACGTACCTGTCGGAGTCGCTGCGCACCGAGTTCGGGCCGCGTGACGTACGCGTCACCAACATCGAACCGGGCCTGACCGAGACCGAGTTGCGCGGGCACATCGACAACGAGGAGCTGAGCGGGCAGCTGGAGGGCATGTTCGGCGCGATCGGGTCGCTGGCGGCGGACGACGTCGCGGACCTCATCGCGTACGCGACGAGCCGTCCGCGCCACGTCAACCTGCGGCAGCTGATCGTGCTGCCCACGCGTCAGGCGTAGTCCACGGACGCGGGGCTCAGTCGTCCCACTCCGAGGCGCGGTCCTTGCGGCGGCCGAAGGGGGTGCCGCGGACCGCGTGCACCGCGTTCACGCCGAAGATGCCCGCCCACGTCACGACGAGACCGGTCAGGCCGGCGTTGACCGCGCCGATCGCGGAGAGCGGGACCGCGAGGATCAGCGAGATCACCCCGAAGCCGAACCGCTCGCTCCACGAGTCCAGAGGGCTGTCGGGCCGGGAGCGGGCGGCGCCGCGTGCGACGACCATCTGCTGCTCGGCCAGGTGGCGGCGCATGCGCCGGTCGATCGTGCCGTCCAGGCGCTGCTCGACCTTCCCGAGGAAGGAGTCGACCAGGGCGGAGTCGTACTCCTCGCCCAGCTCCCTGCGGGCGTGCAGAGTGGCGTCGAGTTCCTTCTTGAGGTCGGCCTTGAGTTCCGCGTCACGGGCTTCCATAGCGGTCAACGTTACGGGGCCGGGGCCTCGTCGGCGGTGGGGCTAACCCCCCTTTCCGGCCGGGGACCCGCCCCCGGTGTCACGGCCCGGCGCGGACAGCGCCCAGTACAGCGCCGCGGGCACCACAAGGCCCACGAGCCACGAGATGTCGGCACCGCCCAGCGGCTCGACGAGCGGGCCCGTGTAGAAGTGCGTGACCAGGAAGGGCAGCTGGGCGAGGAGCCCGACGCCGTAGACGGTGAGGGCGTCCCAGCGCCAGGCGCCGTAGCGGCCGCGCGGGTCGAAGAGCGCCGGGATGTCGTAGCGCTCCTTGGAGATCAGGTAGTAGTCGACGAGGTTGATCGCCGACCACGGCGTGAAGAAGGTCAGCAGGAACAGCAGGAAGTCCTTGAAGGACGTCAGGAAGCTGTCCTTGCCCAGCAGCGCCACCGCCGTGCCCGCCACCATGATCACGGCGATGTACGCGGCGCGCCCGCGCGGCCCGAGCACCTTCAGGCCGCGGAAGCCGCTGATGCTCGTGACCATCGACATGAAGCCGCCGTAGGTGTTGAGCACGTTGATCGTCAGCTTGCCGAGGGCGATCACGAAGTACAGGAAGGAGGCGATCAGGCCGGTGCCGCCGAGGCCGACGACATAGCCGACCTGGTTGGTGAGAAAGGCGTCCCCCGCGCTCGCCGCCACCAGCACCCCGAACGTCATGGACCACTGCGAGCCGAGCGCCGACCCCGACAGGGTCCACCAGAAGGTGGCTTTCGCCGAGGTCGTGCGCGGCAGGTAGCGCGAGTAGTCGGCGACGTACGGCCCGAAGGCGAGCTGCCAGGACGCCGAGAGGGAGACGGCGAGCAGGAACATCGGCAGGTCGAAGCGGGCGTCGCCCAACAGCGCCCCGATGTCCACGCGGTCCACGAGGCGGATGCCGAGGTAGACGAACGCGAGCGCGCAGATCACGCTCGCGACCCGGCCGAGCGCGTGGATGACGCGGTAGCCGACCGCCGCCATGACCGCCGTGACGACGGCGAAGAGCACGATGCCGGTGGTGTCGTCCGTGTGCGTCAGCTGGGCGGTGGCCTGCCCGGCGAGGACGCTGCCGCTCGCGAAGAACCCGACGTACATGAGGATGACCAGCAGGAGCGGGACCACCGCGCCCTTCACGCCGAACTGGGCGCGGGACTGGATCATCTGCGGCAGGCCCAGCTTCGGGCCCTGCGCCGAGTGCAGGGCCATCACCGCGCCGCCCAGCAGGTTGCCGAGGACGAGGCCGACGAGGGACCACACCACGTCGCCGCCGAAGACGACGGCGAGGGCGCCCGTGACGACCGCGGTGATCTGGAGGTTGGCGCCGAGCCAGAGGGTGAACTGGCTGAACGCCGTGCCGTGCCGTTCGTCGTCCGGGACGACGTCGATGGAGCGCCGCTCCACCAGGTCTTCAGCTGCCATGCCGCGCGACTCCCCACGGGTGTGCCGGATGCCTCCTGTATAACGTCATGCACGGTCCACGTGGACTGAATAGATTGTCAATAGGCGGTCGACAGGTGACCCGGTGATCCAGTGACCCATTGGTCGAACAACAGGGGGACGGCATGAGTGACAGTCCTGCGGCACGGCTGCAGGTGCTCTTCGAGGGGCACCGGCTCACCCCCACGCAGCGCCGCATCGCGCACTGCATGGTGCGGCGGGCGGCGGACGTCCCCTTCCTCTCCAGCGTCGAGCTGGCGGAGCTGGCCGGGGTCAGCCAGCCGTCCGTGACCCGGTTCGCGGTCGCGCTCGGCTTCGACGGCTACCCGGCGCTGCGCAAGCACCTGCGGGACGTGGTGCCCCCCGAGGCGGCCGGCGGCGACTCCCTCAACGAGTACCAGCAGGCGGTCGAGGCGGAGATCGAGAACCTCCGGCACCTCGCGGAGGCCCTCGCGGACCCCCGGCCGGTGGAGCGGGCGGGCCGCCTCCTCGCCGCCTCCCGCCCCCTCCCCGTCCTCGGCCTGCGGGCCGCCGCCTCCCAGGCGTACGGCTTCGCGTACTTCGCCGCCAAGGTCCACCCGACGTACGCCCCTCGTCCGAGGGCGGTTCGATGCTGACCGACCGCATCGACGCGGCGGTCCGCGCGGGCGCCACGGCCCTGCTCTGCTTCGCGCTGCCGCGCCACCCCCGGGAGGTCGTCGACGCGCTGGCCCACGCCAGGGAGGCGGGCCTGACGGTGGTCACGGTGGCGGACTCCCCGTTCGCCCCGGTGGCGGCCCACTCCCACCTCCTCCTCCCGGCCGCCGTCGGCACCGGCCTGGCCTTCGACACGGCCTGCGCCCCGATGTTGCTGGGCCGCGTCCTCCTGGAGGCCATGTGCGACGGCCTCCCGGACGCGCAGGCGCGGCTCGAGGAGTTCGACGCGGGGGCGGCGGCGCTGGGGGCTGTTCGTGGAGTGAGGGTCCCTATCGGGTGAACGGTTCGTGGGCTGTGCCGGGGGCGGGCGGGGCGTCGTAGGCTCGACTGTATGACTGCAGCAGAGGACTACGACCACCTTCGGCACGTACTGGACGTACTGCCACCGGAGACGCTTCGTCACCTCCGCGTCATCGTGGACACCGACCCGAAGACCGCGCCTTATGCGGAGCACGCCGGGGCCGAACCACCGGCGCGGCGCCTGTCCTTCGCGGGCATCGGCGATTCGGGTCGGTCGGACCTTTCGGAACGCCACCGCGAGCTGGTCCAGGACGGAATCGAGCTGGATCGGTGAGGGAGATCCTGGTCGACACGGGTGTACTGATCGCGATCGCTGATCGGCGGGACGCTCATCACGCCGAGTGCGTGGCCTTCGCCGAAGGCTTCGAGGGGCGCCTCAAGATCTTGCCGACCGTGGTGACCGAGACGGCCTGGATGCTGGAGCGGTATCTGTCCCCGGAGGCAGAGGCGGGTTTTCTGGTCTCGGTGGCAGCGGGCCAGCTGGACCTGGTCGCCATGGAGCGACGGGACCTGGCACGCATGGCGGACCTGGTCCGCAAGTACGCCGACTTCCCCCTCGGCACGGTCGACGCCTCCGTCATCGCCGTGGCCGAACGCCTCGGCCTCGCGGAGGTCGCGACGCTGGACCGCCGCCACTTCGCGGCGGTCGGCCGCAGCATGTGAAGGCCTTCACGCTCCTGCCGTGAGCGCGGCGCCTCCTACGGCGCTACGCCTTCGGCACGGAGAAGCGGAAGAGCTTGCCGGACCAGGTGGCGTAGAGGTGGTCACCGATGGCTCGCGCCGCCCAGGAACCGGAGCCGCCGCTGGCACGGTGGTGCCAGGCCTGCTTGCCGGTGTCGGCGTGGAAGGCGTACAGGCCCTTGTCGCCCGCGGCGAGGAAGAGGCCGCGCAAAGCGCCCAGGAAGGCGAGGTCGCCCAGGCCCTTGCCCGCCGTCCAGCGTTTCGCGCCGGTCCTGGCGTCGCGCCCGTACAGGATCTTCTTGTCCAGGTAACAGACGGTCGCGCCGGCGCGGGCGAAGCCGCGGTTGCCGCGGGCGGCGGTCTCCACCGACCACAGGGCCTTGCCCGACTCGGGGTCGAACGCGGCGAGCAGGCCGCGGGTCGAGCCCTGGAAGCCGGTGCTCGGATAGCAGAACAGGACGTCGTCGAGCAGGCTCATGGAGCCGGAGAAGCCGAGGATCTCGCTGTTGGTCGGCGGGAGATCGGTGGGCTCGCTCCACAGCGTCCCGCCGTCGCCGGGGTCGAGGGCGAGCAGCTTCATGTCGGCGGCGATGCCGTAGAGCACCTTGCCCTTGTCCGGCGGGTACAGGGTGACGAGGTCCCTCGTCCAGATGCGCTTGCCCGTATCGCGGTCCAGGGCGGAGTAGCCCCTGAGCATCGCGCCAGGTCTCTCCTTCGACGCGTCGCCCCAGGCGAGCGGGGCGCCCGCCGGGGTGGCGCCGATGACCGTGCTGACCTCTTCCTTGTCGCGTGAGGTCCAGCGTTCGGCACCGCTCGACGCCTCCAGGGCCCGGAAGCGTCCGCCGCTCCTGGTCACGAGCAGCCTGCCGTCCGTGAACTCCAGCTCGGGAGCGCTGTCGGCTACCGGGGGCGTGTCCCACAGCTTCCTGCCCGAGCGCCCGTCGAAGGCGTACACCTTGCCGTCGGTACGCACGGTGTAGACGCGCTTGTCGTCAGCCAGGGCGTCGGTGTTCCCGCCGCCCAGGTCCTTCCACAGGAGCTTGCCGGTGTCCCGGTCGAAGCAGGCGCCGGTGGTCTTCTCGGTGCACAGCAGCGTGGACCGGGTCACCGTGTGCAGGAACATGCCGGGCTGCGGGAGTTCCTCGGTCCAGTCGAGTTCCGGCGGGGTGGCGGCCGTGTCCCCGCCGTCCCCGCGCCTGAGCGCAGCCACCAGGCGGTGCCCGCGGCCGCCGCGGTCACGCCGAGCGCGACGCCGCCGGTCAGCAGCCGGCGGCGGCTGAACAGCGGGGCGCGCAGGGCGCCCTGGAGCGTGCGCTGGTCCTCCGTCACCTGGAGTTCGACCGCGCCGAGCCAGCCCGCGGTCGTCTCCGGCCGCAGCCAGGCCTGGAGTTGCTGGACGGTGGGGCGGCGGGCGGGGTCCTTGTCGAGGCACGCGGCGACGGTGCCGAGCAGGGCGTGCGGGACGCCCGTCAGCTGTGGCTCTTCGTACGCGGCCCGGTAGAGCAGGGCATGGACCGCGCCGGTGCCGAAGGGCGGTAGGCCGGTGGCGGCGAAGGCGAGTACGGCGCCGAATGCGAACACGTCGGACGCGGGCGTCAGTTCGAGGCCCCGGGACTGCTCGGGCGACATGAAGCCCGGTGACCCCGCGACCTGGCCCTCGGCGGTGAGCACCGTCCCGTCGACGGCCCTGCTGATGCCGAAGTCGATGACCCGGGGGCCGTCGAGGGTGAGCAGGATGTTGGACGGCTTGAGGTCGCGGTGGATGAGCCCGGCGCGGTGGATCGCGGCCAGCGCCTCGGCCAGGCCGCCGCCGAGTACGCGCAGGGTGGTCTCGGGCATCGGCCCGTGGGCGTCCACGGCGTCCGCGAGGGAGGGGCCGGGGATGTACGCGGTGGCCAGCCACGGCTGCGGCCCCTCGGGGTCGGCGTCCACGACCGGCGCGGTGAACGCGCCGGAGACCGCGCGGGGCGGCGTCGACCTCGGCCTTGAAGCGGCGGCGGAAGTCCGGGTCGGCGGCCAGTTCGGGGCGTACGACCTTGACGGCGACGGCACGGCCACTGCGCGAGCGGCGAGGTGCACGCGGCCATGCCGCCCGCGCCCAGCTCCTTGATCACCCGGTAGGGGCCGATGTACGAGGCGGGGGAGGCGGCCGCCGGGGGGTGGCACGGCC
>RBWT01000234.1 GCA_004010275.1 Streptomyces huasconensis
GACGCCGCTTCGGCCTACCAAAGCCAGACCTTCTGCAACACCCTTTAGGGCCTGTCTGACAATTCCCGTCTGCCTCGCGACGCCATGCACGCACTCTCGCCGCACCGGGCGCAGAGCCAAGTACATCCAGTACGAGGCCCTACGCCCGGCACGCCGAGAGCACGCACCTGACGCCGCGAGGCCGCCCTCCGGGCGACGACGGGAATTGTCAGACAGGCCCTAGCCGTCAGGCCGACGGAATCCGCCCCGCGGCGAACACGGCGCGCGCCAACTCCTCATGGCATACGTCGCTGTGCGCGCCGCAGGGCGGTCCGCCGCGCCGCACCACCGACGACGCGTCCACGCTCACACACCCCGTGGCGGGCAGCCGCTCGCCGAGCCTGACGCGCCGGGCGCCCTCCACCGCCCGGATGCCGTCGTAGCCGACGGCGCCCCACCGGTCCCACAGGTTCAGAAAGCTCGTGGAGTCACCGGCCAGCTTCGACGCCAGGGGGTAGAACCGCCCCAGGGCGTCGTCGTGGCGCGAGTGGCAGGAGACCAGCGGGCCGTCGATCCGCCGCTGCACACCGCGCAGGGCGCCGCCGCGCGACCTGTCGTGCGGCAGCCGGTCGGCGAACGCGTAGTGCGAGAAGGCCCCTTGGAGCAGCGTCACCGACTTCACCGTACGCACGCCGGCGGGCATGCCGCGCAGCGCGTACGAGACGAGCCGGGCGCCGAAGCTGTGGCCGATGAGGTGCACCCTGATGCCGGGCGCGTGGGCGGCGAGCAGGCCGATGGCGGGGCCAAGGCCCAGCTGGCCCACGGCGCCCGACCGGCGCTTCATCGCGTAGTAGGTGCCCTGCCGCAGCAGCTCGTGGGCGCCGTCCCACACCCGGCCGCGCAGCTCGCTGAGGAGTTCGGCCTGTCCGTCGTCCGCGCGGGCCGCCGCGAGCACCTCGCAGACCTGGACGGCGTCGTCGGTGAGCATGGCGGGCTCGCCCGCGCCGGTGTCCTCGCCGAGATGGCGGGCCGGGCTCGTCTCGCGCAGGGAGACCAGCTCACGCACGTGCCGCCCGAACTCGTAGAGGCGGGAGGGGACGTCCGAACGCTCCGCGAGCAGTTCGGCGATCCGGTCGAGCGCTCGGGCCGTGGTCGGGGAAGGCGCGGTCGAGCGCCTGCCGGGTGGCCGCGTCGAGCCCGGGCCCGCCCGGCGGCGCGGGAGCGGCGGGCGCCGCCGAGGGCTCGAAGTCGGGGATCGGTTCGTCGGGGAAGCGGATGGCGGGCCTCAGCGCGCCGACGTAGCCGAGGCGCACCTGCGGTGCGGCCAGGCGCCGGCAGGGGGCGAAGAAGCGCCGGTACAGCGAGCGGGCGCTCTCCTTGTCGTTGTTCCAGCCGTGCGCGAAGACGAGCAGATCGGAGACGCGTCCGCGTTCCGCGCCGGACAGCAGCTCCTCGCGCCGCGCGGTGTCGGCGTCGCCGTCGGCGTCGAAGGTCAACTCCCAGTAGGGTTTCACGCCCGTATGGTCCTGCCGCTTCGGCCACCTGGCCATACTCCGCGCACGTCAGGTCAGTTCGCGCTCCCGGGTCTCCGGCAGCGCGAGAACGCACACCAGCGACACGACCGCCATCGCGCTCACGTACCAGCCCACCGAGGAGGAGCCGAACGCCGCCTGCAACCGGGTCGCCACCAGCGGCGACACCGCGCCGCCGAGCACCCCGCCGAGGTTGTAGGCGAGCGAGGCGCCCGAGTAGCGGACGTCCGTGCCGAACAGCTCGGGCAGGTAGGCGCCCATCGGGCCGTAGACCACGCCCATGCAGAACAGGGCCCCGCCGAGCGCGAGCGCGATCAGCACCGGCTGCCCGGTGTCCAGGAGCGGGAAGAGCACGAACCCCCACACCGCCGAGAGCCCCGCCCCCGCGAGGACGAGCTTGCGCCGCCCGTCGCCGTCGGAGCGCGTCGCGGCGAGCCAGGTGCCGGCCGCGAGGAAGAGGCAGGCCACGAGGGACAGGCCCAGCATGGTGGTGCGGGGGACGTCCAGGGTGCCGGTGGCGTAGGCGAGGCAGTAGGTCGTCGCGGTGTAGAAGAGGCCGTACGCGACGACCATGCCGCCCGCGCCGAGCAGCAGTTCGCGCGGGTGGCGGCGGAGCACGTCGAGGGCGGGGGTCTTGCTGGCCTCCCGCGCCGCCATGGCCTTCGCGAAGACCGGGGTCTCGCTGATCCGCAGCCGTACGAAGAGGCCGACGCCGACGAGCAGGAAGGAGAGCAGGAACGGCACGCGCCAGCCCCAGCCGCGAAAGGCGTCGTCGGAGAGCACGGACGACAGCAGCCAGAAGACACCGGTCGCCGCGAAGAACCCGACCGAGGGCCCGAGTTGGGGGAAGGCGGCGTACAGCCCGCGCTTCTTCCGCGGCGCGTGCTCCACGGCGAGCAGCGCCGCCCCGCCCCACTCGCCGCCGAGCCCGATGCCCTGGAGGAAGCGGAGCAGGATCAGCAGCAGCGGAGCCCAGATGCCGAGGGTGCCGTAGCCGGGGAGGAGGCCGACGAGGGCGGTCGAGAGGCCCATCAGGAGCAGCGAGGCCACCAGGACGGACTTGCGGCCCACCCGGTCACCGAAGTGACCGAAGATCACCGAGCCGATGGGCCGCGCCGCGAACGCCACCGCGTACGTGGAGAACGACGCGAGCGTGGCGTTGACGGGGTCCAGCGTCGGGAAGAACGCCTGGTTCAGGACGAGGGCGGCCGCCGTGCCGTAGATGTAGAAGTCGTAGAACTCGATGGCCGTCCCGATGAAGGAGGCCACGGCCACCCGGCGGAGGGTCTCCGGGCTGCCGTCGGCGCTCCGCGCGTCGGGGACCTGCTGGGTGTCTGCTGCTGTCGTTTCGCTCCGCACGAGCGGCACTCTCATGGTGGATGTAGGGGCCAGTCAATAGCTGGGACGGCTCGTCTCGGGTGCTGAGACCCGAAGCCGCCGGGGCGCGCTCCATCCGCGGCCGCCCCCCTTCCGCCACCACATACCGACTGGTTAGTCTGCCGTGTCAGACGGGCCGCGCGAGGTGTGGTCGAATCGTGGTCGAGTCCGTGGTCGATTCCGACGTCGAAGGAGACCGCTCGTGGAGACCCTGCGGGACAAGGGAGTTGTCGTCACCGGCGCGGGGCGGGATCGGGGCCGCGCTCGCCCGCCGCTTCGCCGCCGAGGGCGCGCGCGTCGTCGTCAACGACCTGGACGGAGCCAAGCGCGGGCCGTCGCCGACGAGGTGGGCGGCGTCGCCGTCCCCGGCGACGCCTCGCTGATCGTGCCGCGGGCCACCGAGGCGCTCGGCGGCACGGTGACCTGTACTGCGCCAACGCCGGGCTCGGCTCCGGCGGCAGCGAGGCCGCGCCCGAGGAGGTCTGGGCCACGGCCTGGGACGTCAACGTCATGGCGCACGTACGGGCGCGCAGGCGCTGCTGCCCGGCTGGCTGGAGCGCGGCGGCGGACGCTTCGTCTCCACCGTCTCCGCGGCCGGACTGCTCACCATGATCGGCGCCGCGCCCTACAGCGTGACCAAGCACGGCGCGTACGCCTTCGCCGAGTGGCTCTCGCTCACCTACCGCCACCGCGGCCTCAAGGTCCACGCGATCTGCCCGCAGGCGTGCGCACCGACATGCTCGCCGCCACCGGCAGCGCGGGCGACCTCGTCCTCACGCCCACCGCGATCGAACCGGAGGACGTGGCCGACGCGCTCTTCGCGGGCATGGCCGAGGACCGCTTCCTGATCCTGCCGCACCCGGAGGTCGCCGCGTACTACGAGGCGCGCGCCGCCACCCCCGACAAGTGGCTGACCGGCATGAACAGCATCCAGCAGAAGTGGGAGGCGACGCAGCGGTGACCGACTCCGCCACGGACGCGAACGGCTCGATCTACGCCGCCAGGCCCTGGCTCGCCCGCCTCAACGACGCCCAGCGCACCCCCGTCACCCCCGCCCCCTCCGTGCTGCACGCCTTCCGCGCCGCCGTCGAAAGGGCCCCGGAACACACCGCCCTCGCCTACTTCGACGGGCGCCTCGACTACCGCGAGACGGACGCCCTCAGCGACTCCGTCGCCGGGCACCTGGCCGCCCGTGGCGTCGCGCGGGGCGACCGCGTCGCGATCCTCCTCCAGAACACCCCGCACTTCGTGCTCGCCCTCCTCGGCGCCTGGAAGGCGGGCGCCACCGTCGTGCCCGTCAACCCCATGTACAAGTCGGCGGAGGTCGCCCACGTCCTCGCCGACGCCGACGTGACCGCACTGATCTGCGCGGACCGCGCCTGGGAGACGTATCTGCGCGCCACGGCGGCGGACTCCTCCGTACGCATCGTGCTCACCGCCTGCCAGCTCGACCTCCAGACCAGGAACGACCCCCGCGTCCTGGACTTCGAGCGCCTGCCGGTGCCCGACGACGCCGACGACCTGCTGGCGGTCGCGCGCCAGGGCCTGCCCGCCCCCGCCGGCCGCGAACC
Organism: Streptomyces huasconensis; assembly: GCA_004010275.1. GTDB lineage: Bacteria > Actinomycetota > Actinomycetes > Streptomycetales > Streptomycetaceae > Streptomyces > Streptomyces huasconensis. The sequence goes on from RBWT01000234.1 coordinate 4,460, forward strand.
CGGCCCCTCCGACGTGGCGCTGATCAGCTACACGTCCGGCACCAGCGGCACCCCCAAGGGCGCCATGAACACCCACGGCAACATCACCTACAACGCCGAGCGCCAGCGCACCGGCTCCGGCATCCCCGAAGGCGCCTGCTACTTCGCGCTGGCGCCGCTCTTCCACATCACCGGCATGGTCGCGCAGCTCGCGGGGTGCATCGCCAACGCGGGCACGCTCGCCCTCACCTACCGCTTCGAGGCCGGCGTCGACCTCGACGCCTTCGCCGAGCACCGCCCCGCGTACACCGTCGGCCCCTCCACGGCGTTCATGGCGCTCGCCGCCCACCCGTCGGCGACCCGCGCCCACTTCGACTCCTTCGTCCTGATCTCCTCGGGCGGCGCGCCCCTGCCCCCGGCCCTGGTGGAGAAGTTCCGCGCCGCCTTCGGCCCCTACCTCCACAACGGCTACGGCCTCACCGAGTGCACCGCGCCCTGCGCCTCCGTGCCGCCGGGCAAGGAGGCGCCCGTCGACCCGTTCTCGGGCACCCTCGCCGTCGGCGTCCCGGGTCCCGAGACGGTCGTACGCATCCTGGACGACGCGGGCCAGGAGGTCCCCTTCGGCGAGCACGGCGAGATCGTCGTCCGCGGACCCCAGGTCGTCCCCGGCTACTGGCGCCGCCCCGACGCCACCGCCCGCGCCTTCCCCGGCGGCGAACTGCGCACCGGCGACATCGGGTTCATGGACCGGCCGGCTGGCTCTACGTCGTCGACCGCAAGAAGGACATGATCAACGCCTCCGGCTTCAAGGTCTGGCCCCGCGAGGTCGAGGACGTCCTGTACACGCACCCCGCGGTGCGCGAGGCGGCCGTCGTCGGCGTGCCCGACAGCTACCGCGGCGAGAGCGTCAAGGCGTACGTCAGCCTCCGTCCGGGCAGCGGCACCGCGCCCGAGGAGCTGACGGCGTACTGCAAGGAGCGGCTGGCCGCGTACAAGTACCCGCGCGAGGTCGAGATCCTGCCGGAACTGCCGAAGACCACAAGTGGGAAGATCCTCCGACGGGAACTGCGTTCCCGCCCACAGGACAGTCAGTGACACGAAAGGCAGGTGGCGGCAGTGGCCAGGACGACGGACGGTGACGGCACGCCCGTCCCGCAGCGGCTGCTGGCCGCCGCCACCCGGCTCTTCGCCGACCAGGGGTATGACCGCACCTCGGTGCAGGAGATCGTGGAGGCGGCCGGCGTCACCAAGGGCGCGCTCTACCACTACTTCGGCTCCAAGGACGACCTGCTCCACGAGGTGTACGCCCGGATGCTCCGCGTCCAGCAGGAGCGTCTTGACGCCATCGCGGACGCGGACGCCCCCGTCGAGCGGCGGGTCCGCGACGCCGCCGCGGACGTCGTGGTCACCACCATCGACAACCTCGACGACGCCTCGATCTTCTTCCGCTCCATGCACCACCTCGGCGCCGAGAAGAACAAGCAGGTGCGCGCCGAGCGGCGCCGCTACCACGAGCGCTTCCGGGCCCTGATCGAGGAGGGCCAGAAGTCGGGCGTCTTCTCCACGGCGACCCCGGCGGACCTGGTGGTGGACTACCACTTCGGCTCCGTCCACCACCTCTCCACGTGGTACCGCCCCGACGGCCCCCTGACACCCCAACAGGTGGCGAACCACCTGGCAGATTTGCTCCTACGGGCCCTGCGCCCTTAGGCACGCCCCCGAAGGGCCGCGAGGAACTGCGCGAGCAACGAGCCAGGCAGACGCAACCGCGCCCCCGAAGGGGCGCGGGGAACTGCGCGAGCAACCGGATACGAGCCGCACCCGCCGCACGACCTGCCACGGCAGACGCAACGGCGCCCCGAAGGGGCGCGGGGAACTGCGCGAGCAACCAGCCACGACCCGCACCCGCCACAAAACCCACCACGGCACACGCACCCGCGCCCCCGGCGAAGCCCCACCGCACAATCCCCCGCCCCTCCAGCGGAGCTACACGTACCGCTTCAACTCCCGCCGCGCCAACGACCGCTGATGCACCTCATCCGGCCCATCGGCCAACCGCAGCGTCCGCGCCGCCGCCCACAACTCCGCCAGCGGAAAGTCCTGACTCACCCCACCCGCCCCATGCAACTGCACGGCCCGGTCGAGGATGTCGACCACCGCACGCGGGGTAGCGATCTTGATGGCCTGGATCTCCGTGTGGGCCCCGCGGTTGCCCACCGTGTCCATCAGCCAGGCGTCTTCAGGACGAGCAGCCGCACCTGCTCCACGGCGACCCGAGCGTCCGCGATCCACTCCTGGACGACACCCTGCTGGGCCAGCGGCTTGCCGAACGCCGTACGCGCCACCGCCCGCCGGCACATCAGCTCGATCGCCCGCTCGGCCATGCCGATGAGCCGCATGCAGTGGTGGATGCGGCCGGGTCCGAGCCGCGCCTGGGCGATGGCGAAGCCGCCGCCCTCCTCGCCGATCAGGTTCGCCGCGGGCACCCGCACGCCGTCGAAGACGACCTCCGCGTGACCCCCGTGGTAGTGGTCCTCGTACCCGTACACCCGCATGGCGCGCCGGACTTCGAGGCCCGCGGTGTCGCGCGGGACGAGCACCATGGACTGCTGGCGGCGCGGGTCGGCGCCGTCCGGGTCCGTCTTGCCCATCACGATGAAGATCTCGCAGTCGGGGTTCATCGCCCCGGAGATGTACCACTTGCGGCCCGAGATGACGTACTCGGAGCCGTCCGCCGACCGCTCGATGCGGGTCGTGATGTTCGTGGCGTCCGACGACGCCACCTCCGGTTCGGTCATCGCGAACGCCGAGCGGATCTCCCCGGCGAGCAGCGGCTCCAGCCACCGCTTCTTCTGCTCGGCGGTGCCGAACTGCGCGAGCACCTCCATGTTGCCGGTGTCCGGCGCCGCGCAGTTCAGCGCGGTCGGCGCCAACTGCGGGGAGCGGCCGGTGATCTCGGCGAGCGGCGCGTACTGGAGGTTGGTGAGCCCCGCGCCGTGTTCCGCGTCGGGGAGGAAGAGGTTCCACAGGCCCTGCCTGCGGGCCTCGGCCTTCAGCTCCTCGACCACGGGCGGGGTCTCCCACGGCGAGGCCAGGGCGGCGCGCTGCTCGTCGGCGACGGCCTCGGCCGGGTACACGTGCTCGTCCATGAAGGCGAGCAGCTTCGCGCGCAGCTCTTCGGTGCGGGCGTCGTATGCGAAGTCCATGGCGCTGTCTCAGCCTTCCTGTCCCTGGAGCGTGCGGCGGCCGTGCTCGATGAAGACCGGCACCAGCTCGCCGATCCGGTCGAAACCCGCGCCGACGGTCTGGCCGAGGGTGTAGCGGTAGTGGATGCCCTCCAGGATCACGGCGAGCTTGAACCACGCGAAGGCGGTGTACCAGGAGACCGCGGAGACGTCGCGCCCCGAGCGCGCGGCGTACCGTTCGATCAGCTCGGCCGGGTCGGGGTGGCCGGGCGCGCCCGCCGTGGTGCTGACGGGGGAGTCGGGCACCTCCAGCCTCGCGCTGTACATCACCAGCAGCCCGAGGTCGGTGAGCGGATCGCCGAGCGTGGACATCTCCCAGTCGAGGATGGCCTTGATCCGGTCGTCGTCGCCGATCAGGACGTTGTCCAGGCGGTAGTCGCCGTGGACGACGGTCGGCGCGGGCGAGGCGGGCAGGGAGCGCCCGAGCGCCGCGTGCAGCTCGTCGATGCCGGCGAGGTCGCGGTTGCGGGACGCGTCCAGCTGCTTGCCCCAGCGGCGCAGCTGCCGGTCGAGGAAGCCGTCGGGGCGCCCGAAGTCGCCGAGGCCGACCGCCGCCGGGTCCACGGCGTGCAGGTCGACGAGGGTGTCGACGAGGCCGAGCACCGCGGCGCGGGTGCGCTCGGGGCCGAGCGGCGCCAGCTCCTCCGCGGTGCGGTACGGCGTGCCGTCCACGAACTCCATCACGTAGAAGGGCGCGCCGATGACGCTGTCGTCGTCACAGAGCAGCAGTGGTGCGGGCACCGGCACGTTCGTGGGGTGCAGCGCCTCGATCACCCGGTGCTCGCGCCGCATGTCGTGCGCGGTGGCCAGCACGTGGCCGAGCGGGGGCCGCCGCACCACCCAGCGCGTGGCGCCGTCGGTCACGGCGTACGTGAGGTTGGACCGGCCGCCCTCGATGAGCCGGGCGGTGAGCGGCCCGCCCACCAGGCCCGGCCGCTCGCGGTCGAGGTGGCCGCGCAACTGGTCGAGGTCGAGGCCCGGCGGATGGTCTGCGCTCATCTTCGCTCCTGATCGGCGTGGTGGTGGCGTGCCACCCCATGATGCCGACCAGTCGGTATGCCGTCCAGAGCGAAGCTACCCCCTGAGGGCCAGAGCGAAGAGGCCCCCCTCAGGGTGAGGGATGCCCCCCAAGGGGTGCCGAGCCGGGCGGCGCCCGGACTAGTGGTCGTCCCAGTGCCCGTCGTGGGCGGCGTGCCGGTGTCCGTCGTGCACGTAGTCCACGTGGTCGCCGTGGAGGACGGAGTCGTGGCCGCAGCCGTCGCCGTGCTGGTGGTCATGGCCCTGGTGGGCGACGTGGCCGGCCGGCTCGCACTCGTCGTAGTGGTCGGTGTGGCGGCGGTGCAGGTGGCCGTCGTGCGCGTAGTCGACGTGGTCGCCGTGCGGCACCTCGGGATGGCCGCAGGCCGGGCCGTGGATGTGGTCGTGCACCGGGTGTTCGTGATGGAGCGTGGTCATGACGCGCACCTTCTGTGACTTCCGGGGAGGCTGACCCTCTCAGGCTAGCCCTCGATGCCACGTTTATTCCTTTATGTCAGTCTGGCGATGTTTCCCCGACCTCCGCGCAGGTGACCCGTGCGGGTGTTCAGTGAAAGCGACCCGACGAAGGCGACCTCATGAAGGCGATCAGCTACAACGGCTACGGCGGCCCCGACGTCCTCCAGTACGGCGAGGTGCGCGACCCCAAGGTCGGCCCCGACTCCGTCCTGGTGAAGGTGCGGGCCGCGGCCGTCAACCCCGTCGACTGGAAGTGCCGCGAGGGCCACCTCGACGGCCTCCTCGACCCCGTCTTCCCCGTGATCCCGGGCTGGGACGTCGCCGGAGTGGTGGTCCGGCCGGGCGCCTCCGCGCCGGAGTTCAAGGCCGGCGACGAGGTCATCGGGTACGTACGCGAGGACTTCCTCTCCCGCGGCACCTTCGCGGAGTACGTCGCTGCACCCGTGCGCACCCTCGCCCCCAAGCCGCGCAACCTCAGCTTCGAGGAGGCCGCGGGGCTGCCGCTCGCCGGGCTCACCGCCTACCAGGTGATGGTCAAGGCGCTCCAGGTCAAGGACGGCGACACCGTCCTCGTGCACGCGGCGGCCGGCGGCGTCGGCTCCCTCGCCGTGCAGCTGGGGCGGCACGCGGGCAGCCCGCGTCATCGGCACCGCCAGCGAGCGCAACCACGACTTCCTGCGGGAGCTGGGCGCCGAGCCCGTGACGTACGGGGACGGGCTGATCGAACGGGTCCGCGCACTCGCCCCCGACGGTGTCGACGCCGCCTTCGACACCATCGGCGGCGACACCCTCAAGGCGTCCGCCGAACTCCTCGCGAGCGGCGGCCGGCTGGCGTCCATCGCGGACGGCGAGGTGCTCGGTCTCGGCGGCCACTACTGCTTCGTCCGCCCCGACGCCGCGGACCTGCTGCGGCTCACGGAGCTGGCGGAGCAGGGCGTCGTCACGGTCCACGTCGACGAGACGTTCCCCCTGGAGCGGGCCGCCGACGCCCACCGGCTGAGCGAGAAGGGCCGCACCCGCGGCAAGATCGTCGTCACGGTGGACCACCAGGACTGACCCGCCGCCCGGGCCGCCACCCGGTTCCGGCCGCCGTCAGACCACCATCGCCGCCGCGCACCCGGCCAGCGCCAAGGTGCACAGCGCCGCCGTCCACGCGCCCCGCACGGTCAGCGTCCGCGGGCGCCGGGCGGTCAGCGCGAGCATCCTGCGGTGGGCGACCGCGAGGAAGCCGAGCCAGAGCAGCAGGCACAGGGCGCACGCCAGGACGCCGGTGGCGGTCGGCCGTGGTGGAGCACCGCACGGGCGGCGAGGACCGCCGCGACCGTGCAGGACAGCGTCGTGCGCCGCCACGCGAGCCGCGTGCGCTCCGGCTGGAGGCCGGGGTCGCGCGCCGGCTCGGGGCCGGCCCGC
>RBWT01000235.1 GCA_004010275.1 Streptomyces huasconensis
CCGCCACCGCAGCCCTCCGCCTCCGCCCCCGCCTCCCGGCGGTCCGCCACCTCGGGCCGAACTGGTACGCGTCCGTCATGGGCACCGCCGTCGTCGCCAACGCCGGTGCCACACTCCCGTACTCGTTCCCGGGGCTGCGCACGCTCGCGCCGCCGTCTGGGCGCTCTCCCTCCTGATGCTCGCCGTCCTGCTCACCGCCCGCGCCGCGCACTGGCTCCACCACCGCGACCAGGCCCGCGCGCACCTCCTCGACCCGACGATGGCGCCCTTCTACGGCTGTCCGCCGATGGCGCTGCTCGCGGTCGGCGGCGGCACGCTGACCGTCGGCAAGGACTGGATCGGCACCGGCGCCGCCGTCCCGATCGGTGCCGTGCTGTTCGGCGTCGGCACCGCGCTCGGACTCGCCGCGGCCGTCGCCGTCCCGTACCTGATGGTGGTCCGGCACCGCGTGGCCGCCGACCAGGCCTCGCCCGTGTGGCTGCTGCCCGTGGTGGCCCCGATGGTGGCGGCGGCCGTCGGCCCGCTGCTCCTGCCGCACCTGCCCTCCGGCCAGGCCCAGCGGACGCTGCTGTACGCCTGCTGCGCGCTGTTCGGCCTGAGCCTGCTCGCCACGCTGCTGATGCTGCCGCTGGTCTTCGCCCGCCTGGTGACCGCGGGCCCGCTGCCCACGGCGCTCACCCCCACGCTCTTCCTGGTGCTCGGCCCGCTGGGCCAGTCCACGACGGCCGCCAACAAGTTCGCGGACGCCGCGACCGGTGTCGTGCCCGCCCCGCTCGACCAGGGCTTCCTGGTCTTCGCCGTGCTCTACGGCGTTCCCGTGCTGGGCTTCGCGCTGCTGTGGCTGGCGCTCGCGGCGGCCCTGGTGCGGCGCGCCCGGCGTGACGGCATGGGCTTCGCGATGACGTGGTGGGCGTTCACCTTCCCGGTCGGCACCTGTGTGACAGGCGCTGAGGGCCTCGGCGCCCACACGGACCTCCCGGCCTTCGGCTGGCTGGCGGCCGGCCTCTACGCCTTCCTGGTGCTCGCCTGGGCGACGGCCCTGACCCACACCCTGCGCGGCACCCTCACGGCAGGCTGCTCGCAGCGCCGCGCCAAGCACTGCCGGGGCCTTGGTCAGCGACGGGCCGTACCAGGTGAGGTGGCGGCCGCTGACCAGCGCGACCGGCGTACCCGGTTCGAACGCCTCGGGGCCGTCGTCGCGGGTGAAGCGGTACGGCTCGTCGGGCAGCACCACCAGGTCGAGGTCCGCCGAGCACAGCTCCTCAATGGCGACGCGGGGGTAGCGCTCGGCGTGTGCGGCGTACGCGTTGTCGACGCCCAGGCGCGCCAGCAGGTCCCCGGCGAACGTGTCGCGGCCGAGCACCATCCACGGCCGCCGCCAGATGGGCACCGCCGCCCGGAGCCGGACCGCCGCGCGGGGCGGGTCGGCCCACGCGGCCCGGGCCTCCGCCAGCCAGCGCGGCGACCCCGCCCCGCAGGCGGTGAGGACCCGGTCCAGCTCCCGGAAGGCCTGGTCGAGCGTCCGCACCTCGGTGATGAGGACCTCGATGCCCGCGGCCCGCAGCGCGGCCAGGTCGGGGGCGCGGTTCTCCTCCTCGTTGGCGATCACCAGATCGGGCGCGAGGGCGACGATCCGGGGCACGTCGGGGTTCTTCGTACCGCCCACCCGCGTGACGTCGAGGTCCACCGGATGGCTGCACCAGTCGGTGGCCCCGACCAGCGCGCCCGGCACGGTCACGGCGACCGCCTCCGTCAGCGAGGGCACCAGGGAGACGACCCGCGGCGGGGTCCGGGCCGAAGTGGCGGCGAGCGGCACGTCAGCGCCCTCCGTCGTCCACCGCCTCGATATGGTCCCCCACGGCGACCACCAGGACCCGGGTGTCCGCCACCGTGGCCCGCCAGCGGTGGCGCACCCCTCCGGTGAGGAACAGGCTGTCGCCGCGCCCGAGGCGGTAGGCGCGGCCCTCGGCCTCCATCTCGACGGCGCGCTCGACGACGTACATCAACTCGTCGTTGCGGTGCTGGAATTCGCGGCCCTCGTCGTGGTCGCCGATGAATTCGAGGACGTGCAGCTGGTGGTGGCCGCGGGTCAGCTCCCGCACGCGCGCCTCGGGCGTCGAACCGGTCAGGTCGGTGTCGTCGTCGGCGCGCACCACCTCGACGGTGCGGGCCGGGTCGGCGGCGGCGAGCAGCTCCACGTCGGTGGTGCGCAGCGCGTCCGCGACGCGCTGGAGGGAGCGTCTGCTGGGCCGGGCGCGTTCGTTCTCGATCTGGCTGAGGAACGGAACCGACAGGCCGCTGCGCTCGGCGACGACGGCGAGGGTGAGCTCCAGCTGGCGGCGGCGGCGCCGCACGGCCGAGCCCACCCGGAGGGTCTCCTTGTGCTCGTCCATCGCCTCGGCTCCCTTCAGCGCGTCGGTCCACTCTCAACCCTGACGGGTTTTCTGCACCCTACGCATGTTCGCCAAACGGTTCCGCTCTGTTGCCGCGACCGGTGCCGGGCGCCGCTACGGCCTGTGTCAGTACAGCAGCTCTCCGGCCTCGCCGGGGGCGGAACCCTCGGCTCGGCCGCCGACGGGGTCGTACGCGCAGGTGCCCCGGCTGCCGCAGTGGCCTCGCCTCGCCTGTCCCTCGATTATCACCACGCGCACGGCCCGGTCGAGCGCCGCACCAAAAGGGGTGGGCCTCGCCGCAAGGCGAGGCCCACCCCTCGGAACAGAATCGTCCGGCCGGTGCTGCCCGGTGCTACTTCGCGGAGGTCATCTTCTCCTCGAAGCCCGGGTTCTTCTCCAGCCAGGCGTCGACGGCCTCGGGCTCGTTGCCCTTGCCCGCCTTGTTGATCTCGTTCTCCAGGCTCGCCAGTTCCTTCTCGCTCATCTTGAAGGCCTTGAGCCACTTGGTGAGCCGCGGGTACTGCTCCGGGAACTCCTTGCTGGAGATCGTGCGGATCGTGTCGCCCTTGCCGAAGCCGCCCTTGGGGTCCTTCAGCTTGGTCAGCTCGTACTCGTTGTACGCCCAGTGCGGCGACCAGAGCAGGACCGCGACCGGCTCCTTCTTGGCGTACGCCGACTTCAGCTCGGAGAGCATCGCGGGCGTCGAACCGGAGACGATCTTGTACTCCTTGTCGAGGCCGTAGCCGGGCAGGACCTTGTCCTTGAGCGCCGTCATCACACCCGTGCCGGGCTCGATGCCGATGATCTTGCCGTTGAACCTGTCGCCCTTGCCCTTGAGGTCCGCCAGCGACTTCACGTCCTTGACGTAGGACGGGACGGCGACCTCCAGCGACGTCGGGCTGTACCAGGAGCCCAGATCCTTGAGGTCCGCCTTGTTCTTCTCCCAGTACTGCTTCTGGGCCGTGGGCAGCCAGGCGTCGAGGTCCAGGTCCAGGTCGCCCTGGGCGAGCGCGGTGTAGACCGGGCCGACGTCGGACGGCGTCAGCTTCATCTTGTAGCCGCGCTTCTCCAGGACGCGCTTCCACAGATTGGTGACGGCGATGTTCTCGTCCCACGCGAAGTACGCGGCGTTCAGCGGACGCTTCGCCTCGGCGGGCGTGGACGTGTCGGGCAGCGGGGCCAGCTTGTCCACGAAGCCCGGGTGCTGCTTCAGCCAGGCGCGGACGGCTTCCTGCTGCTTGCCCTTGCCCGCCTTGTTGATCTCCGCCTCCAGACCCGTGAGCTGCTTCTCGCTCATCTTGAAGTCCTTCAGCCACTTGGCGACCAGGGGGTTCTCGTCGGAGAAGCCCTTGCGCGCCAGCGTGTGCACGCCGTCACCCTTGCCCCAGGCACCCTTGGGGTCCTTGAGCTTCTTCAGGTCGAAGTCGCTGTACGCCCAGTGCGGCGACCAGAGGGTGGTGACGATCGGTTCCTTCTTGGCGTACGCGCGCTTCAGCTCGGCCAGCATCGCGGGCGTGGAGCCGTCGACGACCTTGTACTCCTTGTCGAGGCCGTACTCCCCGAGCACCTTGGCCTTGAGCAGGCCCATCATCCCGGCGCTCGACTCGATGCCGACGATCTTGCCCTTGAACGTGCCGCTCTTGCCCTTGAGGTCCGCCAGGGAGTCGACGCCCTTCACGTACGAGGGCACGGACAGCTCCAGCGAGGTCGGGCCGAACCACGCGCCCATGTCCTCCAGCTTGTCGCCGTACTTCTTCCAGTACGCGGCGTGCGTCGTCGGCAGCCAGGCGTCCGTCTGGAAGTCGACGCTGCCCTGGGCCAGCGAGGTGTAGAGCGGGCCCGCCTCCAGCTGCTTGGTCTGCGGCTTGAACCCGCGCTGCTCCAGGATCTCCTTCCAGAGGAAGGTGGAGGCCACTCCCTCGTCCCAGGGGATGTAGCCGATGTTGATCCGCTTGCCCTGGCCGACGTTCTTGTCGCCCGTGGCCGCTTCACCGGACTTCGAACCGCCGAAGACGCCCATGCCGCCCGCGACGAGCGCGAGCACGACCACGCCGACCACGGCGACCGCGGCCTGCGGGCGGTAGGTCCAGATGTTCAGGCCCTGCGCGGCACGCGCCTTGGCGGCGGCGCGGCGGCCCAGCGGGGAGACCTGGGTGCCCAGCGAGCTGGTCATCCGGTCCAGGTAGATCGCCAGGATGACGATGGCGACGCCCGCCTCGGAGCCGAGGCCCACGTTGAGCTGGCCGATGGCCTCGTTGACGTCGGCGCCCAGGCCCTCGGTGCCGACCATGCCGGCGATGGCGGCCATGGACAGGCCCAGCATGATGACCTGGTTGACACCGGCCATGATCGTGGGGAGGGCGAGCGGCAGCTGGATGCGCAGCAGGATGTTGCGCGGCGTGGTGCCGAAGGCGTCCGCGGCCTCGACCAGTTCCTTGTCGACCTGGCGGATGCCCAGCTCCGTCATGCGGACGCCGGGGGCCAGGGCGAAGATCAGGGTGGCGACGATGCCCGCGGGGGCACCCATCCCGAAGAAGAGGATGGCGGGGATGAGGTAGATCATCGCCGGCAGCGTCTGCATGAAGTCGAGCACCGGGCGGACGATGCCGCTGACCGTGCTGGACCGGGCGGCCCAGATGCCCACGGGCACGGAGATGACCAGCGCGATGATCGTCGCGACGAGCACCAGGGACAGCGTCATCATCGCGTGGTCCCACAGTTCCAGCGAGATGATGAACGCGAAGCCCGCGAACGTCAGCACACCGGCGACCACCCCGCGCAGCCAGAAGGCGATGACGGCGAAGATGCCCGCGAGGAGCAGCGGCTCGGGCGCCCGGAGCACGTCGGCTATGCCGTCGTAGGCGCCCTGGAAGACGGTCTGGAGGAAGTCGAACAGCCAGGCCATGTGGCTGAGCAGCCAGTCGACGGCGTCGTTGACCCACTCGCCGAACGGAATCCTAGGCACCGCTGACCACCTTCTTGCTCTCCTGCGGCTGCTCGTCCTCGGGGGCCTGCGGATCGCCCTCGGAGGTCATCGGCTCACCGAGGACGGCGAGCAGCCGCGTCCGCGGCACGACGCCGACGAGCTCGCCGTCCGCGTCGGTGACGGCGACCGGCACGTCACTGGTGGAGCAGGGCGTGAACAGCTCGATGATCGGGGTGTCCTCGGTGACGGTGGCGGGGGCGTCGGCCCGTACGTAGTCACCGGCGGGGTCGGCCATGATCGCGCCGGCGGTGAGCACCCGGGAGCGGTCGACGTCCTGCGTGAACGCGGCGACGTAGTCGTTGGCCGGGGTGACGAGGATGTCCTCGGCGTTGCCGATCTGGACGATGCGGCCGTCGCGCATGACGGCGATCTGGTCGCCCAGGCGCATGGCCTCGTTGAGGTCGTGGGTGATGAAGACGATGGTCTTCTTCAGCCGCTTCTGGAGTTCGAGGAGCTGGTCCTGCATGTCGCGGCGGATCAGCGGGTCGAGGGCGCTGAACGACTCGTCCATGAGGAGCAGGTCGGCGTCGGTGGCGAGCGCCCGGGCCAGGCCCACTCGCTGCTGCATGCCGCCGGACAGCTCGTCGGGCCAGGACTTCTCCCAGCCCTTGAGCCCGGCGAGCTCCAGCGCCTCGGTGGCGCGCCGCTCGCGCTCGGCGCGCGGGACGCCCTGCACCTCCAGGCCGTAACCGGCGTTCTCCAGCACGCTGCGGTGCGGGAAGAGCGCGAAGTGCTGGAAGACCATGCTGATCTTCTTGGAGCGCACCGCGCGCATCTCGCGGGCGCTCAGCTCGGTGAGGTCCTGACCGTCGAAGCGGACGTGACCGGCCGTCGGCGCCGACAGCCCGTTGAGCATGCGCAGCAACGTGGACTTGCCGGACCCGGAGAGACCCATGACGACGAAGATCTGGCCCGGTTCGACCTCGAAGGAGGCGTCGATCACGGCGGCGGTGGTGCCGTCGGCGCGCAGCTCCTCCCGGTCGGCTCCGTGGCGGAGTCGCTCCACCGCGTCGGCGGGTCGTCTGCCGAACACCTTGTACAAGTGCTCGGCCTGCAGCCTGGACACATACACCTCTCGGGTTGAACCAAGACGGCCCGCCTCCCCCGCCGGAGGGCCGTGGAGCGCCGTGACCTCTGCCCACTTGCCCGGTCGAAATGTTGAACGCTCGACGGGGTGCACTCCGGCGGCGCGCCTGCCCCGAGTCGGGGAAACCAAACGCAGAAGTGACCCAGCTCACCTCGCGGCCGGTCCGTATGTCGTCGTCCCAGGTCGGGGCCGGGTGTCGGTGCCGTGCGGCATGATGCGCACCGTGACTCAGCGAACACGACGGCTCATGCTCCTCGACACGGCCTCCCTCTACTTCCGGGCCTACTTCGGGGTCCCCGACTCCGTGAAGGCCCCGGACGGCACGTCGGTCAACGCCGTGCGCGGACTGCTCGACTTCATCGCCCGCCTCGTCCAGGACCACCGCCCGGACGACCTCGTCGCCTGCATGGACGCGGACTGGCGCCCGCACTGGCGCGTCGAACTCATCCCCTCGTACAAGGCGCACCGCGTGGCCGAGGAGACCGCGCAGGGCCCGGACGCCGAGGAGATCCCCGACACCCTCGCCCCGCAGGTCCCGGTGATCGAGGAGGTCCTGGACGCGCTCGGCATCGCGCGCGTGGGCGTCGCGGCGTACGAGGCGGACGACGTCATCGGCACCTTCGCGCGCGCGCCACGGGCCCGGTCGACATCGTCACCGGCGACCGCGACCTCTACCAGCTGGTCGACGACGCGCGCGGCATCCGCGTCCTCTATCCCCTGAGGGGCGTCGGCACGCTCCAGCTCACCGACGAGGCCTGGCTCCGCGAGAAGTACGGCGTCGACGGCCCGGGCTACGTCGACCTCGCCCTGCTGCGCGGCGACCCGAGCGACGGCCTGCCCGGCGTACCCGGCATCGGCGAGAAGACGGCGGCCAAGCTGCTGGACGCCTTCGGCGACCTGGCCGGGATCATGGCCGCGGTCGACGACCCGAGGTCGAAGCTCACCCCCTCGCAGCGCAGACGGCTCGACGAGTCGCGGGCGTACGTGGCGGTCGCCCCGAAGGTCGTCCGGGTCGCCGGCGACGTCCCGCTGCCCGAGGTCGACGTGGCACTCCCCCGCGCGCCGCGCGACCCGGCGGCGCTCGAAGAGCTGGCCGAGCGGTGGAACCTGGGCGGCTCGCTCCAGCGGCTTCTCCACACGCTCCAGAGCTGAAGTGCTAGCTTAGGTAAGCCTAAGTATCCAGGGATCAGGGGAGGCCGTCGCCGATGGCAGAACGTCCGGCACGCACAGCACCGAAGACCCACGTCGGGCGGGTCGTCCGCACGGAGCGGCTGACCCCGCACATGCAGCGGGTGGTGCTCGGCGGCGAAGGCCTCGCCGAGTTCGCCGCGGGCGAGTGCACCGACCACTACGTGAAGCTGCTCTTCGACGCCGAGGGTGTCACCTACCCGACGCCCTTCGACATACAGCGCATCCGCGAGGAGTTCCCGCGCGACCAGTGGCCGGTCACCCGGACGTACACGGTGCGCTGGTGGGACCCCGAGGCTCGCGAGCTGGCCCTCGACTTCGTCATCCACGGCGACGAGGGCCTCGCGGGCCCCTGGGCGCGCGAGGCCGAGGCGGGCACCACGATCCGCTTCCTCGGCCCCGGCGGCGGCTACGCCCCGGACGCGGCCGCCGCTGGCACCTGCTGCCGGTGACGAGAGCGCCCTGCCCGCGATCGCCGCCGCGGCCGAGGCGCTCCCCGCCGGAGCGACCGCCCGGATCTTCGTGGAGGTCGAGGGCCCCGGGGAGGAGCAGAAGATCGCCACGGACGCGGAGATCGTCTGGCTGCACCGCGCGGGCCGCCCGGTGGGCCAGGCCCTGACCGAGGCCGTACGCTCCCTGCAGTTCCCGCCGGGCGACGTCCAGGCCTTCGTCCACGGCGAGGCGGGCTTCGTGAAGGAACTGCGCCGCTACCTCCGCGTGGAGCGCGAGATCCCGCGCCAGCGTCTGTCGATCTCCGGGTACTGGCGCCTCGGCCACAACGAGGACGGCTGGCAGGCGTCGAAGCGGGAGTGGAACGCGCAGGTGGAGGCGGAGCAGGAGAGCGCGGCGTAGGCGCGGCGCAGGCTCCGCGTAGGCTGCGCGCCTGCCGTCGGCCCGGCGACCTTGCGGCGTTTCGCTCCGCGGGGCCGGTCGGTCAATGGCCGTAGGGGCTGGCGTCCGTGGCCGACGGTCGGCCGTGGTCCGTCCTCGCGCAGTTCCCCGCGCCCTTGCGGGGCGCTCACTCCCCGCGGCTCAGCGGTGGCCCCCTTTCCCCGCGAAGCTCAGAAGCGGCCCCCCGTCCCCCCGCGAGGCGCGCGTGGAGGTGCATGTCGTGCCAGCCGTCCGCGTGCAGCACCGCGCCGCGCTTGGTGCCCTCCGCGGCGAAGCCGGTCCGCAGAGCCACGCGGCACGACGCCTCGTTCGCCGTGGCGTGCGTCAACTCCAGGCGGTGCAGGCCCACTTCGTCGAAGGCCCAGCGCGTGAGGGCCACGACGCCGCGTGAGGCGACGCCGCGGCCGCGCGCCGACGGCACCGTCCAGTAGGCGATCTCGGCCTGGCCGTCGGGCAGCTCGATCTGCCGCAGGGCGACCCGTCCGACGAGCCGGTCGGTGGCGGTGTCGGAGATCGCCCAGTGTGCTTGGCGCTCACCGGCCCAGGCCCCCCGCCAGTCCTCGATCCAGCCGAGCGCCTCGCTCTCGGAGTCGGCCACGCGGGCGTGCCAGCGCTGGAGCAAGGGGTCCTGGAAAGCCTCGTACACGGCGGGTGCGTCGGTGGGCGCCCAGGGGCGCAGGGTCAGACCGCCGGGGGCGGGAAGCGTCGGCTGCTCCTGGCGGGCGAGGGTACCGGGGGCGACGACGTCGGGGACCTTGAAGGGCATGGCCTCATCGTGCACCGGGAGCGCGCGCGACGGCACCGGTTTTCCGGGGCCTGCGGCCGACGCCCGGCCCTGACCTGCGGCGCCGCCCCGTACGCTGGCCTCCTGATGAGACGCAAGCCCCGCATCCCGCCCGCTCCCCTGCCCCAGCGCGACGGCGTCGACCCGGCCAGGGTCAGGCTGCCGTCCGACGGGGCGTGGCCGACGGTCCGTGACCATCTGGTGGAGCGGCTCGCGGCCGGGCCCGGCGTCATCGACGCGATGCTGCACGGCGCGAGATCGTCGGCGCGGACGGCACACCGGTCGCGCCGGACGCCCCGTACGCGCCGGGCGCCTACGTCTGGTTCCACCGGGACCGCCCCGCGGAGGTCACCGTGCCGTTCGCCCTCGACGTCGTCCACCGCGACGAGCACATCGTGGTGGTGGACAAGCCGCACTTCCTCGCCACCATGCCGCGCGGCGGCCACGTCGTACAGACGGCCCTCGCCCGGCTGCGCGTACAGCTCGGCATCCCGACGCTGAGCGCGGCCCACCGCCTGGACCGGCTGACCGCCGGGCTGCTCCTGTTCACCGTGCGGCCCGAGGAACGCGGCGCGTACCAGACGCTGTTCCGCGACCGCCTCGTACACAAGGAGTACGAGGCCGTGGCACCCCACGACCCGCGCGTGCCGCTCCCCCGCACCGTGCGCAGCCACATCGAGAAGGAGCGCGGGCTCATCGCCGCGTACGAGGTCGAGGGCGCCGAGCCGAACAGCGAGAGCCGCGTCGAACTCATCGAGCACCGCGGCGCCCTCGGCCGCTACCGGCTGACCCCGCACACCGGCCGCACCCACCAGCTCCGCGTCCACATGAACGCGCTCGGCCTGCCGATCCTCGGCGACCCGCTCTACCCGGTGGTGACCGGCCCCGCGGAGCCGGACGACTTCCGGCGGCCCCTGCAACTCCTCGCGCGGGTACTGGAGTTCACGGACCCGGTCACCGGCGCCCGGCACCGCTTCGTGAGCGGGCGGGGCGCTGGGCGCGTGGTCGGCGTACGAGGACTGGGCCCGGTAGCCGGCCCGCCGACCGGGCTCAGTTGCCGCGCCACCAGGTGACGAAGCGCCGCCACGCCCCCTGGGCCTGCACCGGCTGCGGTGCGGGGCGCGGGAGCCGCGGGGTGCGGGGCGCGGGAGCCGCGG
>RBWT01000236.1 GCA_004010275.1 Streptomyces huasconensis
TCCTGCCTGCCCGCGACGCTGCTCACGCGTGAGCACCCCCGGGACAACCCCCGCGCGCGTGCCCTGCTGACCGCCGCCCTCGCGCACGCCGTACGCGACGTGGGACCGGCTGCGCGGCGAGGACCCCTACGACCGCGCCCGCCGGCAGGTCGTCCTGCGTTTCGCGCACGGCGCGTGGCGCCGTCACCGCGGCCACGGCGGGGTCCTGGCACGGCTCAGCCCGCAGCAGCGGCTGATCGTGGTGCTGCGGATGTACGAGGGGGTCGCCGAGGAGCAGACGGCGGCGCTCCTCGGGCTGCCCGCCGAGCGGGTCGGGGCGATCTGCGCCCGCGCGACGGCGCTGGTCCTGCACCCGCCGCGCGGCCCGGCGCCGGTCGGGCCGCTGAGCGGGGCGGTGCCGTCGTGAGTCAGTACGAGCGGCAAGGAGAGAGCCGTGCGGCGGCTCCTGGAGGAGGCGCAGCCCGCCGCCGTCCCGCCGGACCTCTACGAGGAGGCGGTGCGGCGGGGCGGGCGGTCGCTGCGGCGGCGCAGGGCGCTGCGGCGGCTCCTGTGGCTGGTGCTGCTGGCCGCCGCGGTGGCGTTCACGGTGTGGGCGTGCGCCGCCCGGCCCTGGGTGGAGCCGCCGTCGGACACGACTCCACCCCTGACGCGCTGGTGACGGGGGGAATCCCCGAAAGGACCCGTGGGGCCTAGCCCAGCGCCTGCTGGAGGTCGGCGAGCAGGTCGTCGGCCGCCTCGATGCCCACGGAGAGGCGTACGAGGTCCGCGGGGACCTCCAGGGCCGAGCCGGCCACCGAGGCGTGCGTCATGCGGCCGGGGTGCTCGATGAGGGACTCCACGCCGCCCAGGGACTCGCCGAGGGTGAAGAGCTTGGCGCGGTTGCAGACCTCGACGGCCGCCTCCTCGCCGCCCTCGACGCGGAAGGAGACCATGCCGCCGAAGGACTTCATCTGCTTGGCGGCGATCTCGTGGCCGGGGTGCTCCGGAAGGCCCGGGTAGAGGACCTGCGTCACGCGCGCGTGGCGGGTCAGCATGTCGGTGACCTTGGTGGCGTTCTCGCTGTGCCGGTCCATGCGCACCGCGAGGGTCTTGATGCCGCGCAGCACCAGCCAGGCGTCGAAGGGCCCGGCGACGGCGCCCATGGCGTTCTGGTGGTACGCCAGCTCCTCGCCCAGGGCCTCGTCGCTGACGACGAGCGCGCCGCCGACGACGTCCGAGTGGCCGCCCATGTACTTCGTCATGGAGTGCACGACGATGTCGGCGCCGAGGGCGAGCGGCTGCTGGAGGTAGGGGCTGGCGAAGGTGTTGTCGACGACGAGGCGGGCCCCGCTCTCGCGGGCGATCTGCGCGACCGCCGCGATGTCGGTGATGCCGAGCAGCGGGTTGGAGGGCGTCTCCACCCAGATCGCCTTCGTCCGGTCGGTCACGGCGGCGCGCACCGCTTCGGGGTCGGAGGTGTCGGCCACCGACCACTCCACGCCCCACCGCGAGACGACCTTGGCGAAGAGGCGGAACGTGCCGCCGTACGCGTCGTTCGGGATGACCACGTGGTCGCCGGGGGCGAGCAGGGCGCGCAGGAGGCAGTCCTCGGCGGCGAGGCCGGACGCGAAGGCGAGGCCGCGGCGGCCGCCTTCCAGGGCGGCGAGGTTCTCCTCCAGGGCGGTACGGGTCGGGTTGGCGCTGCGGCTGTACTCGTAGCCGCCGCGCAGGCCGCCGACGCCGTCCTGCTTGTAGGTCGAGACCTGGTAGATGGGCGGGACGACGGCGCCGGTGAGCGGGTCGGCCGTGTTCCCGGCGTGGATCGCCACGGTCTCGAAGCTCTGCGTGCTGGGCGTGGTGTGCGAGTCACTCATGCGGCGAGCGTAGTGCGCGCGGGGGCCGTTGCGCCGGGTCGGTCCGGGTACGTCCCCGCAGGTTGGCCAATTGTCGGACCCGTCTGGTTCGCTTGTGTCATGGAGATTCTCTGGTTCCTGTTCGCGGTGGTCATGATCGGTGCGGTCCTCGGGCCCGTGCTGCTGCGCAGGCGCGGCGGAATCCGGCAGGTGGCCCCCGGTTCGCCGGACGCCGCGGACCCGGCGGACTACGGCTTCCTGCGCCAGGAGGAGCTGGACATCCGCATGCCGGGGGCGGACGCCGATCTCCTCGAAGTGCTCGACCTCGTACAGCGCACGCAGGAGTGGCGGGCCGCCTCGCAGCTCCTCGCGGGCACCGAGACCCATGGCGAGCTGCGCTGGCAGCGCGTGCAGGCCTTCGCGGGCGCGGCCTCGCTGGAGCTGCAGCAGCGGCCCGGTGGCGTGAGCGGCAGCCCCGGCGGGCAGTGGCTGCGGGTGTGGCGGGCCGAGGCGCCCAAGGACGCGGGCGGCGCGGCGGTGCACGCGGAGTTCCTGGTGCAGCAGGCGTGGCGGACCGCCGCCCAGGGGACGGACGAGTTCCGGATCATCCTGGAGGAGGCCAAGGAGGCGTGCGCGCAGGCGGCGCTGCTGGCCCCGGGTGACCCGATTCCGTACATCATCGAGCTGTCGATCGCCCGCGGGCTCGCGTACCCCCGCGAGGAGTTCGAGCAGCTGTGGCTGAAGATCCTGGACCGCGCGCCCGCGCACATGGGCGCCCACCTGGCGGCGCTGCACTACTGGTGCGAGAAGTGGCACGGCTCGCGCGACCTGGCGTACGGCTTCGCGGAGGCGGCGGCGGCGCGCGCGCCCCGCGCCTCCCTCCTCGCGGCGCTCCCGCTCTTCGCCGTGTACGAACACATGCCCGAGGTGAACCTGGTCCGCGGGTTCTACGAGAGCGAGGTCGTCACCAAGGCCGTAGAGGGCGCCCTCTTCGCGGTGCACGCCGCCCGCCCGGACGACCCTATGCTGGCGCACGTCCGCCACCTGCTGGTCTTCTTCCTGGTGCGCTGCGAGCGCTGGGCGGAGGCCATGAACCAGCTGGTGCACGTGGACGGCCACGTCGGGGCCCTGCCCTGGACCCTGACCCCCGACCCGGCCGAGAGCTACGCGCTGTACCGCGCGCTGGCCGTCGCGGGGTACGAGGCGAACGGCGGCAGCCCGGCGACGCTGCCGCACTGAGCCGCCGACCGGAATGCCGGACGCTGCCCGCACGTTCCCTTGATGACGCCCTTGATGGCGCCTTTGATGACGCCCTTGTCAGGCCCCGCACGAGGAGAGACCCCATGATTTTCGGCCGCACGCCCGAGCTCCCCACCCCCGAGCAGGCCCTGAAGGGCCGGGCGACCCCGGAATTCGAGGTCCCCGCGCGCCACACAGTCCTCGGCAACCCGCTGCTCGGCCCCTACCCCGAGGGCCTGGAGGTCGCGGACTTCGCGCTGGGCTGTTTCTGGGGCGCGGAGCGCAAGTTCTGGCAGACCGAGGGCGTCTGGACGACGTACGTCGGCTACCAGGGCGGTTACACCGAGAACCCCTCCTACGAAGAGGTCTGCTCGGGCCTGACCGGCCACACGGAGGCGGTCCGCGTCGTCTTCGACCCCACGCGCGTCTCGTACGCCTCGCTCCTGAAGCTCTTCTGGGAGTCCCACAACCCCACGCAGGGCTTCCGCCAGGGCAACGACGTCGGCACGCAGTACCGCTCGGCGATCTACACGCACTCCCCCGAGCAGGAGGCCGGCGCGAAGGCGTCCCTGGAGGCCTACCAGCAGGTCCTGACGGCCGCGGGCCACGGCACGATCACGACGACGGTCCTCCCGGCCGAGGGCAGGCCCTTCTGGCCGGCGGAGCCGTACCACCAGCAGTACCTGGACAAGAACCCCGACGGGTACTGCGGGATCGGCGGCACGGGCGCCCTCCTGGACACCCCGTCGGAGACGAACTGGGGCCGGGCCTGCCCGACGGGCATCGCGCCCGCCCCCGGCGCGACCCGACCGACTGCCTGACCGACCACCCGGGCCGCCGTATCTTGGCGCCATGGCGCTGAGTGACATAGGCAGACCGGAAGTCCTGCGAGCCGTCGAGGAGTTCGACCGCCTCGGCCGGAGCGCGTTTCTCCACCGATACGGCTTCCAGGCGTCCCGCACCTATCTGCTGTCGCTCGACGGGCGGTACTACGACTCGAAGGCGGTGGTCGGCGCCGCCCATGGCTATGTGCGGGGGCAGCGGCCGCTGGCCGCTTCGGAGTTCTCCGGTGGCCGCGGCCATGTGGTGAAGCTGCTGGACGAGTTGGGCTTCCAGGTGGTGTCCCAGGAAGTCGTCGCACCCGAAGCCGCGCCCGACGACCTCGTCGGCCGCATCGCCCGCCTGCGCGTCGCCCACACGCGGACCGGTCCTCTCCTCTACCAGCCGATCACCCTCCTGTGGGCGATCGGTCGCGCCGTGCGGGGTGAACCGCGCATGCTGCCCTGGGAGGAGACGAGCGCGGCGCTGAGCGGGCTGCTGGAGGAGTTCGGCCTCCGGGGCGAGCGCGCCCGCCCCGGCTATCCGGTGCTCGCGCTCCACCACGCCGGGCTGTGGACGCTCCAGGGCCACGAGGGGCCCGTTCCGCCCGCCCACGGGGCTGCCTCCGTACCCCATCGCTGGTTCGCCGCCCAGCAGCCGACCGGCGGCCCGGTGCGGCCCTTCCACGACCTGATGCGCACCTCCGGCCAAGCCCGCGTCGAGGTGATCCAGACGCTCACGGACCGCTTCTTCGCGGACCTCGACGAGACCCCGCTGCTGCGTGCGGTCGGCCTCTACGACGAGTCGGTGGCCGACGACCTGCCCCGCGCCCCGGAAAGCAGCCCCGTACCCGCCGTCCGGGCGGAACCTGCCGATCCTGTCTCCCTGGCCGCTCAGTACGAACAGCTGTGCGGCCTGGTGGAGCGGCGGGAGGCGGGGCGGCACGGCCGGCGGCGCGAGAGCGTCTCCCGGGACCCCATCCGTTCGGCGACGGCCCGGCGGGCGGTACTGCTCCGCAGCGCTGGCCGGTGCGAGAACCCGGCCTGCGGCGGACAGCCGGACGACGTGACGGACTCCGGCGACCCGATCCTCGAGGTGGACCACGTCGTGGAGATCAGCGGCGCCGGCCGCGACCACCCGGGCCAGATGATCGCCCTCTGCCCGAACTGCCACGCCGTCAAGACGCGCGGCAGGAGCCGGCACGAGGTGCGCGCCGCGTTCCTGGAAGTGGTGCGCGAGCTGCATGCACGGGCACGGGGCACCCGTGGCTGAGCCGGGCCAGGGGATGCGGACGACGGCGTACCGCGTGATCAAGGGGGCCTGGGGCATCGCCGTCGACCTCACCGCCGAGGTGACTCTCGGCGTGGCTCCGCCCGTGTGCGCCGAGCGGGTCAGTTCCTGCGTGTGGCTGGACGCCTCCCCCGTCCTCAGTCACCCGCCCGCCGACCGCACCGGCCGCCGGATCACTCCGGAGGAGGCGGTGTGGCTGCGGCACGGCGTGGCGCTGGCGGCGCCTGCCGTGGAGGGTCTCACCGCGCCACGGCACACCACGATCACCGTCCACCGCGTCCTGTTCCCGGAGACCGACTACCAGCCGGAAGGGCTCGCGGCCGCGGTCCTCGCCTGGACCGAGGCGGAGTTCGGCCTCCCGCCACGCCCGGTGGAAGTGAGGTTCGACCGGTCGGCCAATCGGTACGTCTACGGCTGGTAGCGGCGAAAGGAGCGCCGACGTGTGCGCGGCTGCCGGTCATGTCACCCGACGCCGAGGTCCCGGCGCATCACGCGGCGCAGCTCGGCGATGGCCGCGTCGGTCTCGGCCTCCAGCTCCGCGTAGGCCGCGCTGTCGGCCGGCACTCCCTCAAGGACGCGGTCCCGTGTCGTCCGCAGCGCGAGGAACGCGGACCGGGCCGCCTCCACGACGTCCGCCGGGGCGGTGATCGCCAGCTGGTGGCGGATCTCGTAGGCCCCGGGCGCCAGGAACCGCTCGCGCACCTCGCGGGCGTGTTCCTCGGTGCCGGGGGCGGCGCGGCCCGTTCCCTGCGCGGACTCGTGGAGCGCCGTGCGGACGCGTGAGAGCGCCGCCGTGTACTCCGCGTACAGCTGTCTCCGCGCCATCGTCTCGCGGTCCTCGCGCTCGCGCCGCCACCGAATCCGGTCGGCCAGCAGCGTCGCCCCGACACCGATTCCCGCTCCCAGCAACGTACTCACCAGCGATATCCACTCCACGAGCACCCGACCCTAACGGCCCGCCCCCGCCCCCCTCTGCCCTCAGCGAATCTGCCCCCAGCCGATAAACCGGACAGCCGTGCTCGTGGCGGGCAACAGTGCTGGCACGGCGCGGCGTTGGAGCCGCGGTACTTGAGGGAGGTCCGATGTCAGTACTCGGCAGTGGCTGGGAGACGGAAGTGCGGGCGCCGCGGGCGGCGGACGGGGAGAGTGTCCCGTCGCGGTTCGACGACCATCTCGCCGCCCAACTGCTCAACCAGCGCATCGTGTTGCTCGGGACACAGGTCGACGAGGTGTCCGCCAACCGCGTCTGCGCGCAGATGCTGCTGCTGTCGGCCGAGGACCCGAAGACCGACATCAGCCTGTACATCAACAGCCCCGGCGGGTCCGTCACCGCGGGGCTGGCCATCTACGACACCATGCGGCTCATCCCGAACGACGTCTCCACCCTCGCCATGGGGTTCGCCGCCAGCATGGGGCAGTTCCTGCTGAGCGTGGGCACGCACGGCAAGCGGTTCGCGCTGCCCAACGCGCGCATCATGATGCACCAGCCGTCGGCGGGCATCGGCGGTACCACCGCGGACATCGCCATCCAGGCCGAGAACCTGGCGTTCACCAAGAAGGCCGTCGAGCGGATCACCGCCGAGCACACCGGGCAGAGCGAGGAGACGATCTCGCGCGACGGCGACCGCGACCGGTGGTTCACCGCCGAGCAGGCCAAGGAGTACGGGATGGTCGACCACGTCGTCGAGTCCCTGGAGGACGTGCGGCCCGCCGGGTCGAAGCGGCGTATCGGGCTCGGGATCTGAGAGAGGAGCGGAAGTCATGAGCCAGTACACGATTCCCACCGTCGTCGAGCGCACCCCGCAGGGCGAGCGCGCCTACGACATCTACAGCCGGCTGCTCTCCGAGCGCATCATCTTCCTCGGCACGGAGATCGACGACGGAGTGGCCAACGTCGTCATCGCCCAACTGCTCCACCTGGAGTCGTCCGCCCCGGAACGCGAGGTGTCCCTCTACATCAATTCTCCCGGCGGCTCCTTCACCTCACTCATGGCCATCTACGACACCATGAGCTTCATCACCGCGCCCATCTCCACCTTCTGCGTGGGACAGGCCGCCTCCACCGCCGCCGTGCTGCTCGCCGGGGGCGACCCCGGGCGGCGGTTCATCCTCGACCACGCGCGCGTGCTGCTCGGGCAGCCCGCGAGCCGCGGCCGGCAGGGGACGGTGTCCGATCTCGCCCTGGAGGCGCAGGAGATGCTGCGCATCCGCTCCCAGGTGGAGGAGGTGCTGTCCCGGCACACCCGCCACGACATCGCCACGCTGCGCGCGGACATGGACCGCGACAAGGTGTTCACCGCGCAGGAGGCGGTCGCGTACGGGCTGGCCGATCAGGTGCTCAGCAGGCGGGTCGTGCCCGCGGCCGCTTGAGCCCTGACCGGCCCGGGCCTCATGCCGCCAGGCGTACGTCCCCCTGGTACGACGCCCTGGCCGGCCTCACACGGGGGTGGAGGCCGGCCAGGCGTCCCTGTGCCAGCGACAGCACGTCCGTCAGGCTCAGGCCGAGCGCGTGGGCCGCGGCCGCGAGGACCTCGGACGAGGCCTCCTTGCCGCGCTCCAGCTCGGAGAGGTAGGGCATGGAGATGCGGGCGGCGTCGGCCACGTCCTTGAGCGTGCGCTCCTGCGCGAGGCGCTCACCGCGCAGGACCTCCCCGACGACGTCACGCCACAGGGGCTCCTTGGCCGGGCGCAGGGGGATGACGCGGGCGTCGTTCGGCATCTGCCGCTCTTGGCTGCTCACCCCCTCAGCCTAGGAGTGAACCGGGCCGCGGGGCAGCGCGGAACGTTCCGCCGCCCGCGAAATCCGCCGCGAGATCCGCCGCGAAAACGCGTGCCGCGCGGGCCTGTTCGGGCGTGGCCCTGTTCCGCGTGGCCGGAAAACGCCTCGGTCGCGGGGCCTGGTCCGCAGGACGCGGCGGGACCGGGACCCGTGACCGATCCGGGCGCCGCGTGCCCCGGCCTAGCGTGGCTCCTGTCAGCGCAGGACCACGGGGGTTCGGGAAAGATTCCGGCGAGACTCCGGCAGACAGGGAGGTCACACGATGGCCATCGAGTTGAACCACACGATCGTCGCGGCCACGGACAAGAAGGCGTCGGCGCAGTTCCTCGCCGACATCCTGGGGCTCGAAGTGGGCCCGGAGTTGGGCCCCTTCACCCCCGTGGAGATCCCCAACGGCGTCACCCTCGACTTCGCCGACGCCGGTGACGGCCCGATCACGTCGCAGCACTACGCCTTCCTGGTCTCCGAGGACGAGTTCGACGCGATCTTCGGCCGCATCAAGGAGCGGGGGCTGACCTACTGGGCCGACCCGTACCACCACCGCGCGGGCGAGATCAACACGCACGACGGCGGCCGGGGCGTCTACTGGGACGACCCCGACGGGCACAAGCTGGAGATCCTCACCCGGCCCTACGGCAGCGGCGCCTGAGGCACGGCGCTCCCGGCCAGGAACGCGAGCACCGCGGGAGTCGCCACGTCCGCGAACTCCTCGAAGTACGCGTGCCGGGCGCCCGGGACCAGGAAGGTCCTGGCGTCCGGGATGCGGGCGGCGAGCAGCGGGGCGTTGGCAGCCGGGTTGAACGCGTCGTCCGTGCCGTGCACGACCAGGGTCGGCGCCGTGATGCGGGGCAGCGCGTCCCACGCGTCGTGGCGGGCGCTGGCCCGCAGATGGCGGCGGCGGGCGTGGGCGGGCATGGTCGGATCGCCGAGGGTGTGGAACTCCCGTCCCGGGTGGGCGCGTTCCTGCTCGGCGAGCCAGGCCGGGGTGTACATCAGCTCCAGCAGAGCGCGGCCTCGGCGTCCGGATCGGCCTGGCTCAGGGCGGCCCGGACCTCGGGGCCGCGCTCGACGCCGTGCGGGGCCCCCGGCGACGTACAGCCGAGGACGAGACGGCCGACGCGGTCGGGATGGTCGGCGGCCAGCCACTGCGCGATACGGCCGCCCATGGACGTGCCGTAGACGTGGGCGCGGTCGATGCCCGCGTGGTCGAGGACCGCGACGGCGTCACGGGCGAAGCCCGGTGTGCTGTACGTGTCGGTGTCGGGGCGGTCGCTCGCGCCGGTGCCGCGGTGGTCGAGTACGACGGTGGTGAAGCGCGCGGCGAAGTCGTCCCGTACGCAGTCCCACCAGTGGTGGTCGTTGGACTGCGGCGAGCAGCAGCAGCGGTTCGCCCGTGCCGTGCAGCCGGTAGTGGATCGCGGCGCCGTCGGCCGCCTCGGCGAGGGGCACGGCCGGTCACTGCGCCCGCAGGTCGGCGACGAGGCGGAAGCGCTCCAGGACGAGTTCGGTGCCGTCGTCGACGGTGAACGTCTCGTCGCCGAGCGCGGCGCGCAGCTCGACGCTGTGCCAGAAGCTCTCGTGCCCCGCGCGCCACGCGGCGACGCTCGTGTACCCCTCGCCCTCGTCCACGGCGTGGGCGAGGTCCACGTCGGCCAGCGGCACGACCCGCACCTCTGTCGTCTCGATGACGGCCACGGGCCGGTCGTCGGAGTCGACGACGACCGAGCGTTCGCCGGGCGCCGGGAGGGGGTCGCCGTCCTGCTCGTACGCGGCGAGGAGGCCCGTCGTCGAGGTCTTGGACCCGTCCAGGATCGCCGCCACGAGCTGGTCGCGCAGCGGCCCGGGGAAGGCGAACTCCGCCTTGGGGAGCGAGGCGTGGGCGCTCGGGGTGTGGTGCGGTGACGAGGCCATGGGAGCAGAGTAGTGGCCCCGGACACGGCACGACGCGGCGCCGACGGGTACCGGCGATACGTGATCGACAGTCCCTTCGGCGCCGCGCCGGGGTCAACGCGCTAGTGGGGCAAGGTCACTTGCCGTAGTACGCGTTGTGGATCGACAGCGTCGACTTGTTCCCCTTCTTGTCCGTGATCTTGGCGTGGAAGGAGATCCCCTTGTCCTTCTCGGGGTTCTTCACCGAGATCTTCCCGTTGACCACCTTGACCTGCTTCCAGGTCTGGCCGTAGTCGTACGAGACGTAGACGTACAGCGACTTGAGGTTCGCGCCGGCCGCCGAGCCCTGGACCGTCACCGGTACGGACTGGGTCTTGCCGGCCTCCGCCCTGCTGCGCAGGTCGACCGCCGGGGCGAACCGCGCCGTGGAGACGGGGAGCTTCGCGCTCTCCGCCCTCTTCGAGCGGAACTTGAAGCCCGCGTCGATGCGGGTGCTGGCGGCGGCCACCTTCACGCTGCGCTTCACGGACGTCTTCAGCTCGTACGCGGCATCACCCGACG
>RBWT01000237.1 GCA_004010275.1 Streptomyces huasconensis
CGGACGGCCGTCCGCGCGCCCGGCCCGGGCGTCCCGCCGGGCGGCGGCTCCCGGGAGGGGCTCGGCGCGCCGTGCGGACTGAGCCTGGCCGTGCGGGACCTCCGCGCCGCCGAGGAGTTCTACGGCCGGGTCCTCGGCTGGTGCCACGTGCCGCTGATCGGCACGCAGGGCCGGGCGCGTTCCCTGATGCTGAAGGCCGGGGTGCCGGTCGCGACCCTCGGCCAGAGCGACTGCGCGGGCCCGAGACCTGGGCTGGATGCCGTACTTCGCCGTCGACGACGTGGACCGCGCGGTGGGCCGGCTCAGCGAGCGCGGCGCCACCGTGGCGGTCGGCCCGCTCACCACCGGCAGCGGCAGGGCCGCCGTGGCGGCGGGGCCGGAGGGCGCGGTCTTCGGGCTGCGGCACCACGCCCCCGACGAGCAGTGGAGGGTGGGCGAGGGCCCGGTCGCCCGCCTGGAGCTGTACACCCGGGACATCTTCGCCGCGGCCCTCTTCTACGGCGGCGTACTGGGCTGGGCGGGCGAGCCCGGCGAGAGCTGCTCCGTGGAGTACGTGGACGACCGGATCGTGGTGCGGGACGGGCCACGCGCGGTCGCCGCGCTCGTGGACGGGGCGGCGCCCGGTGCCGGGGGATGCCACCGCTGGCACACGTCCTTCCGGGTGGCCGACGTCCACGCGACCGCCGCCGCGGCCGTGCGGTGGGGCGGTGGTCTCGTCTCGGCGCCGAGAGAGCTCGGGTCCCGACGGGAGGCCGTACTGGCGGACCCCGAGGGGACCGTGTTCGCGGTCACCGCGAGCTGAGCCGTGCATGTCGAGACTGTGGGGACCAGGGATGTTTGTTCGGACCATCGATGAGTACCAGGGCGTCGGACAGGGCTTCGGGCCGGCCGAGGGAGCAGCGGACGCGCGAGTGCCGCTGCCGCGGATCGACGCCTCCGAGGTCGCGCCGAAGGACGCGCGGGAGCTGTCCAAGCTCTTCTTCGACCGGCTCGGGGCACTGGAGGAGGGCACGCCCGAGCACACGTACACGCGCGACACCCTCATCGAGATGAACCTCTCGCTGGTGCACTACGTGGCGGGCCGTTTCCGCCATCGTGGCAGCGGCCAGCTGGAGGACATCGTCCAGGTCGGGACCGTGGGCCTGATCAAGGCGATCGACCGCTTCGACATGAGCCGCGGCCACGAGTTCGTCTCGTTCGCGGTGCCCTGCATCCTCGGCGAGATCAAGCGCTACTTCCGGGACACCAGCTGGGCCGTGCACGTACCGCGCAGGTTCCAGGAACTCCGTACGCAACTCTCGCAGTCCCAGGAGAAGTTGAGTTCCGCGCTCGGCCGCGAGCCCACCGTCAAGGAACTCGCGGCCGACCTGAAGGTGACCGAGGAACAGGCGCTGGAGGCGATCGTCGCCGCCAACGGCTACGCGGCCGGGTCCCTGGACGCCCCGCACGGTTCGGCCGAGGAGGGCGAGACCCACCGCAGCGGCCGTTCGCTCGCGGACGTCATGGGCGCCCCCGATCCCGCCATCGAGGTCTTCGAGCACCTCCACGCCCTGGCACCGCTCCTGGCGGAACTCGGCGAGCGGGAGCGCCGCATCATCGAGCTGCGCTTCGGCCAGGAGATGACCCAGGCCGAGATCGGCGCCGCCCTCGGCATCTCACAGATGCACGTGTCCCGGCTGCTCTCACGGACCCTGGCCGAGCTGCGCACGGGCCTGCTCACGCACGAATAGGGGCGGCCTCCGGCTCCGCGTCGGGCAGCAGGCGCACCAGGGGCGTCTCCACCAGGTGCTCGGCGAGGAACCAGGCCTGCGCCTCGCCCCCGCGGATCACCTCCGACACGAGCAGGTCGTTGCTGCCGTCGTCGCCCAGCTCCGCCAGGCGGTGCGCCGCGTCGCGGGCGTTGACGAGGATCGTCTCGTGGGCCTCGAGGAGCCGCGACAGCATCGCGGGGACCTCCTCGACGCCGTCCGGCGGGCGGGGCACCGAGGTGATCTCCGCCGCGTACCGCGGGTCGCCCACCGCGACCCCGCCGAGGCTCTGCACCCGCTCGGCGAGCGCGTCGACGACGGCGAGCTGCGCCGACGCGTGTTGGTCGAGCAGCAGATGCAGCTGATGGAAGGTGGCGCCCCGCATCAGCCAGTGATGCTTCTTGTAGAGCGCGTACAGCATCTGGGTGTCCGCGAGCAGATGGTTCAGCCGCTGGCAGGCGTACATCCGCGCCTCGTAGGACAGGCCGATCGGCAGCTGCCTGACCGTGCCGAACGGCTGGATCTCCGCTCCCTTCTGGTGAAGCCACGGCTGGCTGCCGCTCTTGTGCCGGTGCGCGCTGGTCATGTCCGCCTCCTGGGGGCTGTGCTGTGTGTACCCCGGCGACGCTAGGCGCGCCACGAGGAGCCGCCTTGACCGACAGCGCACGCGAGAGTGCCCGTCAGCGCACTGCGCGCGCCCTCCCGCCGTTCGTTCACTCTCGGGCCAGAACCCGTGCGCCGACGCGCAGGGACCCCGCCGCGGCCGACCTAGCGTCGGCGGCCGGCCCACGCCGTGGGTCCGACCGACGAGAAGAGACGGCATGAGCACGAACGGGCGCGGCACGACACCGACGGCGCCACCGAGGCACCCCGCCAGGACCCCGGCCATGCGCGGCCGCGACCCCGAGGAGCGGCACCGCACCGCAACCTCCCTGGAACTCCTCTTCGACCTGTGCTTCGTCATCGCGGTCGCGCAGGCGTCCGAGAGCCTGCACGAGGCCCTGATGGCGGGGGAGTTCACCGCCGGCGCCCTGCACTACGCGCTGATCTTCTTCACCATCTGGTGGGCGTGGATGAACTTCACCTGGTTCGGCTCGGCCTACGACCCGGGCGACGTCCCGTACCGGCTGACCGTGCTCGTGCAGATCACCGGCTCGCTCGTCCTCGCCGCCGGGGTGTCCCGCGCGTTCCACGACGGCGACCTGCGCGTCATCACCCTCGGCTACGTCGTGTCGCGCACCGCGCTGGCCGCCCTGTGGCTGCGCGCGGCGCGCTCGGACGCGGCCCGGCGGCGGACCGCCCTGCGCTTCGCCGGGGGAGTGACGGTGTGTCAGGCCGGGTGGATCGCGCTCCTCGGCCTGCCGGACGCGGCGCGGCTGCCGGGCATCGCCGTCCTGGTCGTCGCCGAGCTGGCCGTGCCGGTATGGGCGCAGTCCGCGGGGATGACGCCGTGGCACCCGCGGCACATCGCCGAGCGCTACGAGCTGTTCACCCTCATCGTCATCGGGGAGTTGGTCGCCGCCGTCACGGTCGCGGTCCGCGGCGCCTTCGACCGGCACCACGGCGTGGGCCCGCTGTACGCCGTCGCGGCCGGCGGCCTGGTCACGGCGTTCGCCATGTGGTGGCTGTAATTCAGCAGGCCCGCGCACACCCTGCTCGCCACGACGCACCGGGCGCACCGCCGCCGGTTCGGCTGGGCGTACGGCCACTACCTGATCTTCGCCTCGGCCGCCGCCGAAGGGGCCGGCCTCGCCGCGTACGCGCTCACGTCACGCTCGGGCCCGCCGTCCCGGCGGCGGGCGTCGGCGCGGCGGTCACCGTGCCCGCGGCCGTCTTCCTGACGGCCGTGTGGGCCGTCCATCTGCGGCCCCATCAGCGGACGGCCGCCGAGTGGCTCCCGTACCCCCTCACGGCGTGCGCGATCTGCTGGGCACCTGGTCGCCGGCGCCGGCCCTCGCCACCGGTGCGCTGCTGGTCGTGCTGATCGCCGTGGACTCGGCGGCGCGCCGCTGAGCGCCGTCGGCTTCGTCCGTCAGCTCCTGTGCAGGGCCGTGCGCAGGGTGGTGACGGCGAGGCCGATGGCGGCTTCGGCGGCGTGGGTCTCGCGCAGGGCATCGAGCATGACGAAGTCGTGAATGACGCCCTGGAAGCGGACGGCGGTCACGGGCACGCCGGCCTGGCGGAGCTTGTTGGCGTACGCCTCGCCCTCGTCGCGCAGGACGTCGGCCTCGCCGGTGATGACCAGGGCCGGGGGCAGTCCGGTGAGCTGCTCGGTGGTGGCGCGCAGCGGGGAGGCGGTGATCTGGGCGCGCTCGGCCTCGTCGGTCGTGTACTGGTCCCAGAACCACTGCATGCCGTCGCGGCGCAGGAAGTAGCCGGTGGCGAACTGGTGGTAGGAGCCGGTGTCGAAGCTCGCGTCGGTGACGGGGTAGAACAGCACCTGCTGGACCAGCGGGACGCCGCCGCGTTCCTTGGCCATCAGGGTCAGGGCGGCGCTCATGTTGCCGCCCACCGAGTCACCGGCGACGGCGAGGCGGGAGCCGTCGAGGTCCTTGGGGGCGCCTTCCTCGACGATCCAGCGGGCGACGGCGAAGTTCTGCTCGATGGCCACCGGGTAGCGGGCCTCGGGGGAGAGGTCGTACTCGGGGAAGACCACGGCTGCCTCGGCGCCGACGGCCAGTTCGCGCACCAGCCGGTCGTGGGTGTGGGCGTTGCCGAACACCCAGCCCGCGCCGTGGATGTAGAGGATCACCGGCAGGCGGGCCCCGGCTGCCCGCGGGCCGCACGACGCGGACCCGGACGCTGCCGGTGGGGCCGCCTTCGACGGTGACCCACTCCTCGTCGACGTCCGGCTTCTCGATCTCCCCGGACTGCACCTCGTCCACGGCCTTGCGGCCCTCGGCGGGCGCCAGGTCGAACAGGTAGGGCGGGTTCGCGGTCGCCTCGGCGAAAGCGGCGGCGGCGGGCTCCAGAACCGGGCGAATGACTTCTACGACGTCGGACATGAGTTTCTCCTGATCTCGGGGCAAGGCATTTACAGGACATGTCTAAAACCTGCCCGGCGGCGGCAGTTGACCCCGAGTGCACCGGACGTGGTCCCACAGCGCATGGAAAACGGGGCAGTGCACTGTCGGAACGCATGCGGTGCACTGGGCGGCCACTCGTGCGGCACGTGTCGCCATAACGTGAGGGCGAAGCGCAGGAGTTGTGAGCCGGAAAAACAATTCGGGCCAAGTCGCAGGAGGTTGTCCCCACGTGTCCACGATCCCGGTCGGTGGGCTGGTGCCCGGCACCGCCGCCCAGCACGCCGCGGACGTCGTCGTCCGCAACGCGAAGATCCACACGGGCGATCCGCGGCGTCCCCAGGGCCAGGCGATCGCCATCCGCGGCGGCGTCATCGCGGCCGTCGGCGACGACAGGGACATGGCCGCCCACGTCGGCCCCGCCACGAAGGTGGTCGACGCCCTCGGCCGCCGGGTGGTCCCCGGCCTCAACGACTCCCACCTGCACGTCATCCGCGGCGGCCTCAACTACGTACTTGAGCTGCGCTGGGACGGCGTTCCCACGCTCCGCCAGGGCCTGGCGATGCTGCGGGAGCAGGCGGCCCGTACCCCGAAGGGCCAGTGGGTGCGCGTGGTGGGCGGCTGGTCCGCCGAACAGTTCGCCGAACGCCGGCTGCCGACCGTCGCCGAACTGAACGCGGCGGCGCCGGAGACCCCCGTGTTCGTGCTGCACCTGTACCAGTCGGCGGTGCTCAACAGGGCGGC
Source organism: Streptomyces huasconensis (assembly GCA_004010275.1). Classification (GTDB taxonomy): domain Bacteria; phylum Actinomycetota; class Actinomycetes; order Streptomycetales; family Streptomycetaceae; genus Streptomyces; species Streptomyces huasconensis. The sequence goes on from RBWT01000237.1 coordinate 5,516, forward strand.
ACTCAAGGCCGCCGGCTACACCAAGGACACCCCGGACCCCAAGGGCGGCCAGATCGTGCGGGGCCGCGACGGCGCGCCGACGGGCATGCTGCTGGCCGCACCCAGCGCGCTCATCCTCTACTCGACCCTGGCCAAGGCCCCGGTCCTCGACGGGGAGGACAAGAAGACCTCGACGCGGCATTTCCTGCGGGAGCTGAACAGATTCGGCCTCACCTCGGCGATCGACGCGGCGGGCGGATTCCAGAACTTCCCCGACAACTACGGCACCGTCGCCGAACTCGCGGCCGACGGACAGCTTTCCCTGCGCATCGCCTATCACCTTTTCCCGCAGACCGCCGGACAAGAAGTCGACGATCTCGCCCGCTGGATCGGGATGACGAGCCCGCAGGACGGCGACGAATGGCTGCGTCTCAACGGCGCGGGCGAGAACCTCACCTGGGCGGCCGCCGATTTCGAGAATTTCGCCCAGCCGCGCCCCGAACTCACCGCCGACTACGAGGTCGCGTTCGAGAGCGCCGTACGTCTCCTCATGGAGAACGGCTGGGGTTTCCGGCTGCACGCCACGTACGACGAAACCATCCGCCGGGACCTCAAGGTGTTCGAGAAGCTCGCCGCCGAAGGGCTCTTCCCGGCCGGGAACCGCTGGCTGTTCGATCACGCGGAGACCGTCTCGGCAGACAGCCTCGACCGCGTCGCCGCCCTCGGCGGAGCCATGGCCGTGCAGAACCGGCTCTCCTTCCAAGGCGAGGCGTTCGTACGCCGCTACGGCATCGGCGCGCCGCCGACGCCCCGCCGGTCCGCGCCATGCTGGAGCGCGGTCTGACCGTCGGCGGCGGCACGGACGCCACCCGCGTCTCCACCTACAACCCCTGGGTCGCCCTGCACTGGCTGGTCACCGGCCGCACCGTGGGCGACCTGGTGCTGCGGCCGCCGCTCGGCCGCGTCGACCAGGGAGACCGCGCTCGCGATGTTCACCTCGGCGGGCGCCGCGCTGACCGGCGAGGAGGACCGCAAGGGCACCCTGCGGCCCGGCCACCTCGGCGACCTCGCGATCCTGTCCGAGGACTACTTCGCGGTGCCCGAACCGGAGATCGCCCACATCGAATCCCTGCTGACCGTCGTCGGCGGCCGGATCGTCTACGCCGCCGGGGAGTACGAGGGCCTCGACGAGGAACTGCCCCCGGTCAGCCCCGCCTGGAGCCCGGTCGCCCACTTCGGCGGCTACCAGGCCACGCCCCGCCCGGGCCTGTCCGGCGCCCGCCAGGCCGAGTCGCTCCACCAGGCCGTCGCCGAGTCCGAGCAGCACCGCCAGTGGCGGGCGCGCCGGGGCCTCACGCCCGAGGACGCGCGCCCGTTCTTCGACCCGTGCTTCTCGCTCTGAGCCCCTCCCCGTTCCGATCTTCCCGGGAGAGGTGAACCGCCCCTCCCGGGCACACCCCACGCGCGCCGTCCGCCCGGACGGCCGCTTCCGCCCGCGGACACCCGTACGCGCGCGTCAACACCGTCGAAAGGCACTCCCATGACCGACTTCTCCCAGGTCACCGCTGCTCCCGGCCCCGACCTGCTGACCCCCGACAACTGCGCCGTGCTGTTCGTGGACCACCAGCCGCAGATGTTCTTCGGCACCGGCAGCGGCGACCGCACCGCGATCATCAACGCCGCCACCGGCCTGGCGAAGGCCGCCAAGGTCTTCGACGTACCGGTCGTGCTGAGCACCGTGGCCGCCGAGTCCTTCTCGGGCTCCCGATCATGCCGCAGCTCTCGGCGGTCTTCCCCGACCAGCAGGTCATCGACCGCACCTCGATGAACGCCTGGGAGGACGTGCCCTTCGTCGAGGCGGTGAAGGCGACCGGCCGCAAGAAGCTCGTGATCGCCGGTCTGTGGACCGAGGTCTGCGTCGTCCTGCCCGCGCTCTCCGCCATCGCCCAGGGCTACGAGGTGTACGTCGTCACGGACGCGTCCGGCGGCGTCAGCCCGCAGGCCCACGAGCACGCCGTCCAGCGCATGGTCCAGGGCGGCGCGATCCCGGTCACCTGGGTGCAGGTGCTCCTGGAGCTCCAGCGCGACTGGGCGCGCACCGAGACGTACGTGCCCGTCACCGAGGTCGTGAAGGAGCACGGCGGCGCCTACGGCCTCGGCCTCGTGTACGCGCAGGCCGTCATGGGCGAGCACGCCGCCGGCTGACCGGCGCGGCACATCGGTGGTTGACGGAACGTCAGGAACAGGCAGGGGCAAGGGATGGACACGGGACTGCTCGTACTCCGGCTGGTGGTGGGACTCCTCATCGCCGGGCACGGCGTGCAGAAGGTCAGCTTCCGGCTCGGCGGCGACGGACTGGCGGGCGGGGCACGGGAGTTCCGGCACGACGGCTTCCGCGGCGGCCGGCTGACGGCGGTCGCCGCGGCGCGGCAGCCAGATCGGTGCCGGCCTGTTCCTGGCGACCGGGCTGCTCACCCCCGCGGCCGCCATGGCGGCGATGGGGGTGATGACGGTCGCCGGTTCCGTCAAGTGGCCCCAGGGGCTGTGGGTGCAGAACGACGGCTATGAGTACCCGCTCGTCCTCGTCGTGGTCTCCGCCGTCCTGGCGCTCACCGGACCGGGGCGCTGGTCCGCCGACCACGCCCTCGGCCTGACGCCCTGGCCCCTGTGGGTCTCGGTCGTGGCCGTCGTCATCGGCCCCCTCAGCGGGCTGCTCACCCGTGCGGTGCTGCACCGCCGGCCCGCCGCCGAGGACACCACCGAGGACGCCGCCGAGGGGAGGGGCCCGCATGCGCGAGCTGCTCGCTGACGCCGCCCGCACCCTCGTACCGCCGAAGGGCGACCGGCACGGGCCGCTGCCGCCGCTTCTGCTGACGCTGACCCTGGTGACCGGCGTGGTCGACGCCGTGAGCTACCTCGCCCTCGGGCACGTCTTCGTCGCCAACATGACCGGGAACGTGGTCTTCCTCGGCTTCGCCCTGGCGGGCGCCGCAGGGCTGTCCGCCCCCGCCTCCGTCGTGTCGATGGCCGCGTTCCTCACCGGCGCGCTGGCCGGGGGCCGGCTCGGCACCCGGTTCGCCGCACACCGCGGCCGGCTGCTGGCCGTGGCCGCCGGACTTCAGGCGGCGCTCGTGACGGCGGCCGCCGTCACGGCGGCGGCGGCGCACGGGGCGACCGGGGCCCGGCCCGCTACTCCTTGGCGTGCTGCTCGGCCTCGCGATGGGGCTCCAGAACGCCGTCGCCAGGCGGCTCGGCGTCCCCGACCTGACCACCACGGTGCTCACCCTGACCCTGACGGGTCTGGCGGCGGACTCCACCCCGGCCGGCGGGGCGGCTCCCCGGCCCGGCCGCCGTGTCCTCTCCGTCCTGGTGATGTTCCTCGGCGCGCTGACCGGAGCCCTGCTCCTCACCCACGCCGGCCTGGCCGCCACCCTCGGACTCGCGCTGCTACTGCTCTTCCTGGTGGGCGCGCTGACGTGGCGCCTGTCGAGGCGTGACGCTGACTGGACCAGGCCACTGGGCTGAACCGCCGGCGTCCCGCCCGACGGGGCGTTGGCCGTCGTCGGGCGTCATCGGTGTCGTCGGAGGTCAACGCGTGGCGGTGAGGGAGGCCAGCCACGCGGTCAGCAGGCGGTTGACCTCCGCCGGGTGTTCCTGCTGGAGCCAGTGGCCGCAGCCGTCCAGGATGTGCGAGGAGACCAGGCCGGGGAGCGTGGCGGGGAAGGCGTCGATCGCGTCGCCCATCCAGGTCGTGGAGGCATCGAGGCCACCCCCGATGAACAGGGACGGCTGCTTGACGGACGCGCCGTTGTACGGGGCGAGGTCCTCCCAGTCGCGGTCCATGTTCCGGTAGCGGTTGAGTGCCCCGGTCATGCCGGTGCGCTCGAACTCCCCGGCGTACACGTCGAGGTCGTCCTCGCTCAGCCAGGCGGGAAGCGGGCCCTTCGGGAAGCGGTCGCGCAGGCGTCCACCGCGCCCGCCGCCCCGGTTCACGAAGTGCGGGTCGGGCTCACCCGGGGCCGGCATGGTGTCGCCGGACATGGCGGCGAAGAACCCCGCGAGCCAGCCCCGGACGTCGGGTTCCATCTCGGTCTCGGCGCGGCCCGGCTCCTGGAAGTACGAGACGCAGAACTCCCGCTCCGGGCCGCCCGATCCCGGTGAAGACATCGGTGGGGCGGGGGCCGCCGGGCGGGGCGTAGGGAACGCTCAGCAGCCCGACCGCGCGGAACACCTCGGGGTGGACCAGGGCTGACGTCGCCGTGATGTTCGCGCCCCAGTCGTGGCCGATGATCACCGCCGTGTCCTCGCCGAGGGCGCGCACCAGGGCGACGTTGTCCGCCACCAGGTCGAGCATGCGGTACGCGTGCGTTGCGGCGGGTCTGGAGGAGCGGCCGTAACCGCGCACGTCGAGGGCGACCGCCCGGAATCCCGCCGCCGCGAGGGCAGGCAGCTGGTGGCGCCAGGAGTACCAGGACTCGGGGAAGCCGTGCACGAGCAGGACGAGCGGCCCGGTGCCCTGCTCGACCAGGTGCAGCCGCCCGGCGGGCGCCTCGACGGTGCGGTGGCGCGGGGCGGTCGACGGCGTGGGCTGGGGCATGGGTCTGTCCTCCGGTTCCGGGTGGCCTCGGGTGCACACCGATCATGGCGCCGAGGCGGCCGACTGACGTGACGGTCTTTGCCGTTCCGGCAAATCGGTGAGCAGGGGCTCGAGGGTGGAGCCCTGTGGAGCGGGCGGGTGGTCGTGGACG
>RBWT01000238.1 GCA_004010275.1 Streptomyces huasconensis
AGCGAGGTCCACGCCGCCACGCTCGCCCCGGGCGCTGCTCGTCCTGGACGGCGAGCGCAGGGCCGGGCGGGTGGGCGTGCCGCCGTCGGCGGGCCGGTGAACCGCCCACCGTCCGCCTCCCGCCCGAGGGAGGTGGCCGCCCGCTGAACGACGCGTTCCGTTCGACAGAACGTCCGGTTCCGCTTCGAAACGGACCAGATGGGCTACCTCAGTTGGCGTATTTGGGGCTCCTTTATCATGCGGTCGGGAGTTGCGCGAAACACCTACGGCGAGAGCGGAATGGATCGTTCCAGTGCTGGTCGAACCGTCGTCAGACACGGCCGCGGAAGGTCGAATTCGGCAGCGTCCACCCGAACAGGTCAGTCGTGAGTAGCCTCACAAAACGTCGTTTCGACTCGGTTTTCGAGCTGTTTTCGGGTCAAGATCCCTTCCGACGACATGCCTCCGCCACAGCGGCGGGGCGATCCGGGCGGACGCCGAGTCCTGCCGCCGCCCGGATGACCGGTCGACATCGGTGCATCGGCAGGAGTGGAGGACCCAATCAAGGCGGGCCCGTCCGGAGAGTCCGGACGACGCCCTTGGGGTGAAGCCGCAGAGCATGACGCGGCCGGGCATCTTCGCCTGCCCGAACCCGACAGGTCATCCTTCACAGGCGGCTGACGAAGGGTTACGCATGACCGCGCTGAATCACGTTCCGTCGCTGCTCGGCAGGACCGGGGCCGTCTCGGCCCTCACCCTCGCCGTTGTGGGCGGCACCGTCATGGCCCCCGGGCTCACGTCGGAGGCCGAGGCAGCCACCCACGGAACGAAAGCGCTCAAGATCGCGGCGTCCAAGAAGGGCTCCCCGTACAGCTATGGAGCGGTGGGACCCCACCGCTTCGACTGCTCGGGCCTGACGCTGTACTCGTACAAGCGCACGGGCAAGAAGCTGCCGCGCACGGCCGCCGCGCAGTACAACAAGACGCGGCACATCGCCAAGTCCCAGCGGGCCCGCGGTGACCTGGTGTTCTTCCACTCGGGCCGCAACGTCTACCACGTCGGGATCTACGCGGGTGACGGCCGCATCTGGCACGCGCCGAAGAGGGGGACCGTGGTACGCAAGGACAAGATCTGGAGCAAGAGCGTCTGGTACGGCCGGGTCCGCTGACCCGCCTGCCGCGTCCGGCCGGCCGCGGGGGTCCGTGGACCCGCACACCGCGCCCGGCCGGGCACACGCCCGGCACCGCCCGCAGTGCGTCCGGCACGACGGGCGGGGCCGCGCGACGAGAGACCGCCCCCTCCGCGTGAGGGGGCATCATCACGCCCGCAGGGGCGCGAGGAGCAGCGCCAGGCCCAGCACGCCGAGCGCGGCACCGGTGACGGCCTCGACGGCCCGCGCGGCGCGCGGCCTGCGCAGCCACCTGCCGAGCCGGTCCACCGTGAGGGCCACGACCGGGAACCACAGCAGGGCGAGCGCCACGATGACGGCGCGAGCAGCAGCGTCCTCGGCATCGCCGGAGTGTCGTCCGGCACGAACTGCGGCAGCACACTGAGGAACGTGAGGGACGCCTTCGGGTTCAGCGCGTTGGTGAGGAAGCCCTCCCGCAGACCGCCGCCCCGCTCCATCGGCTCGTGGCCCGTGGACGGCCGCGCCCGTGCCGCGGGGTGCACTGCGCGCCAGGCGAGATACAGCACATAGCGCCGCCGACGATCTGCAGCGCCCCGAACAGCGCGGGCACGGCCGTGAGGACCGCCGCGACGCCCGCGACCGCCAGCGCCGTGTGCACCAGCAGCCCCGCGACGACACCGACCGCGCAGGCGACTCCCGCCCTGCGTGAGGCGAGGGCGTTGCGTACGACGACGGTGAAGTCGGCGCCCGGCAGGGCGACGATGCCCGCGGCGACACCCGTGAAGGCGACCAGTTGTGCGTCCATGCCGCCCAGCCTGCCGGGCGCGGGCCTTCAGCAGGTATGTGGAATATTCTGGGCCTGCCTTAAGCATCCGTTTAGCCCGGCCCTACGCGCCCGGTCCTACGCCCGGTCCTACGCCCGGCACTGCCGGAGCGCGCGCCGCCGACGGGAGATCCGTATGTACGACCCCACGCGGCTCGCCGCCCTGATCGCCGTATCGGAGGCCGGTTCGATCACCCGCGCCGCCGAGCGCCTCGGCTACACCGTCCCCGCGCTCTCCCAGCAACTGGCCAAGCTGGAGCGGGAGGCGGGCGCGCGCTTCTGGTGCGCCATCACCGCGGGGCCCGGCTGACGGGCGCGGGTGAGCTGCTGCGCGGGGCACGCCCGCCGGGTGCTCGACGAGATGGAGCGGGCCCGGCACGAACTGGCGCGGCTCGCCGGGCTCTCGGGCGGACGGCTGCGCCTCGGCACCTTCCAGACGGCGGGCATCCACCTGCTGCCGCCCGTCCTGTCGGCGTTCCGCAGGGCCCATCCGGAGGTGGGGCTGACCGTGACGGACCGCGAACCGCCGTCCGGTGTCGCGGCCGTGGCGGAGGGCGAGGTCGACCTCGCCCTCACCCATACGTACGAGCCCGCCGACCCGGTGCCGCTGCCCGCCGCGGTGTCGGCCGAGCCCGTCCTGGTGGAGGAACTGGTCCTGGTGACCCAGCCGGGGCACGCCCTCACCAGCGGCACGTCACGGCTGCCGCTCACCGGGCTGGCCGGTCAGCCGGTGATCAGCATGGCCCCCGATCACCCGCCCCGGCAGGCCGTGGAGCGGGCCCTCGCCGAGCACCTGGGCCTCGCGGGGGCTCTGGTGGGCGGCGGCGAGGAACCGTGCGCGGAAGTCCTCGACGCTCTCCGGGGTGTCGCCCCGCGCGGTGAGCAGCGCCGCGTAGTAGACCGTCTCCACCTCCTTGGCGACCAGGGGCCATATCTCGTCCAGGAAGTCCGGGGCGTCGCCGCTGTCCGCGCGCTTGCGGAAGCGGGCTATGACGTCGTCGGTGAGGACGGCGGGCTCATGCCGTCCGTAAGGACCCTTGGCGTTGTCCCCGCGCGCCTGGTACGGGACGCCGCGCCGCGAGCCCGCGTACAACTTCGGCTCGTGGCCCGACGGTTCGTAGCGCTGGGCGCCGTCCGGCTCCCGTATGTACCGGCCGCCGCGGCCCGTGCTCAGCAGCGCCATGTGGTCGAAGAAGTTGAGGCCGAGGCCGCGCAGCAGCACCGGTTCACCGGGGGCGACGGCGGAGAGGTCCAGGTCGGCCGGGTTGGCGGGCGGGAAGTGCCGCAGGCCGTGCCGCGCGGCGTGCCGGGCCAGATGCTCCTCGTCCGGGGCGGGGCGGGTCGGCAGGTGTCCTTGGGCCAGGACGACGGCGGCGAGCCCGGACAGTTCGCGACCGTCGTCGAGTACGAGGATCTGGAGACCGTCCTTGGTCTCGTCGAGCCGCACGTGCGCGCCGCGTGGACCAGGACGCGTACGGAGCCGGGGGCGGCCCGCACCACCTGGGTGAAGACCCACTCCAGATAGCGGCCGTAGCAGGCGCGGGTCGGATAGTCGTCGGCCGAGCCCCGGCACGCGTCCCGCGGCCGCCCACTCGTACAGGCTCGGGCCCGGTCGTATCGGGCCCGAACAGTCGACGCTCTCGTCGGTGAAGAGGGTCACCTGGGAGGCGACGGTGTTCATCAGCAGCTCGGCGGGTTGCGCCGTCCGCCAGACGCGGCCGGGGCCCGGCGGCGAGGGGTCGACGACATGGACCGTCAGGTGCGTCCCGGGGGCGAGGAGTTCGGCCGCCGACGCGCAGAGCCGTTCGAGCACGCTGGTGCCGCGAGGTCCCGCGCCGACCAGGGCGAGGGCGGCCGCGTCCGGTGCGGGCGGGCGCGGCGCGGGCAGAGATGCGGACAAAGGCGTGACTCCCGGGGCATAGAGAACGCGTACGAACGCTGGAAGCGGACGGTCCGCATCATCATGCCGCCGGACCCCCCTGATGCCGAAGAGGCGGCGGAGGTTACAGCTACGGGTGTGGGGTGTGTCACGTCGGGACGGGGCAGGGCAAGACCGGGGGCGCCGTACGCCCGACGGTCCCGCCCGGCACCGCCCTCACGCCAGCCGGCGTTCCTCCGCCGTCTCCAGGCGTGCGCCGCCGCCGGGTGTCGTCCGGGCCTGTTCGAGGCGGAGGTGGGACGAGCGGCCGCGCAGGGTCAGGGTCATCAGCTGGTTGCCGAACCAGGGGCCGCCCGTGCGGTGCCAGTCGATGCCCGCGTGGGTGACCCCGGCGTGGCGGGCGAAGCGGCGGCCGAGCGCCCGGCCCACGCGGCTCCAGCCGAAGCGGAATCCGAGCCTGATCGACTTCGGGATGGAGTTGTGGATTGGGGAGCAGGTCAGCTGTAGGACGTGCGCCTCGGGTCCGGAGCCGGTCGGCCAGCTCGGCTCGGCGACGTAGGCGTGGTGGACGTCGCCCGAGAGCACGCAGATCGTCGCCGGGGCGTCGTCGCCCGAGCCCACCTCCGCGATCAGGGAGGTCAGCGCCTCGAAGGACGACGGGAAGGCCGACCAGTGCTCCAGGTCGGAGCCCCTGCGCAGCTTCTCGCCGAAGCGGGCCCAGCGGGCGCCCCGCTCGCCGCGGCACAGCGCGGCGTTCCACCCCTCGGCGTCATGGATGAGGTGCGGGAGCAGCCAGGGGAGCGACGTGCCGATGAGGAGGTGGTCGACGCCGCCCGCGCCGTCGAGCACCTGGTCGCGCAGCCACTGCGCCTCGCCGGGGTCGAGCATGGCGCGCCGGTCCTCCGCCAGGACGCGCGCGGCGCGCGTGTCGACCATCAACAGGCGTACGCGCCCGAAGTCCCGCCGATAACTCCACCGCGCCGAGGTGGGGTCCGCGTCCGCCGCGGCGGCGAAGGCGCGCAGTGCCTCCGTGCCGTCGGGCGTTGCGTGCACGGCGGCGTGGACTCGGTCGGTCGCCAGCTCGTCGGGGCGCAGATTGCCGAGGTGCTGGTAGACCCAGTACGACATGAGGCCGCTCAGGATGCGCTCGCGCCACCAGGGTGTGGCCCGCATCTCGGCGAGCCAGGCCGCACTGGTGTTCCAATCATCGATCAGGTCGTGGTCGTCGAAGACCATGCAGCTCGGCACGGTGGACAGCAGCCAGCGGACCTCGGGGTCGAGCCAGGATTCGTCATAGAGGTGCGTGTACTCCTCGTAGTCCGCGACCTGGGCCCCCGGCGGCTCGGCGAGGTCCCGGCGCGCGGCCAGCCAGCGCCGGGTGGCCTTGGAGGTCTCGTCCGCGTACACCAGGGCGCCGAGGAGCAGCAGGTCGTCCGGGCGCTCCCCGTCCGGGTCCGCGGCGATGCGGGCGGCGAGGGTGTCCAGGGCGTCCGGGCCCACGGGGTCGTGCTCACCGGAGGGCGGCGCGGCCCAGCGGCAGGAGCCGAACGTGACGCGCAGCGCGTCGGCGCGTCCCCCGCGCGGGCGTGCGGATGGTGCTGGCGGGGAACCGGGAGCCGGGCAGCGGCCAGACCGTGCGCGTGCCGTCCGCGTCACCGTTGCCCTCCGCGTCACCCGCGCCGTCCCCATCACCCGTGTCGTCGAGCCGCACCTCGTACGCCGTCTCGGTGCCCGGTGTCAGGCCGGTGACCGGGATCAGGGCGTAGTGGTGCCCGGCGATCCGGAAGGTGCGCGCCGAGCCGCGAGCGCCGTCCGCGCACCGCACCTCGGCGGCGCAGGGCCGGTCGGTCTCGACCCAGACGGTCGCCGCGGAGCCGTCGACGTACCTCAGCAGTGGTCCCAGACGCAGCCGTGCCACAGGTGATCACCCTCCTCCGTCGCCCCGTACGGTACGGAACGCCGGAGGCGGGCGGGTTGATTCCGGCGTGTCCGGCCGGGCGCGGAGGCTCAGCAGCCGTTGAGGACCGAGTTCAGGGCGCTCTTCTCCTCGGTGTTCACCGTGAGCCTGTAGTGGTGCTTCACGTCGACCCACATACGGGCGTAGAAGCAGTGGTACGAGGCCGTGGGCGGCATCCACTCGGCGGGGTCCTGGTCGCCCTTGGCCTGGTTGACGTTGTCGGTGACCGCGATGAGCTGCGGCTGGGCCAGGTCGTTGGCGAAGCCCTGGCGCTGCGCGGTGGTCCAGCTGTTCGCGCCGGACTTCCAGGCCTCGGAGAGCGGCACGACGTGGTCGATGTCGACGTCGGACGCGGCGGTCCAGGTGCCGCCGTCGTAGGGGGACTTCCACGTGCCGGAGACCGCCGCGCAACTGGCGTCCTGCTGGACGTTGGTGCCGTCGCGCTTGAGGACGACCTCGCGGGTGTTGCAGGTGCCGGACTGCGTGCTCCAGTGCGGGAACTTGTCGCGGCTGTAGCCGTCGGAGGAACCTTCCGCCTTGACGGTCAGCTCGCCGAGGTAGGTACGGGCGGTGGCGGCGCTCACCGGCTCCGGGGGAGCGGCCTGGGCGGGGGTGCCGGTGGTGAGGACGGCCGCGCAGGCCAGCAGGGCGGTGGCGCCGAGGGCGGCCGGGCGGCATCGACGCGCGTAGAAAGTGGACATGCGAACTCCCTTGTTCGTGGGGGGAAGTTGACCGGTGGGGCGGTCAGGCTTGCGGGGCCGGGTTGCCGGTGGATGGGTGGATGATGACAGGGTCGCGTCAATCAGGTGCAGAGTTCAATGGTTCTGGCGGGCCGTCATGTGCATTGAGTGGGGCGGGAGTTGCGTTCGAGTGATCCAGGTCACTCTGTGGCGCTCCGGCGCGGGCCCAAAGTCCCTGGCCGCCATCCGCGCGCCGTCCCGTACGATGGAGGGCGCAGAAGGGGAGTAGCTCTTCGCCGGACCGTCGACATACTGCTCAGCTCGTCTGAGCCGGCGCCCGGAGGCAGGCCCTGTGGGGCAGGCCAGCGAGACCTTCGGCAAGCAGTGCCCGACGTGCGCGTCCGCGTGCGTTCCTGTGTGCTGCCGTGCCGAGGTGTCGTACGCGAAGCGGTGGAACACTCTCGGCGGGGCGGCCCCGACCGATTGAGGAACCCTTGATCAGCTTCAGTGTGATGGCGCTCGTCTTCGGCGTCGTCTTCCTCGCCGAGCTGCCGGACAAGACGGCCCTGGCCGGACTCGTCCTCGGCACGCGCTACCGCGCCTCGTACGTCTTCGCCGGTGTCGCCGCCGCCTTCACCGTCCACGTGGTGCTCGCCGTCGCGGCGGGCAGCGTCCTGACCCTGCTGCCGCAGCAGCTGGTCCACGCGCTGACGGGCGTCCTCTTCCTCGGCGGCGCCGCGATGCTGCTCCTGAAGGGTGCCGGTGAGGAGGAAGAGGTCAAGCAGCCCGAGGACCAGAGCTTCTGGAAGGTCTCGGGGGCCGGCTTCATGCTCATCCTGGTCGCCGAGTTCGGCGATCTGACGCAGATCATGACCGCGAACATGGCCGCGCGCTACGACGACCCGCTCTCCGTGGGCCTCGGTGCCGTGCTCGCGCTGTGGGCGGTCGCGGGGATCGGCATCGTCGGCGGCAAGGCGCTGATGAAGCGGGTGCCGCTGGCGCTCATCACGAAGATCGCGGCGCTGCTGATGCTCGGCCTCGGCGTCTGGAGCCTGTACGAGGCGATTGCGTGACGTTGCCCGTTTTCGCGGGCCTTGACCCCTGTGACCTGCGGCGTTGGCTTTTGCCGCCCTCGTTTTGTACCGTGCAGGAACAAAGTGGCTCCGCCCGTACTCCCTGACCGGCGGGCGGAGCCGCCTTGGATCTTCCCTCCGCGGGACCCCATGGCCGCGGACCCCCATGGCTCTGGAGTACGTCGATGACGGCGATGACGGCCACGCATGCCGCCCCTGAACTGACCGCCCGGGCCGTCCTCCTCGACATGGACGGCACCCTCGTCAATTCGGACGCGGTCGTCGAGCGCTGCTGGCGGCGCTGGGCCGACCGGCACGGACTCGACTTCGACGAGGTCATCAAGGTCGTCCACGGCCGTCAGGGCTACGCGTCCATGGCGGTGCTGCTCCCCGGGCGGCCCATGGCGGAGAACCACGCGGAGAACCGCGAGATGCTCGCCGCGGAGACCGCCGACATGGAGGGCGTCGTCCCGGCGGCCGGGCGCCCCCGCCTTCATGGCCGCGCTCGCCCGGCTGAACCTGCCGCACGCGCTCGTGACCTCCGCGGACGTGCCGCTGTCCACCGGGCGGATGGCCGCCGCGGGGCTGGCGCTGCCGGCCGTGCGGGTGACCGCCGAGAGCGTCGGCGCGAGCAAGCCGGACCCCGAGGGGTTCCTCAAGGGAGCGGCGGCGCTCGGGTTCGACCCCGCCGACTGCGTGGTCTTCGAGGACTCGGCGGCCGGAATCCGCGCGGGGCAGGCCGCGGGCATACGGGTGGTGGGCGTCGGCCCACGGGCGGCCGCGCTGGGCCCGACCGTGCATGTGGACGACCTCACGCGGGTGGGCGTGGCCGACGCGGGGGACGGGCTGATCCGGCTCACGTTCGGCTGAGACCGAGGCCGGGGGTGAGAATCAAGGCCCCCCGGCCCTCGCGCTCCGTCACACCCCCCGCCGCAGCCGTCCCGCCGCCACGGCGCCGTCTACCGCGCCGACCGCCAGGACGATCAGGCCCCTCAGCCACACCTCGGCCTCGATCTGCGTCGCCATGTGCCACGCAGGACGCCGCCCCGAGGAGCGGCACCGCCGTCGGTGCGCGGAAGTGGTCCGGCCGCGCGGTCGTGTCGCGGCGGCGCAGCACCAGGGTCGCGGTGTTGACCATGAAGAAGACCACCAGCAGGAGCAGGACCAGCGTCGAGGCGAGCGTGGCCACGTCGCCGGTCAGCGCGAGGAGCAGGGAGAGCGCCGTCGTGGCGGCGATCGCGGCCCACGGCGTACGCCTGCCCGGCAGCACCTTCGTCAGGAAGCCCGGCAGCAGCCGGTCCCGCGCCATGCCGTAGGCGAGGCGCGACGACATGATGCCGGTGAGCAGCGCGCCGTTGGCGACCGCCACCAGCGCGACGGCGCCGAACAGCTCCGTCGGCACACCGCCCGCCTCCCGCACGACTTCGAGCAGCGGCCCGCTGGACGAGACCAGCCTGTCGGTCGGCACGGCCGCCGCCGCGGCGGCCCCGACCAGCGCGTACACCGCGCCCGCCGTGATCAGGGCACCGAAGAGCGCCCGCGGATACGAACGGCGCGGGTCGCGCGTCTCCTCGGCCACGTTGACGGACGTCTCGAACCCGACGAACGAGTAGTACGCCAGCACCGCCCCGCTCAGCACGGCCGCCGCGGGCTCGTGGCTCTCCGTACCCAGCTGCGTCAGCCTGCCCAGTCGCCGTCGCCGCGCAGCACGATCCAGACGCCGAGCCCGATCACCAGCAGCAGCCCGCTCACCTCGATGACGGTGGCGACGACGTTGGCCCGCGTCGACTCCCGGATTCCCCGCGCGTTCAGCAGCGCCAGCGCGGCCAGGAAGACGACGACGACCAGGACCACCGGAAGCGTGACGAACTCGGTCAGGTAGTCGCCGGCGAACCCGCGGGCCAGCGCGGCGACCGACACGACGCCGGCGGCGAGCATGCAGAACCCGGCGAGGAACCCGGCGAAGGGCCCGTACGCCAAGGTCGCGTAGTGCGAAGCGCCACCCGCACGCGGGTACGCGGTCACCAGTTCGGCGTACGAGGCCGCCGTCAGGAGCGCGAGGCACAGCGCCACGACCAGCGGCACCCAGACGGCGCCGCCGGAGTCGGCGGCGACCTGGCCGACCAGGACGTACACGCCCGCGCCGAGCACGTCCCCGAGGATGAAGAAGTACAGGAGCGGTGCGGTCAGGGCCTTCTTGAGAGGAGTGGGGGCGTTCGACGGCTGCGGAGTGGTGCGGAGATCTTTCACGCGGAGCCGTATACCCGGCGCCGCATCCCCGACCACGGGACTTATGGCTCCCTTGTCTCCGACTCAAGGCTCCGGCGCGTCTGACGGCCGTACGCGCCCGGCTCGTCCGAGGTGAGGCCGCGCGCCCACTGGTAGCGGAGCACCGCCGCGGTGACCTGGCGGGTGTACGAGCCGTCGCGTTCGCCCACGTACAGATACAGCTGGGCCAGCCGCCCCTGGAGCTCCGCGACCTCCGGGCCCCGGTCGCCCTCGCTGAGGGTCGCCGCCGCGGTGGGCCCGCGCCGGCGGCGTCGCGTCCACCGAGCCCCGTCGCCGCGCGCCGTCGGCGGCGGCGGTGACGCGACCGTGACGGTGACGGCGGCGGGGCCGAGCGGGTCGGCGCGGGCGGCGGCGTCGTGCCGCCCG
>RBWT01000239.1 GCA_004010275.1 Streptomyces huasconensis
CTTCGCCTTCCCCCGGCTCGCCGCTCCCGCGACCGGCGTGGTTCGCGCGGCCCCAGCCGCGGTCGTGGACCTGCGCCCCGCCCTCGGCGGACGCCCGCGCCTTCCATGCCACCTTGCCCGGCTACACCCCGACCGCCCTCCATGAACTGCCGTCCCTAGCGGCCGAGTTGGGTGTCGCGCGGGTCTTCGTGAAGGACGAGTCGGAGCGGCTCGGCCTGCCCGCGTTCAAGGCGCTCGGCGCGTCCTGGGCGATCCACCGGCTCCTGGCGCGGCGCGGGAGCGGAGCGGCGGGGGCCGCCGACGGCCGACGGCTGTGTCTGGTCACCGCCACGGACGGCAACCACGGGCGGGCCGTGGCCAGAATGGCGCGGCGCTCGGTCAGAGCGCGCTCAACGTCTTCGTCCCCGAAGGCGTCCACCCGGCGGCCGTGGCCGCCATCGCGGGCGAGGGCGCCGAGGTCACCACCGTGGCCGGGTCCTACGACGCGGCGGTGCGCCGGGCGGCGGAGGCGGCCGGGGCGCCGGACGCCGTACTCGTCCAGGACACGGCGTGGGACGGCTACGAGGAGATTCCCGCGCTGATCGTCGAGGGATACGCCACGCTGTTCGCCGAGATCGACGCCCACTGGCCGCGGCGGCCGCCGGGTCGCCGTCGCTCGTCGCCGTCCCGGTGGGCGTGGGGTCGCTCGCCCAGGCCGCCGTGGCGCACTACCGGGGCCGGCGGCCCGCCGCGACCGCCTCCGGTGCGGCGCCCGCCGCGCTCCTCTCCGTGGAACCGGAGGTGGCCGCGTGCGTGCTGACCAGCCTCCGGGCGGGGCGGCCGACCAGCGTGGAGACCGGCGTCACCGCGATGACGGGCCTCAACTGCGGAACCCCGTCGGCGCTCGCCTGGCCCGTGCTGCGCGACGGCCTGGACGCGGCGGTCGCGTCCGCGACGCCGACAGCGCGGCGGCCGTGCGCGACCTCGCGGAGCTGGGCGTCACGTCCGGTCCGTGTGGCGCCGCCGCCCTCGCGGGGGCGCGCGCGCCCTCACCGGAGCGGGCAGCGCCGGACGCCGGGCGGAGCTGGGCGTCGGAGCCGCCTCGACGGTCGTACTGATCAGCACCGAGGGGGCGGCCGCCAACCCCGCACAAGCCTCCGAGGGCCTGGTTTAACCGCCCGAGAGCGACGATTTCCGGTCGATGCGGGTTGTCGAAAAAAGAACCAATTTCGCAAAGATGCAGGTCAACGGGTCGTTGGCGTTTATACCAATGCTGATTGTCCATATGCTGGACAGGCGCCACGCGACCGAGTCACTGCTCCTGAGCTGCCCGAACGACCGTACGGGCACCGTCCACCGAACGCACACATCCGGAAATCGACCATCCGCCTGGCACTCACTCTCCGCACCGGCAAGACTCCCCACCGCAGTCACCAACCGCAACCAGCGAAGGAGAGTTCACCATGCGTCGCACCCTCAGGACGATAGGAGCAACCGCCGCGGCGGCCACCTGCGTCCTCGCCGCGACATCAGGCACCGCGCAGGCCGAGGCTCCCAAGCCCACGAGCCTCTACGCGCCGTCCGCTCTGGTGCTCACGGTCGGCCAGGGCGAGGACGCCGGCTCCGCGGCGGTAGAGCGCGCCGTGACGCTGACCTGTGCGCCGCGTCCCGCCGGGTCCCACCCGGCGCCGGAAGCTGCGTGCGCCGAACTCACCGAGGTGGGCGGTCAGTTCACCCGCCTGGTGAGCAACACGTCCGACGTCATCTGTACCAGGGAGTGGCAGCCGGTGACGGTGACCGTCACCGGCGTGTGGAACGGCAAGCACGTCGACTGGTCCACCACCTTCGCCAACCGGTGCACGATGAAGGCGGGTCTCGGGGAGGGTGCCGTATTGACCTTCTGACGAGATCTCACCCTGATCCACACTCAGGGGAGTCCTGGTGACCTTTCGTGGGGGAAGGCTGCCGGGATGCGGGGCGGCCCCCCGGTGTCCTCGGACACCGGGGGGCCGTAGTGTCGTGAGCACGGCCGCCGTCCCGCCGCCGAGCCGGTCACGGGCCAGCTCGTCCAGTCTGCTCAGCACGCGGGAGCGCAGCAGTTCGTACTCCTCGCGGCAGCGGCGGATCTCGGGAGGTCGGACGACGGTGACGCCCTCGGTCACCGTCTCGCCCGGCAGGAACTGGCCGCGGGTGAGGTCGATCTCGAAACCCGAGGCCCAGCGGTTCCACCAGTGGTACCCCGTCCGCTCACCGTCGACGTGGACCTCGCCGAGCACCAGATCACCCCCCAGCAGGTCATTCACCACGAGCGTGGTGACACCGCACTGGTCCCGTTCAGGATTGTCCGGCGCCCATGCCTCGCTGGACCCGGGGTCGGCCGTGTCCGCGCCCCAACTGTCCCGCAGCGCCGCCTCGATGTCGCTCAAGAGAAGTGGTGTCATGGCGATCACTCTCGCACCGGCCACTGACAATCACGCGTCGTCGCAGCTCAGGGGCGTCTCGGCCCATACGACACCGTCCGCGACCGCCTGGGCGATCGCGTCGGCCGTCGTCCCGGCCGCGCCCAGCACCTCTCGCGTGTCCGCCCCGGCTCCCCCGCACCTCGGGCCGCACCCGGGCGGGCGTACGGGAGAGCGACACGGGTGAGGCGAGGCCGCGGTAGTCGCCGGACTCGACCACCAGGCCCCGGTGGCGCACCTGCGGCGCGGTCAGCGCCTCGGCCACGTCGTGCACCGGGGAGGCCGGGACGCCGCGGGCGGTGAGCCGTGCCGCGAGTTCGGCACGGGGGACGTCCGCGACGGCCGACTCCAGCGCGGCACGCAGCTCCCCCTGGTGGCGTACGCGGTCCTGGTTGGTGCGGAAGCGCGGGTCGTCGCGAGCCCGGGCACGCCGAGCACGTCGGTGAGCGCGCCGAACAGCCGGTCATTGCCCACCGCGATGAAGACCGGTCCGTCGGCGGCGGTGAAGGCATCGTACGGGGCGATGGTGGGGTGGGCGGAGCCGGTGCGCCGCGGCACAGTGCCGTTCGCGAGCCAGGAGGCCGAGTGCGGGTGGAGCAGGCTGATCGCGGTGTCCAGCAGCGTGCAGTCAACGAGTTGGCCGAGGCCCGAGCGGTGCCGTTCGTGCAGGGCGAGCAGGATGCCGGAGAAGGCGAGGATGCCGGTGACCTGGTCGACGACCGGCACGCCCACCCGCAGCGGTGGCCCGTCCGGCTCGCCGTTGACGCTCATCAGGCCGCCGTAGGCCTGGAGCACGGCGTCGTAACCGGGCTGTCCGCCGAGCGGGCCGTCGGTCCCGAAGCCGGTGACGCGGCAGTGGATGAGCGCGGGGAAGCGGCGGCGCAGTTCCTCGTCGGGGTAGCCCCACTTGGCGAGGGTGCCCGCCTTGAAGTTCTCGACGAGGACGTCGGTGTCGCGCAGCAGCGTGTCGAGGATGTCCCGCCCCTCGGGCACGGACAGGTCCACGACGATGTTTTTCTTGGCCCGGTTGAGGTTCTGGTAGTACGCGGAGGTGTCCGGCGCGACGAACGGCGGCCCCCAACCCCGGGTCTCGTCGTCGGCCGGCGGTTCGACCTTGATGACGTCGGCGCCGTGGTCGGCGAGCATCTGCGCGCAGTAGGGGCCGGCCAGGACCCGGGACAGGTCGAGCACCTTGAGCCCGGCGAGGGCGGGCGCGGGCGGCGGAGTCGTCATCAGCGGGGCCTCGGCAGACCCGGGGCCTGCTCCTCGGTCGGCGCGAAGTCCATGGATCACTGCCCCAGTTCGTCCATACGATCGCGGAGTCGGATATCCGTGAGGCTAGGAGCCGCTTGATCGACCGGTCAAGGCGGCGCCACGGGGAGGCGCTTCTGAGATACGGCCGTGCTGGACGTCGTAGTGGGTGGCTTCCTCCCGGGGGCGAACTCCGCCCGGTGGCAGCCCGATAGCGGCTTCCCGCGAGGCGAGACGGAACCTAATAGGGACGGTCGCCCGCGATCGCCACCCGTTCCGCGACGCGGCGGTGCGGCGCGTAGTCGTCGACGGCGTAGTGCTGGGTCGCCCGGTTGTCCCAGAAGGCGACGTCGCCCGCCTGCCAGTGGAACCGCACCTGGTACTCCGGCACATGGGCCTGGCGCACGAGGAAGCCCAGCAGGCGGTCGCTCTCCGCCCGCTCCATGCCGACGATGTGCGTGGTGAAGGAGGTGTTGACGAAGAGCGTCCGCCGCCCGGTCTCCGGGTGCGTGCGGACCACGGGATGGGTGACGGGCGGGAAGAGGTCCTGGAGCGGGGCCAGCCGTTCGGGCCCGTAGAAGCGGGCGAAGCCGGGGATGAAGTCGTGCACGGCCCGCGCCCCCTCGATGCGCTCCTTCACCGAGTCGGGGAGGTTGTCGTAGGCGGCGGCCATGTCGGCCACGGGTGTCACCGCCGTACGGCGCGCCTCACGCAGCTGCAACACGGCGCCGAGTGCGGGGCGTTCGCGGAAGGTGACGTCCGCGTGCCAGACGTTCTCGTACGTCGGGGTGGCGCTGCCGCCCTTGTCGAAGCGGACGACGTCGTCGGCGGAGCCGCGGGCGAGCAGTGGGTTTGTCTCCAGCTCGCCCCAGTTGAGGGCGAAGGCGCGTTGCTGCTCGGCCGTGATGGCGGCGCCGCGGAAGAAGAGCACCTTCCACTCCAGCAGCGCGCGGTTCAACTCCTCGCGCAGGGCGGGCGCGAGCCGCGCGAGATCGACGCCGCGGATCTCGGCGCCGATGAGCGGGCCCTGGGGCACGACGTCGATCAGTTCGTACGGCCGCTCCTGCCACCCCTCGGGCAGGCGGCGCAGGGTGCGGCGGCCTTCGTACATGCCGTCGGCGGGGACGCGGGCCTCCCGCAGCGGGGCGTGGGGCAGAGCGGTGTGGTCGGTGACGACCGGGTCCGTGACAGCCATGGGGAGATGATCCTTCGGGACGCGAGGACGCGAGGACGGGCAGGCCGGGCGGAGAGGACTCCGTACGGCTGGAGAGGACTCCGTACGGCTACAGGCCCGATCGCTCGCACCCGCGCCGCCACGGGACGCCGAACGTCCGTACGGCGGCGGTCAGGTGCTGGATCATGGTCGTCATTGTGCGGCGCCCCTCACGCCGGGTCAACCGTCCGGCCGACTCAGCCCTCCTCGGTGCCCGGCACCCGCAGCACTCCCCCGTATTCGTAGATGCCCTTGTTGAGTTCGGTGGCGCCGAGGTAGGGCACGAGTTCCGGGTCCACGGGCGCGAGCGGCGGCTGATCGGCGTCGGGGCGCCAGTCGACGAGGTTCACGAGGCCCGGCTCCAGCGGTTCGAGGCCCTCGAAAAGGGCGTCGACCTCGGCGGGGGTGCGGGTCTGCCATGGGACGCCGCCGCCGGAGATGTGCGCGGTCATGGCGGCACCCCGTACGGGATCGTCCGCGACGACCTGCGAGAAGCCGAGGAGGCTGCCGGGCGCGGCCCGCTCGATGGCGGTCCGCAGGACGCGGGCCGGTCCGTCGGCGTCGGTGAGGTGGTGCCCCACGGAGAGGAAGAGCACGGCGAGCGGCTCGTCGAAGTCGATGAGCGCACGAGGTCGGGGTGGTCCAGGATCGCCTTCTGATCGCGCATGTCGCCGGTGATCACGGTGGTGGAGTCGTCGTCGGCGAGCAGCGCGCGGCCGTGCGCGAGGACGATCGGGTCGATGTCGACGTAGACGACGCGGGCGTCCGGGGCGAAGCTCCGCGCGACCTGGTGGACGTTGTTGTCGGTGGGCAGGCCGCATCCCATGTCGATGAACTGGCGGATGCCCGCCTCACGCGTCAGATACCGCACCACGCGGAAGAGGAACTCGCGGTTCTGCCGGGCGATGTCGACGCACTCGGGGAACGACGGCAGCGTGGAGAGCAGGAAGCTGCGGTCGACCTCGTAGTTGTCCTTGCCGCCCAGCATCCAGCCGTAGGCGCGTGCGGAGGTGGGGATGTCGTACGGGATGGGGATGGATTGGCCGGCCGCCGTCCCGGTCTGGTTGTCACTGTGCACAGTGCGCTCTCCACCTCTCGCGCGGGTTCACCGAATGTGTGCGGTCGGCGTGTGTGCCGTCGGCTTGGACACTATCCGGTGATCCACGTTCGGGTGAACGAGCGGAGGAAATCGCAACGGGCCTTTTCCTGGCGGCGGTTGAGTTGTCGGCCGGACGCCCGCACCCCGGGGCGGACAGTGGTGTGCGCCACCCGCCCGCCATCCCGGCCGCCGCATGGCGCATGATCGTGGCCAGAGCCATCCGTACCCTGAGAGGACCTTCCATGGAAGACCGCTTCGACGTCGTCGTACTCGGAGCAGGACCCGGCGGCTACGTGGCCGCCATCCGCGCCGCCCAGCTGGGCAAGCGGGTCGCGGTCGTCGAGGAGAAGTACTGGGGCGGTGTCTGCCTCAACGTCGGCTGCATCCCGACGAAGGCGCTGCTGCGCAACGCCGAGCTGGCCCACCTCTTCACGCACGAGCAGAAGACGTACGGCATCAAGGTCGACGGCCAGGTGTCCTTCGACTACGGCCAGGCGTTCAGCCGCAGCCGCACCGTCGCCGACGGCCGCGTCAAGGGCGTCCACTTCCTGATGAAGAAGAACGGCATCACGGAGTTCGACGGCCGGGGCACCTTCCTGGACGCGAACACGCTCCAGGTGGCGAAGTCCGACGGCACGACGGCCACGATCGGCTTCGAGAACTGCGTCATCGCCACCGGCGCCACGCCCCGGCTGCTGCCCGGCACGAGCCGCAGCGAGCGCGTGGTGACGTACGAGGAGCAGATCCTCGCCGATTCCCTGCCGCGTTCCATCGTGATCGCGGGCGCGGGCGCGATCGGCATCGAGTTCGCCTACGTCCTGCACAACTACGGCGTGAAGGTGACGATCGTCGAGTTCCTGGACCGGGTCGCGCCGCTGGAGGACGCGGACGTGTCGAAGGAGCTGGCGAAGCAGTACCGCAAGCTCGGCATCGACGTGATGACCTCGACGCGCGTCGAGTCGATCGACGAGTCGGGCGAGCAGGTCCGGGTGACCGTCACGGGCAAGGACGGCAAGCAGCAGACCCTGGAGGCGGACAAGGTCCTCCAGGCCATCGGTTTCGCGCCGAACGTCACGGGCTTCGGTCTGGAGGCCACGGGCGTGCGGCTCACCGAGCGCGGCGCGATCGACGTCGACGGCCGCTGCCGTACGAGCGTCCCGCACATCTACGCCATCGGTGACGTCACGGCGAAGCTGATGCTGGCGCACACCGCCGAGGCCATGGGGGTCGTCGCCGCCGAGACCCTCGCGGACGCCGAGACGATGGAACTCGACTACCCGATGATCCCGCGCGCCACCTACTCGCAGCCGCAGATCGCGAGCTTCGGCTGGACGGAGGCGCAGGCCAAGGAGAAGGGCTTCGACGTCAAGGTCGCCAAGTTCCCGTTCCAGGCGAACGGCAAGGCGCACGGCCTCGGCGACACCGTCGGCTTCGTCAAGATCATCAGCGATGCGAAGTACGGCGAGATCATCGGCGCCCACCTGATCGGCCCCGACGTCACCGAGCTGCTGCCCGAGCTGACCCTGGCCCAGCAGTGGGACCTCACCGTCCACGAGGTGGCGCGCAACGTCCACGCCCACCCGACGCTGGGCGAGGCCGTCAAGGAAGCGGTGCACGGCCTGGCCGGGCACATGATCAATTTCTGACGGCGCCGTATACGGCCGGGAGAGACCCAGGGAAACCAGGGCAGCCCGGGATGCCGGGGAAGCCCGGACAGCCCAGGGAAGCCGGGGCGCCCCGCCACTGCGCGAGTGACTGAAATCGAGTGGCTCGAGTGGCGGGGCCGCCCGGACCGGCCGATGCTGGGCGGAACACGACTGTTGTGCCTCGGGGGCGAGGAGAGGCAGTAGCCGATGTTCTCTGGTCTGGGCCGATTCGTGGTTCGCCGCCCTTGGTGGATCATCCTGGCGTGGGTGGTGGTGGCCGGCGCGGTGATCTCACTGGCGCCGAAGCTGACCTCCAGCAGCGACGAGGCGAGTTTCCTTCCCGACCACTACGAGTCGATCCGCGCGGCGGACGTACAGGAGAAGGAGTTCCCGAAGCAGCAGAACATCGGCGCCATCATCGTCTTCGAGCGGTCCGACGGCGGGAAGCTGACGGCCGCCGACTCCGCCGACGTGGTCCGGGTCTCCAAGGAGCTCCAGGCCAAGAAGATCGAGGACGTGCAGGGCGTCGTCCCCGGCGAGGTCTCGCCCAACAAGCTGGTGCAGACATCGGTCGTCGCGATGCCGAGGATCACCGACCCCGAGGACACCTCGCAGCAGGACGCGGTGGAGCAGCTGCGCAAGGACCTCGGAGCGGAGCTGAAGGGCACCGACCTGTCGGCCGGGATCACCGGTTCCGCGGCCCAGGCCCTCGACGAGCGGGACGCCTCCGAGCGCGCCGGTCTGCTCGTCGGGGTCGGCACGATCGCGATCATCATCGTGCTGCTTCTGGTCATCTTCCGCAGCCCCATCATCGCGCTGCTGCCGGTCGTCCTCATCGGCCTCATCTCGCCGATGGCGACCGGGTTGATCGCCTCCGCCAACAAGGCGTTCGACATGAAGGCGGACTCCTCCATCCAGGAGCTGCTGACCGTCGTCCTGTTCGGTGTCGGCACGGACTACATCCTGTTCCTGCTCTTCCGCTACCGGGAGGCGCTGCGGGCGGGCGAGAATCCCAAGGGCGCCATGGTGCACGCCGTGGAGCGGGTCGGGGAGGCCATCACGTCGGCGGCGGGCGCGGTCATCGTCGCCTTCGCCGCGCTCACGCTCTCCTCACTCGGCATGCTGCGCTCGATGGGCCCGGCGCTCGCCATCGCCGTCTTCGTGACGCTGCTGGCCGGGCTCACGCTCGTACCGGCGGTCGTGTCACTGCTCGGCACGAAGGTGTTCTGGCCGTCGAAGTCCTGGCAGCGGGAGCCGCACGGCAGCGGTTTCGCCCGGCTCGGCACGTCGATCGCCCGCAAGCCCGCCGTGTGGGCGGTGGTCTCGGCCCTGTTCATGGGCGCGCTGACGCTCGGCGCGCTCGGCTACAAGGCCAACTTCGACCTCGCCGGGTCCTCGCTGCCGAAGGACAAGGAGTCGATGGTCGCCATGCGGGACCTGGAGAAGGGCTTCCCCGCCGGTGCCACCGACCCGACCTCCGTCTACCTCTCCTCGACGGACGGCGAGCCGCTGGCGCGGGCGGAGGCCGCCGCCTTCCGTGAGCGGCTAGGCGATGTCCGGGGCGTGGGCGAGGTCGCGGCGCCCCGCCTGAACCCGGGCCGCACGACGGCCTCGTACTCGGTGGTCCTCTCGGACCCGCCCGCCTCCGACAAGGCACTCTCCACCCTCAAGGACCGGCTGCGCCCCGCCGCCCACGACGAGGCGCCGGACGGCTCGGAGGCGCTGGTCGGCGGCACCACGGCGGTGTACGTCGACATCAACAAGGCCGTGGACCGCGACTACTCGGTGGTCTTCCCCGTGGCAGCCCTCGCCATCATGGTGATCCTCGGCCTGCTGCTGCGCAGCCTCGTGGCGCCCTGGTACCTGATGCTGTCGGTCGCGCTCGGTTTCGGCGCGACGCTCGGCGCGACCTCGCTGCTCTTCCAGCAGCTCGGCGACCAGCCGGGGCTGATGTTCATGCTGCCGGTGATCATGTACTTGTTCGTGGTCGCGCTCGGCACCGACTACAACATCCTCATGGTGTCGCGGCTGCGCGAGGAGGCCCGCGAGGGCCGTGGTCCGCACGACGCGGCCGGTACGGCGGTACGGCACTCGGGTCCGACGATCGGCTCGGCCGGCGTGATCCTCGCCGGTACGTTCGCGACACTGATGCTGGCGGGCAACTCGACGCTCTCCCAGATGGGTTTCTCGCTCTCCTTCGGCATCCTCATCGCCGCGTTCGTCATGGCGGCGGTCTTCACGCCCGCCCTGACGGCTCTCATCGGACACGCCGCCTGGTGGCCGGGCCACGGCGACCAGAAGCGGAAGGGCAGCGGCGGGGCGGCCCCGCCGGGCCCGGAGGAGGAGCGGGTGGGGGGCGCGTCGCGGACTGGATGAGCCGGTACGAGGGTCCGGGGCGCCGCCCGCGCGGCGCCCGCCCACGGGAGGCACCCCACGGCAGGCACCCCACG
>RBWT01000023.1 GCA_004010275.1 Streptomyces huasconensis
CACACAGCCCGCGCCACCTAACCCCGCGCCACAAAGCCCGCACCACCCAACCTCGCACCACCCAGCCCGCACCACAAAGCCCCCGCCACACAGCCCGGGCCACTTAGCCCCCGCCCCCTTCGCAGGGCGCTTCCCTCACGCATTGGAGTCCCGTGACCGCCCCGTCAGCCCCCCGGCGCCCCGGCGCCGACGCCCTCGCCCGTATCGGCCATCCCGTGCCGCCCGCGCACTCCGCCGACGCCTCGCCCCACGCGTTCCCCGACGGCGGCACATGGCGCACCGAGATCCCCTCCGTCGAGGGGGCCGAGGCGCTCGCCGTCGTCCTCAAGGAGAGCGCGCGCCTGGACGTGCCCGTCCACCGGATCAGCCAGGGCAGCGGCGTCTGGATGCTCCGCGACGAGGAGATCACCGAGATGGTGGAGTCCTGCGCCGAACGCGACATCGAGCTGTGCCTGTTCACGGGGCCGCGCGGCACCTGGGACATCGGCGGCTCGACCCGCACCGACTCCGGCGGCGGGGGCCTGCGCGCCCGCGGCCACGACGCGCTCGCGGGCTGCGTGGAGGACGCCGTGCGCGCCACCGAACTGGGCGTCATGTGCTGCTCGTCGCCGACGAGGGCGTGCTGTGGACCCTGCACCGGCTCCGCGCCACCGGGGTGCTCCCCGCCGGCACCACCTTCAAGCTGTCCGCGCTGACCGGCCCTGTCAACTCCGCCTCGTACGCGGTGTACGAGCGGCTCGGCGCCGACTCCCTGAACGTGCCGTCCGACCTGACCCCCGCCCACCTCACCGAGATCCGCCGGGTCAGCCGGGCGCCGATGGACATGTACGTGGAGGCCCCCGACGACCTCGGCGGCTATGTCCGGATGTACGAGGTCGCCGAGCTGATCGCGCGGCGCCCCGCTGTACGTGAAGTTCGGCCTCGCCAAGGCCACCGGCATCTACCCGTACGGCGCCCACCTGCGCGAGCACGCCCTCGCCACGGCCCGGGAGCGGGTCAGGCGCGGCCGTCTCGCCCTGGATCTGCTGGCCCGGCACGGCGCGGACGGCGGCATGTCGCCGCGCGGCTCGCGGCTGCGGGCGAGCAGTGCCGTTTCCCCGTCCCGGAAGGGGACTGACCCATGCGCACCCGCACACTCGGCATCGCCGTCACCACCGCGCTGCTCGCCGTCTCGCTGACGGCCTGCGGCCAGGAGGCCAAGGGCGGCAGCCGCTACAAGCCGGCGGACGGCAAGGGCGGCACCATCGGCCTCGCCATGCCCACCAAGTCCTCCGAGCGGTGGATAGCCGACGGCAAGAACATGGCGGCGCAGTTCAAGAAGGCCGGTTACGACACCGACCTCCAGTACGGCGACGACAAGGTGGAGAACCAGGTCGCCCAGATCGAGAACATGATCACGAAGGGTCACCGGCTGCTGGTGGTCGCCGCGATCAACGGCTCGGCGCTCACCGACGTACTGAAGCGGGCGCACGACGCGGGCATCCCCGTGATCTCGTACGACCGCCTCATCCTGGGCACGAAGAACGTGAACTATTACGCGTCGTTCGACAACGAACGCGTGGGGCGGCTCCAGGGCCAGTACCTCGTCGACAAGCTGAAGCTCGGCAAGCCCGACAAGAACGCCGACGACACGCGGTCCATCGAGCTGTTCGCGGGCGACCCGGACGACAACAACACCAAGTACTTCTGGAACGGCGCCATGAAGGTGCTGAAGCCGTACTTCGAGACCGGTCAGCTCGTGGTGCGCAGCAAGCAGACGCGGCTGACCCAGGCCACGACGCTGAAGTGGGACGGCGGCACGGCGCAGAAGCGCATGGACGACCTGATCAGCAGGAGCTACGGCGACCAGCGCGTCGACGCGGTCCTCTCCCCCTACGACGGGATCTCCATCGGCATCATCTCGGCACTCAAGAGCGCGGGGTACGGCAGCAAGAGCGAGCCGCTGCCGGTCATCACCGGGCAGGACGCCGAACTGGCGTCGGTGAAGTCGATCATGCGGGGCGAGCAGACGCAGACCGTGTTCAAGGACACGCGCAAGCTCGCCGCGCAGACGGTGAAGATGGGCGACGCGGTCCTCACCGGCAAGAAGGTCCAGGTCAACAACACCAAGGACTACCACAACGGCGAGAAGACCGTGCCGGCCTTCCTTCTGGAGCCGGTCAGCGTCGACAAGTCCAACACCCGGCTCCTCGTGGACGAGGGGTACTTCACGGCAGGACAGCTGAAGTGAGCGCCCCCATCCTGGAGATGCGCGGGATCACCAAGTCGTTCCCCGGCGTCAAGGCGCTCTCCGGCGTGGACCTGACGGTGCGGCCCGGGGAGATCCACGCGATCTGCGGCGAGAACGGCGCCGGCAAGTCGACGCTGATGAAGGTCCTCAGCGGCGTGTACCCGCACGGCAGTTACGACGGCGAGATCCTCTTCGAGGGCGAGCCGGCGGCCTTCAAGGACATCCGGGACGGCGAGCGCCACGGCGTCGTGATCATCCACCAGGAACTGGCGCTGGTCCCCTACCTGTCGATCGCCGAGAACATCTTCCTCGGCAACGAACAGACCCGGCGCGGCTTCATCGACTGGAACGACACCCTGCGCCGGGCGAAGACCCTGCTCCAGCGGGTCGGGCTGCGCGAGAACCCGCAGACACCGGTCTCCGACATCGGCGTGGGCAAGCAGCAGCTCGTGGAGATCGCCAAGGCCCTGTCGAAGGAGGTGAAGCTGCTCATCCTCGACGAGCCGACGGCCGCGCTCAACGACGAGGACAGCGCGAAACTGCTCGACCTGATCGTGGAACTGCGCGAGCAGGGCATCTCCAGCATCGTCATCTCGCACAAGCTGAACGAGATCCGGCAGATCACCGACACCGTGACCATCCTGCGCGACGGCCGCACCATCGAGTCGCTGACGGTACGCCAGACTCCCGCGCACGAGCCGGAGTTGTCGGAGGACCGGATCATCCGGGGCATGGTCGGCCGCGACCTCGACCACCGCTTCCCCGCGCGCACGCCGTACGAGGGCGCGGACGCGGGCGAACTCGCCCTGGCCGTGGAGGGCTGGACGGTGCGGCACCCCGTCGACCACCAGCGCACGGTCGTCGACGACGTGTCGCTGACGGTGCGGCGCGGCGAGATCGTCGGCATCGCGGGCCTGATGGGCGCGGGCCGCACCGAACTCGCCATGTCCGTCTTCGGGCGCTCCTACGGGCAGTACGTCGCCGGAACCGTGGCGGTGAACGGCCGCCCGGTGGTGACCAAGACGGTCCCGGCGGCGGTCGAGGCGGGCATCGCGTACGTCACCGAGGACCGCAAGCGCTACGGCCTGAACCTCATCGACAACATCAACCGCAACGTCTCGCTGGCCTCACTGCCGGGGATGCGGCGGCGCGGCGGCCTCGGCGGCTTCGTTGACGAACACCACGAGCGGCAGGTCTCCGAGCGCTACCGCGCGTCGATGAACATCAAGACCCCCACCGTCTTCGAGCAGGTGGGCCGGCTCTCCGGCGGCAATCAGCAGAAAGTCGTACTGAGCAAGTGGATTCACGCCGACCCCGAGGTGCTGATCCTCGACGAGCCGACGCGCGGCATCGACGTGGGCGCCAAGTACGAGATCTACACCGTCATCGACCGGCTCGCGGCGCAGGGCAAGGCGGTCCTGTTCATCTCCTCGGAGCTGCCGGAGCTGCTCGGCATGTGCGACCGGATCTACACGATGGCCGAGGGCCGCCTGACCGGCGAGGTCACGCGCGCGGAAGCCACCCAGGAAGTCCTGATGCGCCATATGACCCAGACCAGAAGCACCGGAAGCAAGAGCTGAGGCCGCCATGACCACCACGACCACTCCGCCGCGGGACCCGTCCTCCGCGCCACCGCCCGCCGTGCGGTCGGCCGGCGCGCTGCTGCTGGACAGCATGCGCTCCAACATGCGCCAGTACGGCATGCTCATCGCCCTGGCCTTCATCGTCGTCCTGTTCCAGATCTGGACCGACGGCACGCTGCTGCTGCCGAACAACGTCTCCAACCTGATCCAGCAGAACGGCTACATCCTCATCCTGGCCATCGGCATGATGATCGTCATCATCGCGGGCCACATCGACCTGTCCGTCGGCTCGCTGGTCGCCTTCGTCGGCGCCATGTCGGCGGTGATGATGGTCAAGCACGACATGCCGTGGGTGCTCGCCCTCGTCCTGTCGCTGCTGATCGGCGCGGTCGCCGGTGCCTGGCAGGGCTTCTTCATCGCGTACGTCGGCATCCCGTCGTTCATCGTGACGCTGGCCGGCATGCTGCTCTTCCGTGGTCTCACCCAGATCGTCCTGGAGGGGCAGTCGCTGGCCCCCTTCCCCGACGGCTTCCAGAACATCGCCAAGGGCTTCATCCCGGAGATGGGCCCGTACACGCAGTACCACAACCCGACGTTGCTCCTCGGGCTCGCCACCATCGTCTTCCTGCTCCTGCGCGAGTGGCGGGACCGCAAGCGGCAGCTGGCGTTCGAGCTGGACGTCCTGCCCACCGGGCTGTGGGCGGCCAAGTGCGTGGCGATGACGGCGGCCGTCGTGGCGTTCACGCTGACCCTTGCCAGCTTCCACGGCGTGCCGGTCGTCATGCTCATCATGTGCGCGCTGCTCCTCGTGCTCGGCCATGTGATGCGCAACGCCGTCGTGGGCCGCCACGTGTACGCGCTCGGCGGCAACAAGGCCGCCGCCAAGCTCTCCGGCGTCAAGGACAAGCGCGTCACCTTCCTGGTCTTCGTCAACATGGGCGTCCTCGCGGCCCTCGCGGGCTGTGTCTACGCGGCCCGCCTCAACGCGGGCACCCCGCAGGCCGGCCTGAACTTCGAACTGGAGGCGATCGCGGCCTCGTTCATCGGCGGCGCCTCGATGAGCGGCGGCGTCGGCACGGTGATGGGCGCGGTCATCGGCGGCCTGGTGCTCGGCGTGCTCAACAACGGCATGTCGCTGGTCGGCATCGGCACGGACTACCAGCAGGTCATCAAGGGTCTCGTGCTGCTCGCCGCGGTCGGCTTCGACGTCTGGAACAAGCGCAAGGTCGGCCGGTAACCCCCTCTTTCCACCTTCCGGAACAGGAGCTGTACATGGATACGAGCAGACGCACCGTCCTGGCCACCGCCGCCGCGGCCGGTCTCACCGCCGCCGTCGCCGGCACCTCGTACGCGTCGTCGGAAGGCGGCGGGAACGTGCGGTTCGCGAAGCCCACCAAGGAGCTCTTCGGCACGCTCGCCGACGGCACGAAGGTCCACCGCTGGTCGCTGGCGAACGGCGGCACGCGGCTGAAGGTCCTCTCCTACGGCGGCATCGTCCAGTCCCTCGAACTGCCGACCGGCACGGCCGCTACCGCAACGTCTCCCTCGGGTACGACACGATCGAGGCGTACGCGGCGGGCACGACGTTCTTCGGCGCGCTGATCGGCCGCTACGGCAACCGCATCGCCCGCGGCCGCTTCACCCTGGACGGCAGGACACACCAGCTCTCCGTGAACGACGGGGAGAACAGCCTGCACGGCGGCGCCAAGGGGTTCGACACCCGGGTGTGGGACGTGGAGCCGTTCACGGACGCCTCCGGGGTCGGCCTGGTGCTGCGGTATGTGAGCGCCGACGGCGAGATGGGCTACCCGGGGACGCTGCGGGTGAAGGTCACGTACACCCTCACCGCGCGCGGCGACTGGCGGATCGACTACGCGGCGCGGACCGACAAGGCCACCGTCGTCAACCTCACCAACCACACGTACTACAACCTCGCGGGCGAGGGCAGCGGCGACATCTACGGGCATGAACTGTCGCTCAAGGCGAGCCGGTTCACGCCGACCGACTCCGGCCTGATCCCCACGGGAGAGCTGGCGAAGGTGGCGGGCACGCCGTTCGACTTCCGGCGGGCCAAGACGGTCGGCGAGGACATCCGCGCCGCGCACCCGCAGCTGGTGACCGCCAAGGGGTACGACCACAACTGGGTCCTGGACAAGGGGATCACGGACCGCCCCGAGCACTTCGCGACGCTGCGGGACCCGGAGTCGGGCCGCACGATGCGGATCGCCACGACGGAGCCGGGTGTGCAGTTCTACTCCGGCAACTTCCTGGACGGCACCCTGACCGGCCCCTCGGGCCGCACCTACCGTCAGGGCGACGGCCTGTGCCTGGAGACCCAGCACTTCCCGGACTCCCCGAACCAGCCGTCGTTCCCCTCGACGGTGCTGCGCCCCGGCGACACCTACCGGTCGAGCACGGTGCACAGCTTCTCGGCGCGCTGAGCGGGCGGGGCGGCTACCTCTGCCGCCCCAGGTCCGGCACCGGCCCGTCCGGCACGGGCACACCGAAGTCAGGGGTGCCGTCCGCGTTCCAGTTCAGGCGCTGGACGCGGGTGTGCCGGTTCGGGTCGTTCAGCGGGTCGCCGACGATGTCCTTGTACGGGCGGGCGTGGTAGACGAGGACGTCGGTGCGGCCGTCCTCGGCGACGGTGAAGGAGTTGTGGCCGGGGCCGTACTGCCTGGTCCTGTCGTCACTGGTGAAGACCGGCCGCGGCGACTTGGTCCAGGACCTCGGGTCCATCAGGTCGCTGCCGGCCTCGGCGGTGAGCAGGCCCATGCAGTAGTTGGCGTCGGTGGCACTCGCCGAGTACGTCATGAAGACGCGGCCGTTGCGCTGGAGGAACGAGGCGCCCTCGTTCACCTTGAAGCCGACGCGCTCCCAGTCGTACTCGGGTGTGGTGAGCCGCACTTGAGGCCCCGTCAGCGTCCAGGGATCGGCCATCCGGGAGAGGAAGACGCCCGTGTTGCTGTCCGTGCCGGGCTCGTGCTGCGCCCACGACAGGTAGCGCGATCCCTGGTACGTGAAGGTGGTGGCGTCGAGCGAGAACGTGTCCCAGGCCGTGGCGATCCGCCCCTTCTCCACCCAGGTGCCCTTGAACGGGTCGCGGTGGGAGTTCTCCAGGACCCACATGCGAATCTTCCACACGTCGTGGGCGGGCGCGGCGGCGAAGTAGACGTACCACTTGCCGTCGATGTGGTGGATCTCCGGCGCCCAGATGTGCGCCGCCATGTCACCGCTGGTGTGGCGCCGCCATACGACGGCCTCCTCGGCGGTGGCGATGCCGTGCAGGGTGCGGGAGCGGCGCAGGATGACGCGGTCGTACTCGGGGGCGGTGGCGGTGAAGTAGTAGCGGCCGTCGCGGTGGCGGTGGATGTGGGGGTCGGCGCGGTTCGGGACGAGGGGGTTGGTGGGCCGGGCGGCCTTGACGGCTTCCGGCACGGCGGCGCGGGCACCGCCCTGGGCGGCGGCGAGAACGCCGACCGCGCGGCTGTCCGCCGCCAGGGAGCCTTTCAACAGTGTTCTGCGGAGCGGGAGTTCGTGGTCGTGGTGGCTCATGTGTCTGCCTTTCGGAGGTGGTGGGGCTGATCGGGGTGACGGTGCCGGTCGCGTGGAGGCGGTACGTGCCCGCCCAGGGCGCGGACCATGGTGGCGGGAGGGTGCGGCGCACGCTCCCCGCGGCTCAGGCCAGCCTGATCACGTTCCAGGACAGGGGCTCCAGGGTCGCGGTCAGGACGCCTTCGCCGAGCCGCGCGCCCGCCACGTCGTGCGGGGTGACGCGCTCCGGGTCGTCCAGGGTGTTGCGGGCCTCGGGGTCCGCGTCGGCCACGGCGGTGTGCTCGACGACCATGGTCAAATCCATGCCGAGCAGCGTGACTTCGAGGGGCAGAGGCTCGGTCTGGCCGCGGTTGACGGCGAAGACGGTGACGGTGCCGTCTTCGGCCCGTACCGCCGTGGCGTGCAGCAGAGGCACCGCGCCGAATTTCGCCGTGTCGTACGTCGGTGCGTCCACGCGCACGTCGAGGACCCGGCCGCGGCCGTGCCGGGAGGCCTGCGCGAAGGGGTGGAACGTCGTCTGGCGCCAGGCCGGGCCGCCCGGTTCGGTGAGGATGGGCGCGATGACGTTGACGAGCTGGGCGAGGCAGGCGATCGTCACCCGGTCGGCGTGGCGCAGCAGGGCGATCAGCAGCGAGCCGAGGACGACGGCGTCGGTGACGGTGTAGTTGTCCTCCAGGAGGCGCGGGGCCTCCTGCCAGTCCTCCTCCGGTTGGAGCGCGGTGCGCCGCTGGTACCAGACGTTCCACTCGTCGAAGGAGAGGTTGATCCGCTTCGTGGATTTGAGGCGCGCGCCGATGTGGTCGCAGGTGGCGACGGCGGTCTCGATGAAGGACTCCATGTCGACGGCCGAGGCGAGGAAGGAGTCGCGGTCGCCGTCGGTCTCCTCGTAGTAGGCGTGCAGCGAGATGTGGTCGACGAGGTCGTACGTCTCGGCGAGGACGGTCGCCTCCCAGGCCGCGAAGGTCTCCATGGACCGGCCGGAGGAGCCGCAGGCGACGAGTTCCAGGGCCGGGTCGATCTGCCGCATGGCGCGGGCCGTCTCGGCGGCGAGGCGGCCGTACTCCTCGGCGGTCTTGTGCCCGGTCTGCCAGGGCCCGTCCATCTCGTTGCCGAGGCACCAGAGCCGGATGCCGTAGGGGTCCTTGTCGCCATGGGCGGCGCGCAGGTCGGAAAGGGCCGTGCCCGAGGGGTGGTTGGCGTACTCCTGGAGTTCGATGGCCTCGGCCACTCCTCTGGTGCCGAGGTTGACGGCCATCATCGGCTCCGCCTGCGGGCCGACCGCGCGGACGAAGCGGATGAACTCGGAGAGGCCGAAGCGGTGGGACTCCGTGGAGCGCCAGGCGAGGTCGAGCCGGCGCGGCCGTTGGTCGACGGGGCCGACGGAGTCCTCCCACTTGTGGCCCGAGACGAAGTTGCCGCCGGGGTAGCGGATGGCGGTGACGCCCAGTTCGCGGATGAGATCGAGGACGTCGCCGCGCAGGCCCGCCCCGTCCGCCGTGGGGTGGCCCGGCTCGTGGATGCCGGTGTAGACGCAGCGGCCGAGGTGTTCGACGAAGGAGCCGAAGAGCCGCGGGTCGACGTCGCCGACGGCGAAGTCCGGGTGGAGGGTGAAGCGGGCGGGGCGGGCGGAGCGCGTCATGGGTTCCTAAACAGGCCGTCCGGGCCGGGCGGTTCGGAGTGCGTCAGGCCGTCTTGATCCGCATGAACGTCACGGAGTGGGCGGGGAAGGTGTACGAGAAGGAGTCGTCGACCCCGGTGAAGACCGAGTCGACGGGCCTGACCGGCGTCTTGTCCTTCGTGTTCGCGGCGGCCGGGTCCGCGGCCAGCGTGGTCACCCGCGCCTTCGGCGCGACCTTCGCGCCCCCGCCGAGGCCGACCTTCGTCCGGGCCGGCGCGGCCTGGGCGTTGACGACCTTCACGATGAGGTCACCGGTCGCCTTGTCGCGCGTGACGACCTGGCGGAAGGGCTCGGCGGGCTTGTCGTCGGTGAAGGAGCCCCACTTCTCGCCGTCGAGGTAGAGCGTCACCTGACGGCCGCGGACCTCGACACGCAGGTCATAGCTGCGGCCCGTCTCGATCTTCGTGCCGTCCTCGACCATCGTCTGCTTGGCGCCGCCGACGGTCTTCTCGACGGCGGACCGGGTGTTGTTCCAGCCGCCGAGGTTCCACCAGTAGTGGTTGCCGCTGTCCTTGACGCCGAAGGCGACCATGAAGCCCTCCTTGCCGGACTTCTTGGTGGCCCGCACCTTCAGGTCGTAGTTCTGCCAGCCCGGGTCGCCGGCGGTGACCAGGGTGTTCTCGGCGTTCTCGTCGGACTGGACGTACGCGCCGTCCTTGACGGCCCACGCGCCCTTGCCGGCCGCCCTGGTCCACTTGCCGTCGCCGGCCGAGAAGTCGTCGGAGAACAGGGGCCTGCCGTCGGCTCCGGTCACCGACACGTCGTCGTAGGCGGCGCTGGTGGCCCAGGTGGAGAGGCCGACGGCGCCGGTGATCGGGCCCGACGTGGCGGGTGTGCCGGTGGCCTTGGACGGCACGACCTCGTCGCCGACGTTGCGCATGAAGAGCTTCTGCGTCTCGTAGTTGGCCGAGCCCCACGACTGGTCGTTGTCGTACCAGATCATGTTCGGCTGCCACTGGACGTAGTCCTCGTTGGCGAGCAGCGGTGCGTACGAGGCGAGCTTCACGACGTCCGCGTTGCGCTCCAGGCCGGTCATGAACGCGGCTTCGGAGAGGGCGTTGCCGAAGGTGTTGCCCTGCGAGGCGTACTCACCGAGGAAGACCTTGGGGCCGCCCCGGTCGTAGGCGTCGTAGCGGTCGTTGTTCTCCAGGAACCACTGCGGGCTGTTGTAGTAGTGCTCGTCGACCATCGCCACGCGTGCGTCGCGGTTGAGCTGCCAGGCCTTGTCGAAGACCGGACCGGTGTCATCGGGGCCGGAGTTGGAGATGACGGTGATCTCCGGGTGCTCGGCCTCGATGGCGGCCCGGAACTCCTTGAAGCGGGCGAAGAACTCATCGGGGAGGTTCTCCTCGTTGCCGACCTCCAGGTGGGTGAGGCCGAACGGCTTGGGGTGGCCCATGCGGGCGCGCTTCTTGCCCCACTCGCTGCTCACCGGGCCGTTGGCGAACTCGATGAGGTCGAGGGTGTCCTGGATGTGGCGCTTGAGGAGGGCCGGGTCGTCGGTGGCCTTGTTCTGGCCGCAGCCGGTCACCAGGGCGGGGACGACGGGCAGCGGCATGGCGCCGGTGTCCTCGGCGAACTGGAAGTACTCGTAGTAGCCGAGCCCGTAACTCTGGTTGTAGCCCCAGAAGTTGGCGTTGGTGGCGCGCTTCTCGACCGGGCCTATGGTGTCCTTCCACTGGTAGGAGCGCGTGCGCTGCCAGCCGGATTTCTCGTCGTACGCCTCGTGGCTTCCGGTGTTGACCAGGCAGCCGCCGGGGAACCGCAGGAAGCCGGGCTTCAGGGCGGCGATCTTCTCGGCGAGGTCCTTGCGCAGGCCGTTCGCGCGTCCCTTGTAGGTGTCGCGGGGGAAGAGGGAGATCATGTCGAGCGCGGCGTCCGCCCCGGAAATGACCGTCAGCCGTCCGGCGGCGGAGGTCCGCGTGGCGGT
The DNA here is from genome assembly GCA_004010275.1 of Streptomyces huasconensis. Lineage (GTDB taxonomy): Bacteria > Actinomycetota > Actinomycetes > Streptomycetales > Streptomycetaceae > Streptomyces > Streptomyces huasconensis. The sequence goes on from RBWT01000023.1 coordinate 10,977, forward strand.
GAAGGCCGCCTTGTACTGGGCCCAGCCGCCGCGGGCGGTGACGCGGCGGGCGGCGGCCAGTTCGCCCGAGGCGTCATGCAGGGTGGCCGTCAGCGGTACCCCGCCGGTGTGGTCCGTGCGGGCCCAGACCGAGAAGTCGTAGCGCTTGCCCTTCTCGACCGCGATGCCCGTGTTGTAACCGGAGTTCGTGACGGACGAACCGGCCGCGACGGAGAGGTAGTTGCGGTTGCGTTCGTCGAGGCGGCCTTCGTCGTTGACGACCTTCGCGGTGCCCTTGGTGTCCCACGAGGTCAGCGGCGTGTAGTTCCGGTTGTCCGCGGGCTCGTACTCGAAGGACCTGTTCTGGACCAGCTCGGCGTAGAGCCCGCCGTCCGCGGCGCGGTTGATGTCCTCGTAGAAGACGCCGTACATCGTGTCGTCGATCTTCGCGCCGGTCGCGGCGGTGTCGACGTCGATCGTGTAGTCGACGGGCTCGGCCGCGGCGCTCGGACCGACGGCGAGCGTGCCGGCCAGCAGGGCGGTGACGGTGAGCGCGAGGCTCCCTCGTCTGCGTGCCATGTCATCCCCAAGTGTTCGAAATATCGGACGTTGGTCAGCACTCCGAACGGAAACTTAGGAAGCGGAGGGATCTCGCGTCAACGCCTGGGACCAACCCTGCGCAAAGCGTTGACGCGCGAGGAGTTCGGCTCTACGGTCCGTTCGAAGTGACGATCAGCATCCGGCATTTCGAACGCGCCCGTGGGCGCAGCTGTTGGCGGGGTGCCTGATGGCGGGGCTCCCGCGCGGAGCGCCCCCGCCGGTCCAGCCGACGGGGGCCTCCTCCCTTGTGCGCGCCGGACCTACCGGTAGGTGATGTCCGACGCCGTGAACTTGCAGTACGTGCCGTCGGGGCCGCTGCCGGTCTCGACGGGCTCGGCACCGGTGTTGTTGCCGGTGAAGCGCACGCACGTCTTGATCTTCTTGTTGCCGTCGCCGTGGATGCGGATGTTCCGCAGCGCGGCGGTGTCGCCGTAGTTGGTGTTGATGCCGACGATCGACTTGCCGGGGGCGGTGATGTCGGTGTCGTTGATGGTGACGTGGCGCTGGTACTGCTTGGAGCAGTTGCCGCAGGTGCGCACCAGCTTGCCGAAGCCGGAGACCTGGAACTTGTTCACGACCAGCTTGCCGGCGCCGTTGAACTGGAAGACCTTGTCGTCGGCCTTGCGCGCGCCGCCGCCCTGGACGGCGTACGTCGCGCCGGCCGAGGTCCCCTTGAAGGTGGCCGCGTCCTCGCCGACATCCTCCCACCACACGTTCTGGAGCGTGCAGCTGCCCATGCAGTGGATGCCGTCGGCGGCGGGCGAGCCGATGATGACGTTCTTCAGGGTGGCCCCGTCCTTCAGCTTGAAGATCGGGTCCTGGCCCTCGTCCTGGCCGTCGCCGCCGAGTTCGCCGCTGCCGTAGTAGCGCTTGAGGCCGCCGTCACGGGTGCCGGAGACCTCGATGGTCTTGGGCACCGCCTGCTGCCCCTTGGCCTCGGGCCAGGCGGTGGCCGCCCCCGCGGACGACATGAGGGAGGTGGTGACGAGGGCGGCGCCGGTCAGGCCGAGCGCGGCGGAGCCGATGACGGCGCGGCGGCGGTTCTTGCTGCGACGGTGGCGTACGCGCCCGTCAGCGGTTGAAGTCATGTCCGGTTTCCTTCGGTGGACAGAAGTGTGCGTCTTCTGGTCGCCACCGCCCGGCGAAAGGTTGCCCCTCGGAATCAACCGTTCCTCAGAAGAAGTCACCCCGCCACGCGGTGCGTTCGTCCGCGGTGGCCGCCCGGATGGCATACCGGTCGCCGCCCGCGTCCCGCTTCCCCTCGCCGTGGTCGTACTGCCCGGCGAAGACGTGCTCGCCGACCGGCACGGTCCGCCCCGCCTTGAGCGTCCACCGGTAGACGAGGAACCCGTCGCGCTCCCCCACCGACACGTCGAAGTCCTCGGCGGGCAGCGAGCGCCAGTTGCCGGTGTCGGCGACCTTGTCGCCGAGAGCCACGCGCAGTTCGACGGTGAGGGAGGTCAGCGGCTTGCGCGCCTTGAGGGTGATGTCGCTCTGGGACCAGTACGTGCTGGAGCCGGGGTCGATCGAGCCGTCCGCCCACAGCAGCTCGGCCGCGGGCACGGACTTCGGGCCGCGCGGCGGCCCGGCGGACTGCGGCGGCCTGCCGGACTCCGGCCCCCGGGAGGCGGGGGGCTTGGCCGGGGTGCCGCTCGGGCGCCTCGGCGGTGGCGGCGCGGCGGTGCGGCCGGGTGCCGTGGCGGCGCGGGGCGTGTCCGGCGTGTCCGGCGTCGGGGTGGAGCTGGTGGCGACGGACTGCGGGGCGGGGTCCTCACCGCGCAGCGCGGCGGCCACGCCGTACCCGGCCACCGCGCAGACACCGGCGACGGCGGCGGTCGCGGTCACCACGCGCAGCCAGGACGCGCCCGCCCGCGCGGGCGGCTTCGGGCGGTGTTCGCGCGGGCGCTCGCGGCGGGCCATGCCCTGTTCGACGCGGGCGAGCATCCGCTCCCGGTCCGGGCGGTGGGCCTGCGCGGCGCCGCGCAGCCTCCCGCGCACTTCCTCGTCGTCGTCCCTCATGTGCTTCCCCCCGTGTCCGCCGTGACCGCGCGCACCCGTTCCCAGGTGGTGTGCGGACCGAGGCGTCGTTGCAGCTCGGCCATTCCCTTCGACGTCTGGCTCTTCACCGTACCCACCGAGACGCCGAGGGCCTGCGCGGTGTCCTTCTCCGACAGGTCGAAGGCGTGCCGCAGGACCACACAGGCCCGCTTGCGGAAGGGCAGCGCGCGCAAGGCGTCGCGCACGTCGACCACGGCCGGTATGTCGGGGTCCGCCACGTCCTCGCCGCGGCCCGACCAGAAGAGGGTGACGCGGCGGCGTTCGCGCACGGCGCTGCGGATGCGGCTGCGCGCCATGTTCGCGACGACCCCGCGGGCGTACGCGGCCGGGTGGTCGGCGGCGCGCACCCGGTCCCAGCGGTGCCAGAGCGCGAGCAGCGCGTCGGCCGCCAGGTCGTCCGCGCCGTCACTCTCGCCGGTCAACAGGTGGGCCAGGCGGGCGAGTTCGGCGTAGTGCCGTTCGAAGAAGGCGTGGAACTCGGCGGCCGCGTCGTCGGCGGCCACGGGCACGGGCGCCTCCTTTCCGGAAGCGGGCACTCTAGCCGGTCGTTCGGTTCGCGAAGACATCGGGCAGGGTCACCTCCCCCACGCCGTGGGCGGCCGCGCGCCCGTCCACCGTGCGCACGTGGAAGGGCCTGCGGGAGCCGAGGGCGAGGACCGTGAGGCCGTCGCCGTCCCGTGTCGCGCGGAAGACCGCCGCGGGGCGCCCTTCGAGGTCGGGGACGGTCACTTCGGTGTCGTACGCCGTGTCGTACGCCGTGTCGTACGCGGGTCTCGTCGCCGTGTCGGATGCGGTGTCGGGGGCGGCCAGGAGGGTCAGGCCGTCGAGCCAGTCGCCGTCCGGGCGTCGCTCGTCGGCGCCGAGGGGCAGCAGCGCGCCGGGCCGGACGTAGAGAGGGAGACTGTCGAAGCCGTGGATCTCGCGGCGCCAGCCGGGGCCCCGCGCGCTCTCCCCGGTGAGGAGGTGGGTCCAGGTGCCCTCGGGGAGGTAGAACTCCACCTCGCCCTCCGCGGTGAAGACGGGGGCGACGAGCAGGTCGGGGCCGAGCATGTACTGCCGGTCCAGGGTGCGGCATGCCGGGTCGTCGGGGAACTCCAGGATCATCGGCCGCATCACGGGCACGCCGGTGCGGTGGGCCTCGCCGGCCGCCCCGTACAGGTAGGGCATGAGGCGGTGCTTGAGCTTGGTGAACTTCCGGGCCACGTCCACGGCTTCGTCGCCGAACGCCCACGGCACGCGGTAGGAGACGTTGCCGTGCAGGCGGCTGTGGGAGGACAGCAGCCCGAAGGCGAGCCAGCGTTTGAAGACCGCCGGGTCGGGGGTGCCCTCGAAGCCGCCGATGTCGTGGCTCCAGAAGCCGAAGCCGCTCAGGGAGAGCGAGAGTCCGCCGCGCAGGGACTCGGCCATGGCACCGAGCGAGGCGAAGCAGTCGCCGCCCCAGTGCACGGGGAACCGCTGGCCGCCGGCCGTCGCGGAGCGCGCGAACAGCACGGCCTCGCCCGCTCCGCGCTCCTTCTCCAGGACTTCGAAGACGGTGCGGTTGTAGAGCTGCGTGTAGTAGTTGTGCATGCGCTCGGGGTCGGCGCCGTCGTGCCAGACGACGTCGGTGGGGACACGTTCGCCGAAGTCGGTCTTGAAGCAGTCGACGCCCTGGTCGAGGAGGGCGCGCAGCTTATCGGCGTACCACTCGCGGGCGGCCGGGTCGGTGAAGTCAACGAGGGCCATGCCGGGCTGCCACAGGTCCCACTGCCAGATGTCGCCGCCCGGCCGCCGGACCAGGTACCCGGCCGCGCGGGCCTCCTCGAAGAGCGCGGACTTCTGCGCGATGTACGGGTTGATCCACACGCTGACCCTGAGCCCGCGCTCGCGCAGGCGGCGCAGCATGCCTGCCGGGTCGGGGAAGACGTCGGGGTCCCACCGGAAGTCCGTCCACTGGTGTTCGCGCATCCAGAAGCAGTCGAAGTGGAAGACGGAGAGCGGGATGTCGCGCTCGGCCATGCCGTCCACGAACGAGGTGACGGTGTCCTCGTCGTAGGGCGTGCAGAACGAGGTGGTGAGCCACAGGCCGAACGACCAGGCGGGCGGCAGCGCGGGCCGTCCGGTGAGCGCGGTGTAGCGGCGCAGGACGTCCTTGGGCGTGGGCCCGGCGATGACGTAGTACTCCAGGCTCTGGTCCTCGACGCTGAACTGGACCTGGCCGACGGCCTCGGAGCCGATCTCGTAGGACACCCTGCCGGGGTGGTTGACGAAGACGCCGTAGCCGCGCGAGGAGAGGTGGAAGGGGATGTTCTTGTACGCCTGCTCGCTGCTGGTGCCGCCGTCGGCCTGCCAGATGTCGACGCTCTGCCCGTTCTTGACATACGGGGTGAAGCGCTCGCCGAGGCCGTAGATGTACTCGCCCACTTCGAGCGCCAGTTGCGCCACCATGTGGTGGGTGCCCTCGGGTGTCGTCGCGAAGGCGGTACCTCTGCGCTCCACGGCGGTCAGCCGCCGGCCCTCCTCGTCGAGGAACTCGAGGCCCCAGGGCCTGGCGGCGTCCAGGCGCAGGGTGAGGGGCCCGCTGACGAGTTCGGTGAGGGCGCCTTCGCGTACGACGTGGCCTGCGTTCCCGGTGGTGTGCACCGTGAACTCCGGTCCGCGCGCGACCTTTCCCGCGTGGTGGGTGGCCCGTACGCCGATCACCCCCTCGGCGGGCGAGAAGCAGTCGACGGTGATGAGCGGCGAGTTGAGGGTGTCACCGCGCTCGCGCACCCGCCGCACGGCGGCGTAGGCGGTGAAGCCTCCCTCGCCCTCGCGCACGTCGCGCACCTCGGTGGCGTACGAGGCGCGCACCCCGTCCCGCATCAGCCAGAAGCCGTCGGTGAACTTCATGCGGCGTCCTTTCTCGGGCCGGTGGCGGTGAAGGCGATCCGGGCGAGCCGAACGGGACCGCGCAGCCGCACGCGCAGATCGCGCACGCCCGAGACGGCGAAGCGAGGTGCGCGACGCGTAGCGGTACGGGCCGCCGGTCGGTGTGACGGTGACGGTGGTGGCGGTGGTCCCCGCGATGAGGTCGACGGCGCCCTCGCCCGCGGCCTCGACCGTCACGGCGGCGGCGCCGTCCCCGAAGTCGCACTCCTGGTACAGGAGTTCGCCCGTACCGTCGTCCCTGGCGCGCACGGCGTCGCCCGAGGTCTTCGTCCGGTCGACGAGTTCGGTGCCGCGCTGCGTGTCGTAGCCGTTCGCCGCCAGGCCGGCCCCCAGTACCGGCCTGGCGGTGAGCGGCTCGCCGGTCAGCTCGACCGGTGTCATCAGCCGGATGTCGCGGCTGGAGGCCCCGGCCAGCAGTTCATACGTGCCGGGCGGCAGGGCCCAGCGCTCCTGGCGCACGTCCCAGAACCCCAGGTCGGTCAGGGGCAGCCGGAACGCGAGGCGGCGCCACGCCCCGGGGGCGAGACGGACCCTGCGGTGCGCGGCGAGGCGCCGGTGCGGCAGGGCGACGGGCCCGCGGGGCGCGCGGGTGTAGAGCTGCGCCACCTCGTCCGCGGTGACGGCCCCGGTGTTGGTGAGGGTGACCGCCACGCGCAGGGCGTCGCCGTCGCGCTCGGCGGTCAGGTCCGCGTACCGGAAGGAGGAGTATCCGAGGCCGTGCCCGAAGGGGTAGAGGGGCGTGCCGTCGAAGTACTGGTACGTCTGCCGGGAGCCGATGATGTCGTAGTCGAGGAGGTCCGGCAGGTCGGTGTCGGCGGCGTACCAGGTCTGCGGCAGCCGGCCGGCCGGGGAGACGTCGCCGGCGATGACGCGGGCGAGCGCGGTGCCCGCGGCCTGGCCGCCGTGCGCGTCGCAGCAGCGCGGGCAGCTCGGCGTCGGCGTCCGTGACCTCGTACGGGTAGGCGCTGACCAGGACGAGCGCGGTGCGGGGGTTGGCGGCGCGGGCGGCGCGCCACAGCCGGTCCTGGTGGGGCGGCAGGGCGAGGGTCGTGCGGTCCTGGGTCTCGCGGCCGTTGATGTGCGGGTCGCTTCCCCGGCGACGACGATCACGGTGTCCGCGCCGGCGGCGGCGCGGGCCACGGCGTCCTCGCCGCGCTCCAGGACCTCGACCGTGAACGGCGTGGCGCGCTCGGCCGGGAAAACGTCGCCGTCCGCGGCACCTTCAACGCCGTCGGCGGCGACACAGACGTACCCGCCCGTCCCCGTGTGCCTGAGGAGGTGCCCGCCCGCGTGCCCGCCCCCGCCCCCATCTCCGTCCCGGCCTCCGTCTCCGTTCGCCGCGTTGACCAGTGCGAACGTCTCCTGTACGACCCAGCCGCCCGGCTGGTCGGCCGACGCGCGCACGCAGCCGTCGGCGGTGACGGAGAGGTAGCGCCCGTCGGGTGCCCGCAGCGTCCAGGCCCCCTCGCCCCAGTCGACGAGGGCGAACTCGGTGGCGTCCGCCGCGGCCGCGCAGGTGCCGACCGGCAGCAGGTCGGTGCGGCCTGCGAGGAGCGCCGGGTCGAACGCGCCCGCGGCCACCCTCGCGTGCGCGGCGGCGGCGGACGCCGGGACCCGCAGCCAGCCGCCCGCGCACTTCAGGCGCACCCGGTCCACGCCCTCGGCGCAGACCACCCGCTCGGCGCCGAAGCGCTCGCGCAGCCCGTCGAGGACGGTGCTGCGGCGGATCAGGGTGCCGCTGTACCAGTCGGTCTTGCACTCGTCCGCGAGGAGGCCGACGACCGCGACGCGGGCGTTGCCGGACGGGGGCGCGAGGGGCAGCAGGCCGTCGTTCTTGAGCAGGACGACGGCCTGTTCGGCGGCCTCGCGGGCCAGCTCCCGGTGTGCGGCCGTGTCGACGTCGTTCGCGTCCGCCGACCCGTACGGGCCGCCGTCCGGGTCGAACTCGCCGAGCCGCAGGCGGACGGTGAGGTGCCTGCGGACGGCCGCGTCGACGTCCGAGCCGCTCAGCAGTCCCGCCGCCAGGGCGCGCCGCAGGCGGCCGACGACGACCGTCGGGTCGGTGCCGTGGTCGGTGAAGCTGTCCACACCCGCGACGAGGGCGGCGGCGACGGCTTCCTCGTGGGTGGCGAAGTAGTGCTGGCTGTCGACGAGGTTGCTGGGCGCGCCCGCGTCGGAGCAGACGAGCAGCTCGTCGTCGGTCCAGCGCCTCAACTGCTCGCGCAGGTACGGCGATACGTGGTTGGGGCGGCCGTTGACGAGGTTGTAGGCGGGCATCACGCCGGCGACCGCGCCCGCCTCGACGGCGTGACGGAAGGCGCGCAGGTCGTACTCGTGCAGGACGCGGGGTCTTACGGAGGCGTTGGAGGTGTCCCGGTCGGTCTCGTTGTTGTGGGCCAGCCAGTGCTTGAGGACGGGGGCGGTGCGCCAGTGCGTGGGGTGGTCGCCACGCAGGCCCCGGGTGTAGGCGGCGGCGAGGGCGGAGGTCAGGTGCGGGTCCTCCGCGTAGCCCTCCTCGTTCCTGCCCCACAGCGGGTGGCGCAGGAGGTTCACGGTGGGGGCCCAGACGTTGGCGCCGACGCGCTCGTCGCGGCGCGCTGGTGCGCGCGCCTCGACGGAGACGGCCTCGCCGATCCGGCGCAGCAGGTCGTCGTTCCAGGTCGCGCCGAGCCCGACGGCCTGCGGGAAGACGGTCGCGGGTCCCATCCAGGCGACGCCGTGCAGGGCTTCCTGGCCGGTGCGGAACGCCCCGATGCCGAGCCGGTCGACGGCGGGCGCGAACTGGTGCAGGAGCGCGAAGCGTTCGTCGGCGGTCAGCCGGGACAGCAGGTCGTCCACGCGCTGGTCCGGCTCACGTCCCGGATCACGGAACGGCGGCGGGCTCTCGGTCACGTGCGGGTCCCCTCGGCGGACGGTCGATCGGAGGTGTTCCTCTCGAAGCGCTTCGATGCTCGGCGTTACCCGATGTCCATGTCAAGGCGCGTGGTCCAGAACACTCGCCGTTCCGCCTGTTCGCGCGACCCTCGGCAACTCGCGGCCGACACAAGCCACTTCCGTTCCGGCCCTTGTGACCGTCCTTGCGTTCACTTAATCTCCTCCCCGGAATTGAAGCGCTTCGACAGCCGACCGGCGGCGGCCACCGCCGTGTGTCCGGGCACGCGCCACGAAGGGTTGACGCAATGACGCCGAACTCCCCCTCCACCGGCTCCGGTCCGCGTTCCACCGGCTCCGGGCCGAACCGGAGAACCTTCCTCGCCTCCTCCGGGCTCGCGGTGCTCGCCGCGGCCGGTGGGGCTCCGCTGCTCACGGCCTGCGGAGGCGGCGGGCCGAAGAACGAGGGCGCCACGACGGGGAAGAAGCTCAAGAACCTGCTCCCGGCGTACGTCGCCCCGGACCTCGTCACCCCGGACATCCCGGCCGAGAACGGCTCGTCCGCGGGTTTCACCAAGGCCCTGCCCGCGGCCCGGCTCAAGACATCGGTGCCCGAACGGCTTGGCAGGGGCGCCGAGTTCACCGTCATGTCGCCGATCTGGGGGAACGTGCCCCCGCGGGGCAACCCCTACTGGACCGCGATGGACGAGGCCGCGGGCGTCCGCGTCACCTGGCAGAACCAGCAGGGCGACACGTACGGCCAGAAACTCGGCGCGGTCCTCGCCTCCAGCGGTGTGCCGGACGCGGTGGTCGTGCCCGGCTGGGAGCTGACCGGCAAGATCCCGAGCGCCATCGCCCACAAGTTCGCCGACCTCGGGCCCTTCCTGAGCGGCGACGAGGTCAAGAAGTACCCGAACCTCGCCGCGATCCCGACCGGGGCCTGGCAGCGCTCGGTCTTCGGCGGCAAGCTGCGCGGCCTGCCGATGCCCTCCGCCACCACCCCGAACATCGCGCCCTTCCACCGCACGGACCTCTTCGAGAAGGAAGGCCTTGAAGCGCCCACCAGCGCACGGGAGTTCCACGACCTGTGCAAGCAGCTCAACGCCCCCAGGAGCAAGGTGTGGGCGTGCGGCGACATGACCTGGGCCGCCTGGCACATCTTCGGGGTGCTGCCGGAGAAGCCCTACTACTGGAAGCTCGTGGACGGCCGGCTGGTCAACCGCTACGAGACCGACGAGTACCTCGAAGCCCTGGAGTGGTCGCGCAAGCTCTACTCGGCCGGCTTCGTCCACCCCGACGCCAAGGCGGAGACCGGCAACATCGGCGACCTGTGCGCGGCGGGCAAGGTCTGGATGTACTGCCACGACCTCTCCGACTGGTACGGCAAGGCCGCCGTGCAGCGCGTGGACGACAAGACGTTCCGCATGGAGGCCTTCGACTACTTCGCGCCCGACGGCGGAGCCCCCACGCTGTACGCGCGCCCGCCCGCCGACATCTGGACGTTCATCAGCGAGAAGGCCGACGAGAAGACCGTCCGCGACATCCTCGCCCTCGCCAACTTCACCGCCGCGCCCTACGGTTCGAAGGAGCAGAGGCTGCGGATGTACGGCGTCGAGGGCGTCCACCACACCCTGGAGAACGGCGTCCTCACCAAGAACGGCAAGGGCAACAACGAGGTCTTCTCGACGTACGAATACCTGGCCTCGCCCGCGCCCTTCATCGCCTACGCCGATCTGCCGGACGTCACGCGGGGCATGGTCGGCTGGCAGCAGCGCCAGGGCGCGCACACGCGAAAGCCCCTCTTCCACGGCATGATGATCATCGAGCCGACGCGGTACACCGAGTTGAACGCCGAGTTCGAGGATCTGGAGAAGGACGTCGTGCGGGGCCGCAGGAAGGTCTCCGACGTGCGGCGGGCCGCCTCGGACTGGAGGTCGGGCGGCGGCGACAAGCTGCGCGACTGGTACCAAAAGCTGCTGGACGACACCGGCGACTCGGCGTTCTGATGGCGCAGAGCACGGTTCGCCCGCCCGCCGCCCGCCGGGACGCGGCGCCCGCCGAAGCCGCTGTCCCGCCCAGGGCCTCGTCCCGCGTCCCGCTCCGCCACCGGCTGCGCCGCGACCGCGTCCTGCTCCTGATGGTGCTGCCGGCGCTGCTGCTCCTGCTCGTCTTCCACTACGTACCGCTGATCGGCAACGTCGTCGCCTTCCAGGACTACGACCCCTACATCGCGGACAACGCGTTCCAGGCGATGTCACAGAGCCCCTGGATCGGCTTCGAGCACTTCCGGCACATGGCCGAGGACCGGCTGTTCTGGCAGGCGGTCCGCAACACCCTCGCCATCTTCGCCATCCAGCTGGCGCTGTTCTTCCCGGTCCCGGTGCTGCTCGCGCTGTTCGTCCACAGCTTCGCGCGCCCCCGAGTGCGGGCCGTCGCCCAGGCGGTCCTCTACCTCCCGCACTTCTTCTCCTGGGTGCTCGTCATCACGGTCTTCCAACAGATGTTCGGCGGCGCCGGCCTCATCGCGCAGGTGCTGCGCGACCACGGCCACGAGGGCTTCGACCTGATGACCGACCCCGGCCTGTTCAAGTTCCTGATCACCTTCGAACTGATCTGGAAGGACGCGGGCTGGGGCGTCATCGTCTTCCTCGCCGCGCTCGCCGCGGTCGGCCCCGATCTGTACGAGGCCGCCGCGATGGACGGCGCGGGCCGCTGGCGGCGCATCTGGCACATCCAACTGCCCGCCCTGCGCCCGGTGGTGGCCCTGCTGCTCGTCCTCCAGGTCGGCAACGCCCTCACCGTCGGCTTCGAACAGATCCTGCTCCAGCGCACGGCGGTGGGGCCGACGGCCTCGGAGGTCCTGGACACGTACGTGTGGAACACCGGCCTCGACAACGGCAACTTCGGCTACGGCGCCGCGATCGGCATCGTCAAGGGCGTCTTCGGCCTGCTGATGGTGCTCGGCGCCAACAAGGCCGCCCACCTCATGGGCGAACAGGGGGTGTACAAGCGGTGAGCGTGCTCGACTTCGGCATCAAGCCGGGCAGCAGGTCCGGGCTGCGCCCGGTGTGGGAGGAGCCGCCGACCCGGGCCGGACTCGCCACCAAGGGCGTCACACTGACCCTGGTCTGCCTGGCCGTCCTCTTCCCGGTCTGGGTCGTGGTCGTCACCAGCCTCTCCTCGGTGCGGACGATCACCGAGACGGGCGGCCTGGTGGTGATCCCCCGCGGCGTCACCTTCCTCCATTACCAGGAGCTGCTGAGCGGCGGCCAGGTCTCGCGGGCCGCGCTGGTCAGCGTGGGCGTCGCGGTCGTCGGCACGCTCTTCAGCATGACGGTGTCGGTCCTGTGCGCGTACGGCCTCTCCCGCCCGGGGTCCGTGCTGCACCGCCCGATCCTGCTGCTGATCGTCGCCACGATGTTCTTCGGGGCCGGTCTGATCCCCACGTACCTGGTGGTGCAGGGCCTCGGGCTCACGGACACCTACCTCTCGCTGATCCTGCCGAGCGCGCTCAACGTCTTCAACATCCTCGTGCTGCGGGCGTTCTTCATGGGCACGGCCCAGGAACTGATCGAGAGCGCCCGCATCGACGGCGCCGGGGACCTGCGCATCCTGTGGCGGATCGTCATGCCCCTGTCCCGGGCGGTGCTCGCGGTGATCACGCTCTTCTACGCGGTGGGGTACTGGAGCGCGTGGTTCAACGCCTCGATCTACCTCAGCGACCCGGACATGTTGCCGCTGCAGAACGTCATGCAGCAGCTCGTCATCAAGCAGCAGCGGCCGACCGGCCTCGGCCAGGCGATCAACACCGGTCATCTGTCGCCGCTCGCCATCCAGATGGCCGTGATGGTCCTGGCGCTGCTGCCGGTCGCCGTCCTCTCGCCGTTCGTGCAGCGGCATTTCAAGCAGGGCATGCTCATCGGCGCCGTGAAGGGCTGACCCTGACATGAAGGGCTGACCCTGATGAGGGCGCCCCCGCCGGCTCACGGGCCGGAGGGGGCGTTCGCGCACTGATTCACAGGCCGTCGGTCTGCACCAGGCGGTTGGGGGAGGACCTGGTCACCGTGAGGATGTCCTTCACCGACTTGTCGACGATCCAGTTGTACACCTCGGCGGAGGTCGCCGACGGGGCGCGCCCCTTCAGGAGGGTGGCGACACCGGCGACGTGGGGGCTGGCCATGGACGTGCCGCTGAGCGCGACGCTCCCGCCGCCGAGCCTGGCCGAGACGATGGCGGTGCCGGGAGCGTACATGTCCAGGCAGGGGCCGTGGTTGGAGAAGCTCGCCTCCTGGTCCTGGTGGTCGGTGGCTCCGACGGTGAGGACCCGCTGGGCGCTCGCGGGCGAGACGTTGCAGGCGTCCGTCGCGTCGTTGCCCGCCGCGACGACCGGCAGGACACCGCGGTCCGACAGAGCCGTCGCGGCCCGGTTGACGGCGTCGCTCCGCGGGCCGCCGAGGGAGCCGTTGAGCACCGCGGGCTGCCGGGCGTTGCCCGCCACCCAGTCGAAGCCGGCGATGACGCCGGCGTACGAACCACTGCCGTCGCAGCCGAGGACGCGGACGCTGACCAGCCTCGCCTGCCGGGCGACGCCGTAGTTCGCCCCGCCGACGGTGCCGGCGACGTGCGTGCCGTGGCCGTTGCAGTCCTGGCCGTTCCTGCCGTCGCGCATCGCGTCGAAGCCGGGCACCGCACGGCCGCCGAACTCCGCGTGGCCGTAGTCGATGCCGGTGTCCAAGATGTAGGCCGAGGCACCGGCACCGGTGCTGTTGACGTTGAACTGCCCGTTGAGCGGGAGGTAGGGCTGGTCGATGCGGTCCAGCCCCCAGCTGGCGGCCGGGACGCGGGGGGCGCGCAGCGGGGTGGCGGTGACCGTCGCGTCCTGCTCGACGGCCGCGACCTCCGGAAGCCCGCGCACGGCCGCGAGCTGGCCGGCGTCGAGCTTGGCCGCGAAGCCGCGCAGCACCCGCTGGTATTCGTGGAGCGCGGTGGCGCCGACCTGCTGGGTGATCTGCGCGGCAGTCGAGGGGGTGTCGGGCTTCAGGGTGACGATGTACTGGTCCGGGATGGGCGCCGACGTGGTGCGCAGCGGTGCGGGGGCGGAGCGCGCGGGCTCCTTCGGGCTCGGCTCGGCGGCCGAGGCGGGGAGGGCGGTGAGAGGGAGCAGCAGGAGCAGCGCCGCGCAGGCGCAGCGGGCGGACAGCCTCATTCAGTACTCCGTTCGGGAGTGTCTGCCACAGAGGTCCCTGTGCGGGAACAGAGGGACCCCTGTAGAGAAGCAGTCCTGCCCCGTACCGGAATATCACCCTCAGGAGTGACGTGACTGCTCACCGTCGCGAACGCCGGAAGTGCGCCCCCCATGTCAGACCGGTGCGCTCCCCGAGCTGGCCCGCACCGTCAGTTCCGGGGCGATCAGGGTGACGTCGTCCTCGCCGTGCCCCGCGAGCTTGGCGACGACGCGCTCCACGGCCCTGCGCCCCATCTCCTCGGCGGGGATGGAGACCGAGGTGAGCCGCACCGAGGCCTGGAGGGCGACCTGGTCGGGGCAGACGGCGATCACCGACACGTCCTCGGGCACCGCGCGGCCCTGCTGGCGCAGCAGTCCGAGCAGCGGCTCCACTGCCGACTCGTTCTGCACCACGAAGCCCGTGGTGCCGGGCCGCTCGTCGAAGATCCGGGCGAGGGTGGCCGCCGTCGGGCCGTACCCCGCCTCGCAGGGCCGGTGCAGCAGCCGTACGCCCAGCTCGCGCGCCTTGCCGCGCAGCCCGTCGAGGGTGCGCTCGGCGAAGCCGGTGTGGCGTTCGTAGACGGCGGGGGCCTCGCCGATGACCGCGATGTCGCGGTGGCCGAGTCCGGCCAGGTGTGCCACGCAGAGCGCGCCCGTCGCGGCGAAGTCCAGGTCGACGCAGGTGAGTCCGGCCGTGTCGGCGGGCAGTCCGATGAGGACGGCGGGCCGCGGGCTCTCGCGCAGCAGCGGGAGCCGCTCGTCGTCCAGTTCGACGTCCATGAGGATCATGGCGTCGGCGAGTCCGCTGCCGGTGACACGGCGCACGGTCCGGGCGCCCTCGTCGCCGGTGAGGAGCAGGACGTCGTAGCCGTGGGCGCGGGCGTGGTGGTGACGGCGAGGGCGATCTCCATCATCACCGGTACGTACATGTCGGTGCGCAGCGGCATCATCAGCGCGATGACGTTGGATTTGCTGCTGGCGAGGGCGCGGGCGCCGCGTTGGGGTGGTAGCCGAGCTGCTGGATGCTGCGTTCGACGCGTTCCCGGGTGCCGGTCGAGATCGACCGCTTGCCGCTGAGGACGTAGCTCACCGTGCTGGCCGAGACTCCGGCGTGCCTGGCGACCTCGGCGAGGGTGACCATGCGGCTCTCCTGAACTGGACGACGGGACGACGCGATCGACCCTAAGGGGGCGCCCCTGGCCTGTCCATACGCCGAGTCGAAGCGCTTCGACAGGGTGTGAACAGGGGGCGGGGCGCCCCGTGGTGCCGTCAGAGCGCCGGGTGCGCGTTCTTCAGGAGCTGCTGGAACTGGGCGGAGAACCAGTGGCCCGAGACCGGCGCGCCCGGCAGGGCGCCGGACCGGTGGTAGTTGTTGCGCGCGTTGCCCTCATAGGTGGGGTCGCACATCCGGTCGAAGCCCTTGCCCTCGTCGTTCGGGATCTCCTTGCTGGAGCCGTCGGACTCGCCCGGCGGCTTCATCCAGACGTAGGCGTCGACGCCGCCGACGGGTGCGGCCTTCGGGCGTTCGCCGAGGCCCGCGCCCGACTGGTTGCACCAGTTGCCGACGTGGATGCGGCGGTCGTAGCGGCCGCCGTTGACGTAGGAGTCCACGTCCGTGGTCGGGCCGGGGCGGGTGGGCCGTGCCGTGCCTCCCCAGCCGTTGCGGGAGGTGTCGATGAGCATGCCGATGCCGGGCCGGAAGCCGGTGGCCACCAGCTGGTCGCGGAAGGCCTGGGCGAAGGACAGCTCGTCGGTGTAGCGGTTCCAGTCGACCCACTTCGACTCGCGGACCGAGCGGCCGCCGACCGTGTCGCCGATGCGGAAGTTCTCCTCCTTCAGGGCGCTGTAGTTGGCGGTGTTGGTGATGAAGCCGTGGACGTTGTCGACGGTGCTGCCCTCGGCGGTGGCGGCCTGGTGGAAGACCTGCGCGGAGGCGGCGAAGTTGTCGTCCCAGCCGATCCAGCCGTGGTGGCCGGCGTCCACGTAGTTGTAGACGTTGGGCACGGCGCCCAGCTGTTTGAGGGCGTAGCCGACGCCCTTCACGTAGTTGCCGTTGGCCTTCATCACGTCGCAGGCGGGGGTGGCGGTGGGCCGGCCGCCGGTGTTGGTGACGAGGTTGGGCAGCGAGTCGATCTCGACGGTCGTGACGATGCGCAGGTTCGCGTACTTCGCCTCGCCGAGGATCTTCGCGATCGGGTCGATGTAGTCCCGCTTGTAGCGGTCGATCTCGGTGGGGCCGAGTTCGCCGTTGGAGGCGAGGGCCGCGCAGTCCCGGCCGGGCAGGTTGTAGATGACCAACTGGACGACGTTCGCGGGCTGTTGGAGGGCCGCGTCGAGGTGCTGGCGCAGGCCCATCTTGCCGTTGCCGCCCGCGATCGCGGCGATCCGTCGAGCCAGACGCCGGTGGGCTGGTTCGAGACGGCGGTGCCGCCCGGTTCGGCGGCGGCCTTCCTCGACCACTCGGGGTTCACGTAGACCTTGGCGCCCGCGTACGGGTTGTCGACGCGGGCGGCGGCCGCGGTGGCCCCGGCGGGCTCGGTGGGCTGGCCGGCGAGGGCGACGGCGGTGCCGCCGCTGACCGCGAGCACGGTGGACAGGGCGAGCAGGAGGGTGCGGGTTCTGCGGTGGGTGGGTATACGTGTGCGGCTCATGTCGTCTCCGGTGCCTCTCAGGTGTCGAGGGCGCGCAGGTGGTCGCGCAGCCCGATGCCGAACGGGGTGGGTGTGCCGTCGTAGGAGCGGATCAGGGCCGGGCCCGAGGAGCAGTCCCAGGCGTTCCAGGTCCAGCCGAGGTAGGAGAGCGCGCGGTCGTCGAACCACGTCATGACGCGGTCGATGAAGCCGTGCGAGCAGGTGTTCTCGCCGATCTCGCCCGCGACGAGCGGGACGCGGGCGGCGACGGGGGCGAGGGTGCGGTTCCAGCACTCCTCGTCGGCGCAGGCGTTGAAGTTGTAGACGTGCCAGGCCGCGGCGAGATTGCCCGCCGGGTCGTGGGGCGCGTGCCGGAGCCAGCCGCTCAGGTCGTTGGCGTACGCGATGCCGGCGGCCAGGACGAGGTTGCGGGCCCCCGTGCCCCGTACGGCGTCCAGCAGGTCCTGCATCCCGGCGACCTCGTAGTCGATGCCGGGGCAGGTGCCGCCGTCGCGCCAGCAGGCCCAGGCCTGGGCGGTGGTGGGGGTCGCTCGGTCCGGGTAGGGCTCGTTGAAGAGGTCGAAGACGACCTCGGGGTCGTTCTTGTAGGTGTGCGCCACCGAGGTCCAGAACGCGGGGGTGTGCGCGGCCCCCGGCATCGGCTTCTGGCAACTGGCGTGGACGTCGTGGCAGCCGGCGGAGTTGCCGGTGTAGCGGCCGTGGGTCCAGTGGAGTTCGAGGATCGGGGTCATGCCGTGCGCCTGGACGCGCTGGACCAGGCCGTCGACGGCGGAGCGGTAGGCGGCGCCCCGGTAGCGGGGGTCGATGTTGGCGGTGCCGAGCCAGCACTCCTCGTTGAGGGGGATGCGTACGGTGTTGGCGTGCCAGTCCGCGATGGCCTTGACGGAGGCGTCGTCGACGGGCCGTCGAAGATGCCCCACCCCTGGACGCAGGCGAACTCTCCTCCGGAGCGGTTGACGCCGAGGAGGCGGTGGGGGGTGCCGTCCGCGCCGACGAGGCGGTTGCCCTCGGCGTGCAGGACGGGTGGCGGTCCGGCCGCGGCGGGGCGCGCGGACGCGGGTGCGGTGAGACCGCCTGCGACGAGAAGGACGGCCAGCACGGCGAGGGTGCGCAACAGCCGTTGGGGATGCCGCATGGGCGACTCCTTGTCGGTCGGTAAACACGGACCTCTGACGTGCAGTCACCGCCGGGGGAAGAGAAGGTTGCCGGGTCTCCCTGAAATTCCGGCGCGTTCGGCGGTCGAATGGATTCGACGGCTCAATGCACGCGCGCACCCTTGACAACCCCAGGTGACACAAGGACTTTGGGAGCGCTCCCACACCCATCGGAGCGCGCGGGTTGCGGCCCTTCATGCTCCCCACGCGCGCGGACCGGCCGACGAACAGTTTCCACACTGCGGCGAACCCGGCCGCGTACACGGAACTCCTGGAGTGCTGAGCGCCCACTCCCCCACCTGATGTGCGAAGGGACCCCCCATGCCCCCTGCGCCGCACGCGCACAGAGCGCGCGTCCTCCCCGCTCTGACCGGCCTGCTCGGCGGGCTGCTCCTCGGCGGTCCGGTGGCGACCGCGACGACCACGGCCCCGCCGCCCAGGCGGCCGCGGTTTCCCCCGCCGCCTCGTACCGCTGGAAGAACGTCCGCATCGACGGGGGCGGCTTCGTCCCCGGCATCGTCTTCAACCGCTCCGAGCGCGACCTGGCCTACGCCCGTACCGACATCGGCGGCGCCTACCGCTGGCAGGAGTCGTCCGCGTCCTGGAAGCCGCTGCTCGACTCGGTGGGCTGGGACGACTGGGGGCACACGGGCGTGGTGAGCCTGGCGTCCGACTCCGTCGACCCCGACCGGGTGTACGCCGCCGTCGGCACGTACACCAACGACTGGGACCCCGGCAACGGCGCCGTCCTGCGCTCGGCCGACCGGGGCGAGACCTGGCGCAAGGCGGACCTGCCGTTCAAGCTGGGCGGCAACATGCCGGGGCGTGGCATGGGCGAGCGGCTGGCCGTCGACCCGCACGACAACGACGTGCTCTACCTCGGGGCACCGAGCGGCAAGGGCCTGTGGCGCTCCACGGACGCGGGCGCCACCTGGAAACAGGTGACGAACTTCCCGAACCCCGGCAACTTCCAGCAGGACCCGGGCGACACGAGCGGCTACAACTCCGACAACCAGGGCATCGTCTGGGTCACGTTCGACGAGTCGACGGGCTCGGGCGGCACGCATCCCCAAAAGACACAGACGGTGTACGTGGGCGTCGCCGACAAGGCCAACTCCGTCTACAAGTCGACGGACGGCGGCGGCAGTTGGTCGCGCGTCGGCGGTCAGCCGACCGGGCTCCTCGCCCACAAGGGCGTCCTCGACGCGGAGAACGGCTACCTCTACCTCGCCTACAGCGACCGGGCGGGGCCCTACGACGGCGGCAAGGGCCAGGTCTGGCGGTACGCGACGCGGACCGGCGAGTGGAAGAACATCAGTCCCGTCGCGGAGGCCGACACCGACTACGGCTTCAGCGGCCTGAGCGTCGACCGGCAGGACCCGGGCACGGTCATGGTCACCGGGTACAGCTCCTGGTGGCCCGACACGCAGATCTTCCGGACCACGGACAGCGGCGCCAACTGGACGGCGGCGTGGGGCTATTCGCCGTACCCGACGCGCGAGAACCGCTACACCATGGACATCTCGTCCGTCCCCTGGCTCTCCTGGGGCGCGCGGCCCGCGCCGCCCGAGCAGTCCCCGAAGCTCGGGTGGATGACGGAGTCCCTGGAGATCGATCCGTTCGACTCCGACCGCATGATGTACGGCACGGGTGCCACGGTGTACGGCACACGGGACCTCACCGACTGGGACGACCCGGGCGGCCGGTTCACCGTCACGCCCATGGTGAAGGGGCTGGAGGAGACCGCCGTCAACGACCTCGTGGCTCCCCCGTCCGGGGCGCCGCTGCTGAGCGCGCTCGGGGACATCGGCGGCTTCCGGCACACGGACGTCACCAAGGTGCCGCCGCTGATGTACACCTCGCCGAACTTCACCTCGACCACGAGCCTCGATTACGCGGCGGCCCGGCCGGACGTGGTGATCCGGTCCGGCAACGCCGACGCGGCGCCCCGCGTGGCCTTCTCCACGGACAACGGCGCCACGTGGTCGGGCGGCCAGGAGCCTTCGGGCGTCACGGGCGGCGGGACGGTGGCCGCCTCGGCCGACGGGAGCCGCTTCGTGTGGAGCCCGGAGGGCGCGGGGGTGCACACCGCGACCGGGCCGGGCGCTTCGTGGACGGCCGCCAGGGGTATCCCGCGGGGCGCGGTGGTCGAGGCGGACCGGGTCGACCCGAAGAGGTTCTACGGCTTCGTCTCCGGCCGCTTCTACGTGAGTTCGGACGGCGGCGCGACCTTCACCGCGACGGCGGCGGCCGCCTGCCGGCCGAGGGGCCCGTGAAGTTCCAGGCCGTGCCCGGCAGGAGGGGCGACATCTGGCTGGCGGGCGGCAAGACCGGTGGCACGTACGGCCTGTGGCACTCCACGGACGGCGGTGCGAGCTTCACGAAGGCCGGCGGCGTCCAGGAGGCCGACACCATCGGCTTCGGCAAGGCGGCGCCCGGCGCCTCGTACCAGACGCTCTACACCAGCGCGAGGATCGGCGGCGTGCGCGGCATCTTCCGCTCCACGGACGCGGGCGCGAGCTGGGCGCGGATCAACGACGCGCGGCACCAGTGGGGTTGGACGGGCGCCGCCATCACCGGTGACCCGAAGGTCTTCGGCCGGGTGTACGTGGCGACGAACGGGCGCGGGGTCGTGTACGGCGACAGCGCGGCCGAGTAGCCGCGGCACCGTTAGGGCTGGTTGACCTGCTCCTCTTCTGGGGGGTTAACCCCCTTCCGGAGCGGTGGGTGGCAGGATCGCCGCGGGCGGGGGCGGCAGAACATGCTGAGGGCCCGGCGGCAGACACCGCCGGGCCCCCGGCATTCACAGGAGTTGGCTCGTGCGTGAGCAGGCATGGCAGAAGGTTCGTTCGTCCGGTCGGCGGAGCGGTCGGCGCAGGAGTGTGGCGGCGGCGGTCGCGGTGGCCGTGGGCGTCATGACGGCGGGGACGCTGCAGGCGCCCGTGGCATCCGCGGCTCCCCGGCCCGACACGGTCCAGCAGGGCCTGGACACGCTGGTGCGCGCGGACGGCATGCCCGGCGCACTGGCGAGCGTCACGGACCGCGAGGGGCGCCACCGTACGTACACCGCCGGGGTCGGCGACCTCGCGACCGGCGCGCCGGTGCCGCGGGACGGCCAGGTCCGGGTCGGCAGCAACACCAAGACGTTCACCGCGGTGGTGATGCTGCAACTGGTCGCCGAGGGGAAGGTCGCCCTGGATGCCTCGGTCGACACGTATCTGCCGGGCCTGGTGCGTGGGGAGAGGATCGACGGCCGGCGCATCACCATCCGGCATCTCCTCCAGCAGACCAGCGGGCTGCCCAATTACACCGAGTACGACATCCAGCCGCGGTACTACGAACCCCGTGAACTCCTCGACATCGCGCTGCGGCACAAGGGACATTTCGCACCGGGGAAGAAGTGGGAGTACAGCAACACGAACTACGTACTGGCCGGCCTGATCATCGAGAAGGTCACCCGCCACACCGTCGCTGAGGAGATCGACCGGCGCGTCATCCGACGCCTCGGGCTGCGGCACACCTACTTCCCCGCGCCCCGCGACACGACCATCCGCGAACCGCACCCCAAGGGCTACTACCAGGACGCACCAGGCACGCCGCCGGCCGAGATCACGGAGATCGACCCCTCCTGGGCCTGGTCGGCGGGGCAGCTGATCTCCACCAACTCGGACCTCAACCGGTTCTTCGCCGCGCTCCTCGGCGGCCGCCTCCTCCCGGCGGCCCAGCTCGCCGAGATGCGGACCACTGTCCGGGCCCCGTACTTCGGCGACGGCGCCCGCTACGGGCTGGGTATCGTCAGTAGGCCCCTGTCGTGCGGCGGGCGCTCCTGGGGCCACGGCGGCAGCTTCCCCGGCTACGAGACGCGGGGCGGCGTCACCGAAGACGGCCGCGCGGCGAACGTCGCGGTGACCATGCAGCCGACCGCCGAGGCGACCGGGAAGCGGCTGGAGAGCGTCGTGGACACGGCTCTGTGCCGCTGAACCGAGCGGTGCCCGGGGTGCCCGGGGTGCCCGGGGTGCCCGGCGTGCCCGGGGTGCCCGCGTTCAGCCTCCGCACCCGCACCCGCCGCAGCCACCCCCGTCACCGTCACCGCACGAGGACGAGCTTCCGTCGCACGACGAGCCCTTGTCCGGTGGCGCGCTCGGGCCGAGCGTCCCCCCGCCGCAGCCCGCCACCACGCCGCCCGTGACCCAGCTCCCGTCCTCGCCCCGTCGTGATGCGCTCGGCGCGCTCTTGCCAGGGTGTCGTCGTGCGGGCCTGTTCCCGGCCTTCTCGACGACGGCGATCACGGCCACCAGAAGCGCCGCCGCCACGAGCCCCACGACCCAGACTCCCCCCATGGACCTCACCGTCCTCCCCCGTTTCCCACCCTCGCGGGTGGGCGCCTCTCGCAAGCGCGCGGCACGTCGACGGTCTCAGGGCGCGCACGGGTAAGTCCAGGGTTCAGCCCGGCTCTGTGGCCCACATCAGCGGACGTTGGCGACCGGCGGTCACTGGTGCTCCTTCTTCCACTCGGCCTGTGCCTCGTTGAGCTGCCCGGCGAGCGAGTCCAGGAAGTCCTTCGCGGACATCGTGCCGAGGAGCACCTTCTGGAACGCGGGCTCGTTCTCCGCCTTGCTGATGGTGTTCCAGTCGGGCAGGTGGTACGGCAGCTGCACGATCTTCAGGGAGCCGTCGTTCAGGGCCTCGGCCGCGAGCCTGGTCGGCTCGGACTTCTTCACCCACGGGTCCTTGGCGGCGTCGGTGTGGGCGGGGATGGCGCCCGCCGACTCGTTCCACTTGCTGTTGGACTCGTGCGAGGCGGCGAACTCGATGAACTTCCAGGCGGCCTTCTTGTTCCTGCTCGACTTGAACAGGCCGAGCCCGTCGACGGGGTTGGACACCTGGACACGTACGCCCGCGCCGGTCGTCGGGTTGGGCAGACCGCGGAACTTGTCCTCGCCGAGCGCCTTCACATGGTCCTGGTAGGAGCCGAGGTTGTGGCTGAGCATGCCGATCTGGCCGCTGTCCCACTGGGCGACCATCTTGGTGAAGTCGTTGTTGAGGTCGGCGGAGGGCGTGGCCTTCTTGTAGAGGGCCACGTACTTCCGCAACGCGGCGACGTTCTTGGGGTCGTTGACGGTCGTCTCGTCGCCGTCCCAGAAGTCGCCGATGCCGGACTGCCCGTACATCGCGTCGAGGGCCTGCGCGATGGAGCCCTCGCCGCCGCGGATGGTGTACCCGAAGCGGTTGTCGTCCCGGTCGGTGAGCTTCTCGGCGGCCTCGTAGAACTTCGGCCAGGTGGTGGGCGCCGCGAGGCCCGCGGCCTTGAAGAGGTCGGTGCGGTAGTACAGGACGCCGTTGCTCGCGGACGTCGGGACGGTGAAGAGGTCGACGCCGCCGCCGGCCGCGCGGACGCCGTCCACCATCGCCGGGTTCAGCTTGCCGCGCAGCGCGCTCTTCTCGACGCGGTCGTCGAGCGGCTCCAGGGCGTCCTGGGCGGCGATCCCGGCGAGCATCGCGGCGCCGACGCCACCGACGTCGGGGAGGCCGCCGCCCTGGATGGCGGTGTCGTACTTGGACTGCACGTTCTCGGCGGGCACCCCGACGTACTTGACGTCGATGCCGGGGTTCGCCTTCTCGAAGTCCTTGATGATCTCCTGCCAGATGTCCTGGCGGACGGCCGTGTTGTTGTCCCAGAAGACGACCTCCCCCTTGCCGCTGCCCTCACCGCCCTTGTCCCCGGCCGCACCGCTGCCGTCGTCACCGCAGGCGGTGGCGGTCAGCGCGAGGGCGGTGGTCAGAGCGAGCGTGGTGGTGAGGCGGCGCCGGGTGCGCGTGTGCGGGGTCGTGGTCATCGTCGGCTCTCTTCTCGGGGTGTGGTGAGCGTGCGGTGGGTGATCCGGAATTGGGTGAACAGGGCCGTACCCGTGGGTTCCTCGCCTGCGGGCGCCGCCGCGAACAGGCCGAGCAGAGCGCCGACCCAGCGCCAGGGGGTCGCGGTGAACTCCGGTGCTCCGGTGGGCCGGTAGCCGTCTCCGGTGTCGGCGTGGAAGCGGCAACGGGCGCCCTCGGTGATCTCGACGCGCTGCCGGGCGTGCCGTGCGGTGCCGGGCGCGGCGGCGCGGCGTCCCGCTCGGCCCCCGCGCCCGCTTCGGCGAACCGGTGCACCAGGCGGACCGCCCCGCCCTCGCCCCGCTCCAGACCCTCCCACGCGTACGCGTCGCCGAGCACCGCCAACCCGGCCCCGGCGAGCGGCACTTCGGCGTCCAGACGCAGCTCGACGTCGACGGAACACGGCCGCAGGGGCAGCCGCTGGGTGAGCGTGTGCGGCAGGGCGCGCAGGTCGTCGGCGCGCGTGGTGCGTACGGCAGGTCAGGCGCAGGCCGTCCCCTGCGTGCGAAGTGGTCCAACCGGTGCGGGGGTTGGCGGCCCACTGCCACTGGGGGCCGTGCCGTCCGCCGGGGAAGTCGTCGTTCGTGGCGGGGGCGGAGGGCGGCTGCGGGGGCAGGTCCGGTTTGCGGTGTACGTCGACGGGGGCGCCGTCGTCCCCGAGCACCGGCCAGCCGTCGGCGCCCCACCGCATCGGTTGCAGGTGGACGACACGGCCGTACGCGCCGCGCTGCTGGAAGTGCAGGAACCAGTCCTCACCGGCCGCGGTGCGCACCCAGCCGCCCTGGTGCGGTCCGTTGACGTCGGTGCCGCCCTGCTGGAGGACGACGCGCTCCTCGTAGGGGCCGTGGAAGGCGCGGGACCGGAAGGCGCCCTGCCAGCCGGTCGCCACGCCGCCGGCCGGGGCGAAGATCCAGAACCAGCCGTCGTGCCGGTAGAGCTTCGGCCCCTCGATGGTGAACCAGCCGGGGAGCCGGTCGCCGTCGATCAACACGCGTCCCTCGTCCAGCAGTTCACGCCCGTCGGGGGTCATGCGGTGGCCGGTGATCAGGTTCTTCACGCCGGACCGCGACTTGGCCCAGGCGTGCACGAGGTAGGCCGCGCCGCTCTCCTCGTCCCACAGCGGGCAGGGGTCGATGAGGCCCTTGCCGGGCTTGAGGAGGTGCGGCCGGGTCCAAGGCCCCCGTATGCGTGGGGCGTTGATCTGGTACACGCCGTGGTCGGGGTCGCCCCAGAAGATCCAGTAGCGCCCGTCGTGATGGCGCAGGGACGGCGCCCACACCCCGCAGTCATGCCGGGGGACGGCGAAGGCCTCGGCCGGTTCGAGGCGGTCCAGGGCGTGGCCGATGAGCGTCCAGTTGACCAGGTCCCCGGAGTGCAGCAGCGGCAGCCCGGGCGACCGGCCGAAGCTGGACGCGGTGAGATAGAAGTCGTCCCCGACCCGCAGCACGTCGGGGTCCGACCAGTCGGCGGCGAGAACGGGGTTGCGGTAGGTACCGTCACCGAGGTCACCGAGGTCACAAGCGCCCGCCACACCCGCCCTCACGCCGTCACCGCCCTGCGGATCAAGGTCGCCGCCTCGGCCCGGTCCAGGGTGCCGTCGGCGACGACGGTGACGACGCGGCGTACGAGCGCGTCGCCGCGGGGCAATCGGGACGCGGTCCCGGGCGGCGAGCGAGGAGCCGACGCCCGGGTACGCGGCGGCGCGTACGAACCACGGGTCGCGGCGCGTCTGGGCGGTGGCCCCGGCGAACACCAGCGTCCAGCCGTCCCCGGCCAGCGCCAGCCAGTCGGCGCGGGCGGCGTGCGCGGCCTCCTCGCCCTCCGCCTCCGGCGTGAAGACCCGTGGGGGCGCGTCCGCCTTGGGGGCACGCCAGAAGAAGCCGCCGTACGCGGCGCCCGGACGGCCGTTGGTGGCCGGGCTGCCGAGGGACAGCTCACCGCCGGTCGCGTTGGTGAGCGAGAAGGTGAAGTCCAACGCCCAAGCGGATGTGCTGAGTTCGACGGCGGCCACGGTGCGCCGCTCGCGCAGCAGGACCTCGCCGTCCGCCGTCCAGTCGATGTCCTCGACGAAACCGTCCGGGTCACACAGCTTGAACCCCCGGTGGTGTTGCACCCCGTGGTTGTCCAGCTCCGTCGGCCCCTGGTCGCGTACGAAGGTCCGCCCGCCCCAGAAGTTGCGTCCCGCCACATCGGGCACGGCGACCCCGGCCCCGAGGTGGTGCGGGTGGTCGTCGGGGGCCAGCTCGGTGACGGGCGTCCCGCTGAGGGTGGTGACGGGGTGGAGGTAGGGGCGGGGCGCCAGGGCGCGGTCCAGGTAGGCGGCCGGATGACGTAGCGCGCCACCGGCCGCCCGGCGCAGCGCAGGAGGAGGGAGCCGCCGGGTGGGTGGTGCTGCGGGCAAGCGGTCATGACGTGTTCACCTCGTCGTTAAGGTCACCGGGAGAGGCACCGTGCAGGCCGAGGGCGTCGCTGCCGGGCGGCCGGGCCCAGGAAGCGCCGAGTTCGGAGTATAGGCAGAGCGTGTCGGCGGCGACCGCGACCAGCCCGTCGATGCCTTCGACGACGCGCCGCTCGGCGCGCTCGCCGAGGACGGCGTGCCACGCGTCGGCGGGCAGCGCGACGGGGTCGGGCGCGAGCCTGACCGCCTCGACGACCCGCATGAAGGCGCCGGTGGCGGCGGGCGGCACCAGCAGCGGGGCGCGCCCCATGAGGTGCTCGACCAGGTTCTCCAGCAGGTCGGTCCTGCCGTACAGGGCGGGTGAGCCCGCGCTCTCGGTGCCGCCGCGCCGCACCTGCACGCGGTCCTGCTTGTACCAGAAGGTGATGCGCCCCTCGCTGCCGTGCACCACCACGTACGGCTCCTCGGAGGTCTCCGCGCAGAGTGTCGCCGCGACGGTGATCCGGCCGCCGCCCGCCGTGGAGGCCCGTACGCACGAGGCGTCGTCGGACTCGATGGCGTGGGCGCGGAAGAGTTCCGTCTCCACGTCCGTGACGTCCTCGGCGGCGGTGCCGCCCGCCAGCGCGAGGGCGGTGGCGACGGCGTGCGCGAGGGGGTTCGTCAGGACGCCGTCGACCACGGCCACGCCGTTCAGGCGGCGCCGTCCGGCCCACGGCGCCCGCCGGAAGTACGCCGCGTCGCGCACCCACGCACGCCCCGCCCACCCCGGTGACCTCGCCGATCGCCCCGTCCGGCGACGAGCCGGCGGATGCCGGGACGCGTGCGAGCCGAGCGACTGGAAGCCGATCTGGACGACGGTCCCGGCCGCGGCGGTGCCGTCCGCCATCCGCCGGAACTCCTCGTACGAAGGGGCGGGCGGCTTCTCCAGGAGGAGGAGGACGGCCGCGTCGCGCGGCGGCGAGCGCCAGCTTCGGTGTGGGTCGGTATGGGTGTGCTGACGACGGCGACGGCGGCGCCGGTCGTGTCGAGGAGCGCCCCGAAGTCGTCGGACTGCTCGACCGCGCCGAAGCCGACGAGTTCCTCGCCGACCAGCGGCTTCAGCTCGCAGACGCCCACCAGCCGTACTAAACCGGCGAGTTGGAGGCGGCGAATGTTCTCCAGGTGCCAGCGGCCGTGGCCGTGGGCCCCCGCGAGGACGACGGGCAGCGGCAGTCGCAGCCCCCCGTGCCGTGGCGCTCATCCCTTCACCGCCCCGGCACTGAACCCGGTGACCAGCCACTTCTGGATGAAGGCGAAGACGATCACGACGGGTACGGCGGCGACGACCCCGCCCGCGGCGAGCGCGCCGAGGTCGACGCTGTCGGCGCCCATGAGCGTGGCCAGGCCGACCGGGATGGTCTGCTTGCCCTGGTCGCTGAGGAACATCAGGGCGAACAGGAAGTGGTTCCAGCTGTGCACGAAGGCGAAGGAGCCGACCGCGACGAGGCCGGGCCGCAGCATCGGCAGGACGACCGCGCAGAAGGCGCGGAAGCGCCCGCAGCCGTCGACCCAGGCCGCCTCTTCCAGGACGTAGGGCACGTTCTTGATGAACCCGCTGATGAGGATCATCGACAGGGGCAGCTGGAAGACGGTCTCGGCGACGATGACGCTGCCCAGCGAGTTGATCATCCGCAGTTCGGCGAAGATCTCGAAGAGCGGTACGAGCATCAGCGCGCCCGGGATGAACTGCGAGCACAGCAGCGCCAGCATGAAGGCACGCTTGGCCGTGAAGTCGAAGCGGGCCAGGGCGTAGCCGCCGGTGAGGGCGACGAGGGTGGTCATCGCCATGGAGACGGCGCCGACGAGCAGGCTGTTCTGGAAGAAGGTCGCGAAGCTGCGCTCGGTCCACACCTTGTCGAAGTGCTCGAAGGTGACCGGCCACGGCACGAGCGAGGTGGAGCCGGTGGGGCGCAGGGCGAAGAGCAGTATCCAGTAGAAGGGGATGAGGGTGAACAGGAGGTACAGGCCGAGGGGGAGGTAGATCTGCCGGCGGGGTGTGCGTCCGATGGTGGTGGCCCCGGCCCCGGCCCGGGTCGTGGTGGTGGTCATGTGGACTGGCCCCCGAACTTGCTGAGCCGCAGATACAGCAGCGAGCAGAAGAGAAGGATCACGAAGGCGATGGCGGTGAGCGCGGAGGCGTAGCCGAAGTCGTGCGAGTCCACGGCGATGGACGCGATGCGCAGCGGCAGTGTCGTCGTCTCGCCGGCCGGGCCGCCGCCGGTGAGGGTGTAGAGCAGGTCGACGTTGTTGAACTCCCAGACCGCGCGCAGCAGCGTGGAGAGGATGATCGCGTCCTTCAGGTGCGGCAGCGTGATGTGGAAGAACTGCCGCCACCGGCTCGCGCCGTCGACCTCGGCGGCCTCGTAGAGGTCCTTGGAGACGGACTGGAGGTCGGCGAGGATGAGGATGGCGAAGAAGGGGACACCGCGCCAGAGTTCGGCGACGACGACGGCGGGGAAGACCGTGCCGGTGTCGGAGAGCCAGGACGTGCCGTACGAGCCGATCCCGACGTCGGCGAGGTAACGCGAGACGCCCGTCTGGGAGTTGAAGATCAGCAGCCAGATGGTCGACGTGAGGACGCCGGAGACGGCCCACGGCGAGAAGACCAGGGCGCGGGCCAGGGCGCGGCCCACGAAGGTCTGGTTGACGAGCAGCGCGAGCGCGAGGCCGAGCAGCAGTTGCAGGACGACCTCGACGGCCACCCACTGGAGGCTGAAGCCGAGCGTGGGCCAGAACTCGGGGTCGTCGGTGAAGGCGGTGACGAAGTTGTCGAGGCCCGCGAAGCCGTCGCGCCACGGCTTGGTGGGGTTGTAGTGGCGCAGGCTGTAGTAGAAGACGCTGATGACCGGATAGGCGATGAAGCCGAGCATCAGCAGGGCGCTGGGGGCGATCAGCAGGTACGGGAGGCGGCGCGGGGTCGACCCGGTCCGCCGTCGCCGCCGCCCCTGGTCGGGCGGCGGCTGCGCGGTGCTCGGCGGTGGCTTCGCCACGGCTGCGGCCTGGGCCATGACACTTCTCCGATCGTGGAGGTGCGGGTGCGGGGCGGCCCGAGGTGAAGCGCTTCCCGCACGGCGTTCGAAATCTCGGGCAAAAAGAGAGCGACGTTCAGCCCGCGTACGGATCGGGCACCGTGCCCGGCCGCGCGAGGAACGCGAAGTCGCAGCCCGTGTCGGCCTGCGTGATCTGCTCGCTGTAGAGCGCCCCGTACCCCCGTTCGTAACGGGCGGGCGGCGGCGTCCACGCGGCGCGCCGCGCGCCAGCTCCTCGTCGGACACCTCGAGACGCAGACTGCGCGCCGGGACATCGAGGGTGATCAGATCACCCGTGTGCACGAGTGCGAGGGGCCCGCCGACGTACGACTCCGGTGCGACGTGCAGCACACAGGTGCCGTACGACGTACCGCTCATCCGCGCGTCGGAGATCCGCACCATGTCGCGCACCCCCCGTTTCAGCAGGTGGTCGGGGAGGGGCAGCATCCCGTACTCGGGCATGCCGGGTCCGCCCTTGGGGCCCGATCCGCGCAGGACCAGGACGTGGTCGGGGGTGATGCCGAGGGCCGGGTCGTGGATGGTGTGCTGCATGGTGCGGTAGTCGTCGAAGACGACGGCGGGGCCGGTGTGCCGCAGCAAGTGTGGCTCGGCGGCGATGTGCTTGATGACGGCGCCGTCGGGGCAGAGGTTGCCGCGCAGCACGGCGACGCCGCCCTCCTCGGCGACCGGGTCGTCGCGGGTGCGGATCACGTCCGCGTCGTACACGCGTGCCCCCGCGAGCTGTTCGCGCAGGGTGTCGTGGCAGACCGTGGGCCGGTCCAGGTGCAGCAGGTCGGTGATCCGCGACAGGAAGCCCGGCAGGCCACCGGCGAAGTGGAAGTCCTCCATCAAGTATCGCTCGCCGCCCGGCCGGACGTTGGCGAGCACCGGCACGGTGCGGGCGATCCGGTCGAAGTCGTCCAGCGTGAGCCGCACCCCGGCGCGTCCGGCCATCGCGATGAGGTGGATGACGGCGTTGGTGGAGCCGCCGAGCCCGAGGACCGTGGTGACGGCGTCGGCGAAGGCGTCCGGGGTGAGAATCCGCGACAGCCTGCGGTCCTCGCGTACGAGGCCGACGATCCGCAGGCCCGACGCCGCCGCCATCCTGTCGTGCCCGGAGTCGACCGCGGGGACGGACGAGGCGCCGGGCACGGTCACACCGAGCGCCTCCGCCGCCGCGGTGAGCGTGGCGGCGGTGCCCATGGTCATGCAGTGGCCCGGCGAACGGGCGAGGCCGCTCTCCAGTTCGGTCAGCTCGCAGTCGCCGATGAGCCCGGCGCGGTGATCGTCCCAGTACTTCCACATGTCGGTGCCGGAACCGAGGGTCTCGCCCCGCCAGTGGCCCGGCAGCATGGGTCCGGCCGGCACGAAGACGGCGGGCAGGTCGACGCTGGCGGCGCCCATGAGCAGCGCGGGCGTCGTCTTGTCGCAGCCGCCGAGCAGCACGGCGCCGTCCACCGGGTAGGAGCGCAGCAGCTCTTCCGTCTCCATGGCGAGGAGGTTGCGGTAGAGCATGGGCGTCGGCTTCTGGAAGGTCTCGCTGAGCGTGGCGACCGGGAACTCCAGCGGGAAGCCGCCCGCCTGCCACACCCCGCGCTTGACGGCCTGGGCACGGTCGCGCAGGTGGGAGTGGCAGGGGTTGATGTCCGACCAGGTGTTGAGCACCGCGATGACGGGCTTGCCCAGGTGCTCCTCGGGGAGGTAGCCGAGCTGGCGGGTGCGGGCGCGGTGGCTGAAGGAGCGCAGGCCGGAGGAGACGCTCTCGCCGTACCACTGGCGGCTGCGCAGCTCCCGCCGCGACGCACGCTCTGCGGGCGTGCCACTCAAAGGGGCCACTCCCCTTCCGGGCGCGCCACTCACTGAGGCCACTCCCCTTCCGAGCGCGCCACTCACAGAGGCCACTTGCTCCCCGTACGCGCCACTCACGGAGGCCGCTCCCCCTCCGCGCACGCCACTCACAGGGACCACCCCTCGACGGTCGCTCACAGGGACCACCCTTCGACGATCGCGGCGACCTCGGCGCGCTCGGCGTCCGGCAGGAGGCTGCTCGGGGAGCGCACGTCGCGGCGGCACAGGCCGAGGACGGCGAGGGCCTCCTTGACGACCGTGACGTTGTGCGCGGAGCCGTCGGCGGCGCGCAGTTCCTCGAAGCGACGGATCTGCTCCCACACCTTCATGGCCTCACCGTGGTCACCCGATCGAAGCGCTTCGATCATGCGCAGCGAAAGGCCCGGGGCGACGTTCACGAGGCCCGAGGTGAAGCCGGTGGCGCCCGCCGAGAAGTACGAGGGGGCGTACGGCTCCGCGAGCCCCGCGATCCACACGAAGCGGTCGAGTCCCGCGTCGCGCGCGAACCCCGCGAACCGCGCCGCGTCCGGCACGGCGTACTTCACGCCGATCACATTGGGGCAGGCGTCGGCGAGTTCGGCGAGTCGGGCGCCCGGCAGGCCGCGCGTCCCGCAGATAGGC
The DNA here is from genome assembly GCA_004010275.1 of Streptomyces huasconensis. Taxonomy (GTDB): domain Bacteria; phylum Actinomycetota; class Actinomycetes; order Streptomycetales; family Streptomycetaceae; genus Streptomyces; species Streptomyces huasconensis. Next base: position 42,233 of record RBWT01000023.1, read on the forward strand.
ACGACGCCCAGGTCCGGCACGGCCTCGGCGATCGCCCGGTGGTAGGCGACCCAGCCCGCGTCGGAGACGTAGGGGATGTACCGGCTGATGGACCATCACCATGTCGGCGCCCACGCTCCGCGGCGTGCCGGGCGGCGGCGACGGCGGTCGGCACGTCGTGTCCCACCCCTGCCAGCACCACGGCCTGCCCGGCGGCCTCGGCGAGCGTCCAACTCGACCACGTCGCGCCGCTCTTGGGGAGTCAGGGCGTAGAACTCGCCGGTGTTGCCGTTCGGGGTCAGGGTGCGCACCCCACTGTCGAGCAGGCGGCGCAGGATCGTCGCGTGTGCCGCGCGGTCGATGGCGCCGTCCCGGGTGAAGGGTGTCACCGGGATCGCCACCACGTCGGCGAGTGCGGCGCGCTGCTTCTCGAACGTCACTGGGGTTCCCCTCCCCCGGGAAAGGCCCGGCGCACGAACGACGCGATGTGGTCGTGCAGGGCGCGCGCCGCCCCGTCCTGATCCCCGGCGAGGGCGAGCCGCAGGATGTGCTCGTGCTCGGTGGCCTCCCGCACCCACGAGGGGTCGGCGGCCCAGGCCACGGCGGAGACGAGCGCGGCCTGGTCCCGCACCCCGTCCAGCAGCCGCCCGAGGAGCGGGTTGCCGCAGTCGACGTACAGGGCGCGGTGGAACTCCCGGTTGGCCAGGGAGCGTTCGGCGGCGTCCTCGGCGGCGTCGGCCCGCACCAGGGCCTCGCGCGCGGCGTCGAGCGGTGCACCGCGCAGCACGGTGCGGCGCAGCGCCTCGGGTTCCAGGAGCAGCCGTACGTCGTAGACCTCGCGCGCCATGGCGGCGTCCACGGTACGGACGGTGGCGCCCTTGTACTGGCTCATCTCGACGAGTCCGGTACCGGCGAGGGTCTTCAGGGCCTCGCGCACGGGCGTCTTGGAGACTCCGTACGCGCGGGCGAGTTCCGTCTCGATCAGCGGCTGCCCCGGGCTCAACTCGCCGCCGAGGATGCGGTGTTTGATCGAGTCGAGCACGAACTGTGTGCGCGACGGGATCGGGGCCGGGGGCGGCACCGAGGCCGGGGTCGGGGTCGGGGCGGACGTCATGGGCACCCTCAGATCTCGCGTATCGCGTCTCATATATGAAGTACGACGTACGACGCGTAGAAGCTAAGAGGGTGCCCGGGCTTCGTCAATGGTTCTGACAGACGCTCTGTCAGATACGTGTACTCGACTCGCCAGAAGCGCGTCGGTACCGCAAGATCACGAACGCGATCAGAGCGCCCTGAGCGATCGCCCAGATGCCCAGTTCAAGCGACCCCATCCCGGACCCGAGAGCGACGAGCAGGCCCCAGAAAACCGCGAGAATCGCAACTATCTGCAGCACAAGAGATTTCATGACGACTCCCCGTATCAGGCGCCCCTCGCGGCAACCTCGTTTTGCCAAATCCGAAACCACAACCTTAGCTCACGGGTGGACGGTTGCGTCAGCGCGGCCGACGCGGGGGCAGCGGCTCGTGAGGACCACGAGTTGCTGGGTCGCCCTGGTCATCGCCACATAGCGGTCGACCGCCCCTTCGATGCCCGCCCCGAACGCCTCGGGGTCGACGAGGACGACCAGGTCGAATTCGAGCCCCTTGGACAGCTCCGGGGTCAGGGACCGCACGCGGGGCGTGGCCCGGAAGGCGGGGGCGCCGATGACGCAGGCCACGCCGTCGTCGTGCGCGGCGAGCCAGGTGCCGAGGATCTCCTCCAGGTCGTTGGCGGCCCCGTGGACGACGGGGACACCGGCGCTGCGGACGGAGGTCGGCACGTTCGCGTCCGGGAGCGCGGCCCGGATCGCCGGCTCGGCCTCGGCCATGACTTCCGCCGGGGTCCGGTAGTTGATGCTCAGCGAGGTCACCTCGATCTGGTCGAGCCCGATCCGCTCCAGCCGTTCCCGCCACGGTTCCGGGAAGCCGTGCCTGGCCTGCGCGCGGTCGCCGACCACGGTGAAGCTCCGGGACGGGCAGCGCTGCAGGAGCATCTGCCACTCGGCGTCGGTCAGTTCCTGCGCCTCGTCCACGATGATGTGCGCGAACGGCCCGGCGAGCAGGTCCGGTTCGGCGGCGGGCAGCGCACTTTCGTCGATCAGGCTCTCCTGGAGGTCCCGCCCGCGCAGCATGCCGAGCGCGCCTTCGCTCTCGTCGATCTCGACGTTCTGGAGCAGGCTGTCCATGACGTCGGCCCGGCGCGCCCGCTCCGCGGCGACGGCGGCCTCCTGCCGCTCCTTGCGCGCGGACGCCTCCGGGTCGCCGAGCCGCTGCCGCGCGGCGTCCAGGAGCGGCAGGTCGGAGACGGTCCAGGCCTGGGCGTCCGGGCGCTGGAGCCTGCGGACGTCTTCTACGCTGAGCCAGGGGGCGCACTTGCGCAGGTAAGCCGGTACGGACCACAGGTCGCCGACGAGATCGCTCGCCTCCAGCATCGGCCACGCGCGGTTGAGGGTGCCGATCAGTTCGCGGTCCTGGAGCAGCGACCTGCGCAGCAGGTGGGGCGGGGCGTCGCTGTCGTCCTTGTCCATGAGGATCGTGAGCAGTTCCTCCCGGATCTGGTCGCGTGCCTCGTTGTGCGGGGTGCCCGGTTCGACCGCGTCGAAGGCGGCCGCCCAGTCGTCGGCGCTCAGCCAGAGGTCGGACCAGTGGCTGGAGACCGTCATGCCCTGGGTGGGCGGCTCCTCGTAGAGGGCGACGGCCGGTTCGATCGCCCGCACCATGTCCGCGGAGGCTTTGAGCCGCGCCACATGCGGGTCGCTCTCGGCGGCCGCCGTGGCGCCTTCGGTGACCAGGTCGCGCAGGACGCAGGTCTGCACGCCCTCCTCGCCGAGGCTGGGCAGGACGTCGGCGACGTAGGCGAGGTAGGGCCGGCTCGGGGCCGACGAACAGCACTCCGCCGCGGCGGTGTCCGAGGCGGGGGTCGGAGTAGAGGAGGTGGGCCGCGCGGTGCAGGGCGACGACGGTCTTGCCGGTGCCGGGGCCGCCGTCGACGACGAGGGCGCCACGGGAGCCCGCCCGGATGATGGCGTCCTGGTCGGCCTGGATGGTGGAGAGCACGTCCCGCATCCGGTCCGACCGGTGGCCGCCGAGGCTCGCGACGAACGCGGACTGGTCGTCGAGCGCCGCGTGCCCTTCGAGCCCGTCGGCGGTGAACACCTCGTCCCAGTAGTCGCTGATCCGGCCGTCGGTCCAGCGGTACCGGCGGCGGCTCGCCAGGCCCATCGGGCGGGCGTGCGTGGCCGCGAAGAACGGCTCGGCCGCGGCGGAACGCCAGTCGACCAGCAGACGCCGGCCTTCGCTGTCGGTGAGGCCGAGCCGTCCGATGTACACGGGCTCGGCGCCGTCGGTGCCGACGACCCGACCGAGGCACAGGTCCAGGCCGAAGCGGCGCAGGGTGCGCAGGCGTCCGGTGAGCCGGTGGATCTCCAGGTCCCGGTCCATGGCCCCGCGGCCGATGCCGCCGGGCGCCCTGCGGGCGGCTTCGAGGCGGTCGGACAGCTCGGCGATGGTCTCCTTCAGGCTCGCCGCGATGGCGGCGAAGTGCCGCTCGTCGGCGGCGATCAACGCGGGGTCGGTCTTCGGGGCGAGGTGGTCGGGGAGGTCGAACGCGCTGGTGCTCACAGAGTTCGCAGACGTCGTAGGGGGCACGGAGGTCATGGCATCGGCCGGCAAGCGCACTACGTGGTTCTCCCGTTTCCGCAGGTCCTTGGGTCAGGACGGGGATACTCCCCCATCAGGGGGGCCTTGCCGCAAGACCCCCTGTGCGCTATAAGTTGAAAGTGGCAAGGAGTGTGTACGCCTCCTGTTGCCGACGCAGTCCTCCCGCTCTCCGTGAGAGTCGCGGACCACAGCCAACCCGCCGACCCGGGTCGCGATGCCCGTCGGCCCGCGCCGGGCGACGCGAGCACACCGGCCGGTCGGCCGAGGCTGTCGCCCTGCTCCACTTCGATCGCGATCGTCTGCGCCCCTGTCGTGTCGAGCAGGTGGGCGGCCAGGCAGCCGGTGCTGTTGGCGTTGGCGACGTCCTCGTCGACACCGATCGCCGGCGCGAACATCCGCGCCGCGCCTGGTCGGTCGCCGACCGGCGGTACGTACACGAAGCAGCCGAGAAGCCCGTACCGCCTGCACGCCGCTGTCAGCCTGCCGAAGTGCGGGCGGACGCGGAACAGCGCCGACCGGTCGCGGACCGGGACCAGCATGCGGGGTGCGCCGGGCGCGGCGACGCATGGCGCGTCGGTTGGATGCGGGTCGTCGGCGGTGAGCCCGAGCGCGGCGCCGATCGCGGCGCGCTCGTCCGCTGCCGGGTGACGCAGCGCGACGAGGCCCTGGTCGAACCACACCTCGATCCCTGCGGGGCGGCGGATCGCGAGGGTGTCGAACGTGCGTCCGCTTGTGTGTTGGCGGTCGGTCAGCTCGCCCAGCGCGGTGCGGGCCAACCGGACGGCCTGCGCGGCGACGGTGCCGTGGCCGCAGCCGGACAGTTCGGCGGTGGCGGTGAAGAACCGCACCGGCAGGCCACCGTCCGGCGTCCGCCCCGGGCCGAGGAACGCCGCGTGCGAGGTGCCGGCCGCGGCGGCGACCGCAACGCCGTCAGCGTCCGCCGCCGCCGGGTCGTCGTCGGTCACGGCCGTGGGACTGCCGCCCCGGCCGTCGCGCCGCACGCACGCGTCCACCACCACCGTCCGACCGAACACGCCCCGAGGCATACCGGCCCGCCTCAGCCGGCGCCGTCCAGCACCGGGTAGTGGAGGATGACCACGCCGCCGTGGCGTAGTTGGCGACGTCGGCGGAGAGCCGCTCCCCGTGCGGCGATGTCCGCGCCTCCTCCATGGCGGCGGCGTCGGCGAAGTCGGCTTCGAAGACCGCGAAGTACGGCGCTTCGCCCTCGGTCACCGCCACGTCGAAGCTGTAGCGCCACGCCAGCGGGCCGGGCCAACTCGCCACCAGCGGAAGGTGGTTGGTTACGTAATAGTCGCGGAAGTGGTCAGGGTCGGCGGGCTCGGGATACAGGACGACCAACTTATGCATGACGGCCTCCATCAGATATCAGATATCAGAAGCTGACGGCGCGCCCCCGTCGAGCTCGTTTCGGAATAAGAAACGCCGAGTGGATGCTAATGTTTCGAAAAACGAAACGCAAGGACGAGGATTCGGTATGCCGACACCGCGCCCAGGAACACCGGTTCGTGGATCGACGACCGGCCGCCCCCTCATGGCCGCGATGGACCTGTTCGGCCGCCGGTGGGCGCTGCGCATTCTCTGGGAACTGCGCGAGGGTCCGCTCGGCGCCCGCGCGCTGCTGGCACGGTGCGAAGGGCTGTCGTCCAGCGTCCTCTACCAGCGGCTCCGCGAACTCACATCGAGCGGGATCGTCGCCCCCTCGGTTGATGGCTACGAACTCACCCCCCTCGGGACGGCACTCAGGGACGCCCTCCGTCCGCTCGACGAATGGGCGATCACCTGGGCGCAGGAGCAACAACACGACGATCAGCAGCCCACGGAGACATGAAGGTCGCGCCCGGACAGGTGGGGCGTTGATCTGCGAGCCGCCGACTCGGGGCGCCCGTCCCGTCGAGCCGCACGGCAGGCCGCGGGCCGCAGATCAGGACGGACGGCGGCCCGGGCACGCTCGGCATCAGTCCGCCCTGCCCACCACCAGCCACGTCGAGGGCAGCTCCATGCGCGTGCCGTCCTCAGTGAACTCCGTGGTGACCAGAGGCAGTTCGCCGCTCGCGACGACACCGAGCCCGGCCTCGGCCACGTACCGCGGCACGGCCTCGTCGACCACCTCGGCGGGGGCGATGCCGTGCGCGAAGACGGGGGCGAGCTTCGGTGGCGGGCCTCCCGGGCGCCGCGCGAGGTCCATCAGGAGGGGCTTGGCCGCCTCGGACAGTTCGACGAGGAACGCCCTGCGCACTCGCCGGTCAGCGTCGCGATGCTGTCTACGAGCGCCTGGCGGTCGTCGGGCTCGCACTGGTGGAGGACCCCGCGCATGTAGACGTTCACGTCGCCGAGTTCCGCGTGCAGTTGCTCCGCCGCGCCCGTCTTCGGCGCCGTCGAGTTCGGCGGAACTCCGCCTGGTCCGCGGGGGTCCGCGTGCCGGGCGCGGGCGAGGGCCGCGGCGGGAGGTCGACGCCGAGGACGCGCGGGAAGCAGTCGGCGAGGAAACGGGTCTGGGTGCCGTTGCCGCACCCCAGGTCGACCACGGGCAGGCCGGGAGCGGCCAAGTGCGGTACGAACAGGGCGAGATGGACCGCGGTGGTCAGCGCGGGCTCGGCGTCCCAGATGACGGCGCCCGGTTCGTCCGGGGCCTCCCGCCAGAAGCCCTCCCAGGCTTCCCGGTACCGACTCGTGACGCTCATGCCCAGCTCCCAGAATGAGACGAGAGCCGCCGAAGCCGACGGCGGGATCGGTCTACCGCGCCCCCCGCCTCGCGGACAAGGCACCGACGCGATCCTGCACGGGACGTCCGGCAGGTCCTCGCCCGGCCGGTGCACGCGGCTTCGGCCGATGCGCGAACTACGCGCGCGGCAGGCCGAGTTGACGGACGCCCCCCTACGTCAGTCCCCTACGTCAGTCCCTTACGTCAGCCCTCTACGCCAGCCCCCTACGTCAGTCCTCGTGGCCCAGCTGAAGGTCCCGCTCGGTGCGTCCGCCGCCCGCGACCTGGAGGACCGTGGCGACCGGCGGGTAGCCCGCCGCGATGACCGTGTACTCGCCCGACGACAGGTCGACGAAGCGGAAGGTGCCGTCGGCCCCGGTGGTCAGGGTGTCGACGACGTGCCCGCCGCGTCGAGCAGCGTCACGCGCGTCCTCGATGGGCCGTCCGCCGCCCGCCCGCACGGTGCCGCGCAGCACCGCGCCGCCCGCCAGCTCCACGTCCTGGCGGGTCTCGCGCGAGGCCTGCACGGTGACCGGCAGCGCGGCGGGACGGAAGGCGGGGGCGCTCGCCGCCAGGGTGTACTCGCCGGCCACCAGCTCGGTCATGACGTAACCGCCCTCGCGGCCACTGCGCGTGGTGGCGACGACCTCGCCGCGGACGTCGGTGAGGGTGACGGCGGCGTCCCTGACGGGCGTCCCGTCGGCGGTCGTCACGGAGCCCGCGAGGCGGCCCGCGCCGCCGAGGACCACGTCCAGCTCGACGGGCCGCTCGCCGACGGTGACGGTGACGGCCTGCGGCTGGTGCCCGCCGGCGGCCGCGATCAGCACGAACGACCCCGAGCCCGGCGTCGAGAGCGCGTACCGCCCGTCCTCCCCGCTCGCGCCCCGCCCGATCTGCTGCCCGGTCACGTCGATGAGGGTGAGGGCCGCACGGGGTACGACGTGCCGTCGGGGTGCTGCACGGTGCGCAGCGGGGACCCCGGCCGCGTACGTCGTCGTACGGGCGTGCGGGACGGTCAACGCGCGGCGGCGGGCGCGTTGGGGGAGGTGGCGCTGGACACTAGGGGGGTCTCCTTGAGGAAGAAGGCGAGCAGCATGCCGAGGACGAGCACCGGCACCAGGTAGAGGAAGATGCGCGGCATCGCGTCGGCGTAGGCCTGGACGTAGCCCTCGCGCAGCGGCGCGGGCATCGCGTGGACCAGCTGCGGGGTGAGGGACTCGGGGTCGGGCAGGCCCTGGTCCAAGTCGGCGGGGAGCCGGTCCGCGAGGGCGCGGGCGAGGCGGTCGGCGAAGAGCGTGCCGAAGATCGCGGCGCCCACGCTGCCGCCGATCTGCCGGAAGTAGTTGTGCGCGCTGGTGGCCGTGCCGAGGTCGCCGGGGCGTACGGCGGTCTGCACGGCGAGGATCAGGACCGGCATGACCAGGCCGATGCCCGCGCCGAGGAGCGCCATCCACACGCTGTACTCAAGGCGGGACGTACCGACTTCGAGGCGCGAGAGGAACCACATGCCGACGACGGACAGGGCGCCGCCGAGCACCGGATAGATCTTGTAGCGCCCGGTGTGGCTGATGAGCTGTCCGGAGATGATCGACGCGCCGACGATGCCGCCCATCATCGGCAGCATTAGAAGGCCGGACTCGGTGGCGCTCGCGCCGTCGACCATCTGCAGGAAGGTCGGCAGATAGCTGGCCGCACCGAAGAGGGCGACCCCGACGACCATGCCCACCAGGGAGGTGAGGTTGAAGACCGGGTCGCGGAAGAGGCGCAGCGGGATGATCGGTTCTGCGGCGAACCTCTCGACGAGGAGGAAGAGCAGGCTCGCCACCACGGCGCCCGCCCCGAGCCCGAGGATCAGCCGGTCGTCCCAGGCATAGCGGGTACCGCCCCAACTGGTCACCAGGACCAGGCAGGTGGAGGCGGCGGCGAGCAGCAGCGCGCCGAGCACGTCGAGGCGGGCCTTGGCGGTGGGTTTCGGCAGCTTGAGGGCGACGGTGACGACGAGCAGCGTGACCAGGCCGAAGGGCACGTTGAAGTAGAAGCACCAGCGCCAGGAGGCGTGGTCGGTGAAGAAGCCGCCGAGCAGGGGGCCCGCGACCGAGGCGAGGCCGAAGGAGGCGCCGATCAGCCCCATGTAGCGGCCGCGCTGCCGGGGCGGCACGATGTCCGCGATGATCGCCTGTACGCCGATCAGGAGGCCGCCCGCGCCGACGCCCTGGAGGGCGCGGAAGGCGATGAGCTGGTCCATCGTGCGCGACCAGCCGGCGAGGGCGGAGCCGACGATGAAGACGAGGATCGCGAACTGGAAGACGCCCTTGCGCCCGTAGAGGTCACCGAGCTTGCCGTAGATGGGCAGTCCGATGGTGGAGGTGAGCAGGTAGGCGGTGATCGCCCAGGACATCTTGTCCAGGCCGTGCAGCTCCCCGACGATCTTGGGGAGCGCGGTGGCAACGATCATCTGCTCCAGGGCGGCGAGCAGCAGGGCGAGCATCAGCCCGAGGAAGACCATGCGGACGCGGCGGGGGCTGAGTTCCCCCTCCGTCGCGCCGGCGCCCCCCGGGGGCTGTCCCGCCCCTCGGCCGTCCGGCGGTGCGGCCGCCTCGCCGCCCTGCCCGGAGGCCTTCGCCAGCGTCGTCCCACCCACGTACTGCTCCCCTCGTCGCGCCTGCGCCGCCAGCTTTCTCGCATTGCGCGACAACTGGGGGCAAGCGCGACGAGTCGCTCTTCAGTGGGACCTCAAGGACGAATGCGCCGGTCGAAGCCCTACGGCGCACAACGGAGCCGTGCTGAGAACCACTCGAAACGGTGAGCGTGAGAACAGCTCCGAGGGGTTGCGCGAGCGCCACTTCTCCGGCTATTCCGCCGCTGCTTCTCTGGCGGCTCCGTCGACTACTTCTCCGGCTACTTCTCCAGCTCGGTGGCGAGGTTGCCGAGGACGGCGTCATAGATCCGCCCGAGGCCCTTGGGCGCGAAGGTCTTCTCGAAGAAGCCGCCGATGCCGCCCGCGCCGTTCCACACGCTGGTGACGACCACGCGGGACCTGCCCTCGCCGGCCGGGGTGACGGTCCACGTCGTGACCATGGAGGAGTTGCGGTCCTTCTCGACCAGTTCGCCGTCGGTGGGCTCGGTGACCGCCAGGAGGCAGTCCCGGACCCGCTTGCTGGTGGCCTGGAGCTTCCAGTGCACGAGGGTGCCCTCGCCGTCGCCGCCTTCGCGTACCTCGTACTCGCTGAAGTGCTCGGACAGGATCTTTCCGCGCGTGCCGCTGTAGTCGGCCAGTGCGTCGAAGACGTCGTCCGGCTGTGCCGCGATGATCCGCTCCGTGGTCGCCTCGACCTGCGCCATTGCACTTCCTCCAGCACTCGGTTTATCGGGGATTGCAGGGAGAGCCAACCACCCGGCGCACCGGCCCCCCAAATCGGGGCCGCCGCAAGGGCCCGCTCAGGCGGGCAGCAGCCGCAGCGAGACCCAGAGCGCGACGGTCGCGAGGACGAGGGCCGCGGGCGTGGTGAGCAGGCCGAGGCGGGTGAACTCCCGCAGGCGGACGTGGTGTTCGTGCTGGTGGGCGATGCGGCGCCAGAGCAGGGTGGCGAGGGAGCCGGCGTAGGTGAGGTTCGGCCCGACGTTCACGCCGATGAGGACGGCGAGGACGGCTCCGGGGCCGGACGGCGCGGCCAGCGGGACCAGGGCGAGGACGGCCGGCAGGTTGTTGATGAGGTTGGCCAGAAGCGCGGCGACGGCGGCGGTGCCGAGCAGGGCGGGCAGGCTCGCGCCGTCCGGCAGGACGTGTCCGAGGGCGTCGCCGAGGCCGTGTCGACGACGGCCCCGGACGACGACGCCGAGGGCGAGGACGAAGGCGAGGAACGGCAGCGAGGCCGCGCGCACGAGCGCCGGCGCGGTGGTGCGCCCGCGCACAAGGGCGCGCACGGCGAGCACGGACGCCCCGGCCGCCGCGGCCCAGGCCGGTCGACGCCGACGGTGGAGGCGACCGCGAACCCGGCGAGCGCGAGCGCCACGGTGACCAGGGCGAAGAGCGGCATCCGGGGTGGCTGCGCGGCGTCGCCGCCGTCGGCCGGGGCGTCGAGGTCGGCGGCGAAGAACCGCCGGAAGACGGCGTACTCGACCGCGATGGCGACCAGCCACGGCAGCGTCATCAGCAGGGCGAAGCGCGTGAAGCTCAGGCCGGTCGCGGCGAACGCCAGGAGGTTGGTGAGGTTCGAGACGGGCAGCAGGAGCGAGGCGGTGTTCGAGAGGTGGGCGCTCGCATAGACGTGCGGCCGGGGCCGGACGCCCATGCGGGCGGCGGTCGCGAAGACCACGGGGGTGAGCAGGACAACGGTGGCGTCCAGGCTGAGGGCCGCGGTGATGACCGAGGCGAGCCCGAAGACGGCGGCGAGCAGGCGGCGCGGGCGTCCGGCGGCCCTGCGTGCCATCCACGTGCCGCAGGCGTGGAAGAGCCCTTCGTCGGCGCAGAGCTTGGCGAGCACCAGGACGGCCGCGAGAAAGCCGATGACGGGCCCGAGCCGCGTGGTCTCGTCCAGCACGTCGTCGAGCGGGATCGCCCCGGCCGCGATCACCACACCGGCGGCCGGTACGGCGAAGACGGCTTCCGGGCGGCCGAAGGGACGGACGACGGCGCAGATCAGCACCACGGCCAGGGCGGCGACGGACAGGGACTCGACGAGCATGCCTTCGATCATGCAACGTGCGTGCGCCCCGTCCGTCACCGGACCCTGTGGTTCCGCTAGCGGCCGGACGTCTCCGGTGCCGTGGCGCGGAACCGGGCCGTGGTCCCGTCGTCGCTCCAGCGGTGCAGCCCGGCCTTCTCCAGGACGCGGAGGGAGGCGGGGTTGGCGCGCTCGACGTCGGCGTACACGGTGGTGACCGCCGGCAGGGTCAGGGCGTACGCCACGAGGGCGCGGGCGGCCTCCGGGGCGTAGCCGCGGCCGCGGCGCGAGGCGACAACGCCGTAGCCGAACTCCACGGAGCCCTCGCTCGGCGGCCAGAGCAGGCTGATGGAGCCGACCACCAGGCCGCTCTCCTGTTCGACGATCAGCCGGTGGCCGTGCGCGCCGGGATCACCGGGGCCCTCGGCGATCTGCCGGCGATGACGCCCGCGATCACACGGTCGCCCTCGGCGGGGAAGTCCTCGGCCCAGCGCGCCGAACGGCGGTCGGCGAGGACGTCCGTGACCTCGGCCGGGGACCAGTTCCGCAGCCGCAGGCGCTCGGTGGTCAGTTCTGCCGACGGGAAGGGGAGGGGAAAGGAAGACACGCGACACTCCAGGTCGTTTCGGGACGACCGGGCCGCTCGTGGGGAGCCCTGCTTCTTCAGGCTCGCGCGGCCCGGACAAGGGCATGGCGACGAAGCGTCCGGCGGACCATATTCATCGACCTCCTTCTCCCGGGCAGAGCCAGCGCGCGAGCCGCGCTTGACAGGACGCTATCAAACGCCGCCGGGAGACTTCGCGTCGCACGATCAAGGGAACATGTGTTCTATTCTGAGGTCAGTGCTACCGAGGAGGCGTCATGCGCTGGGAGAACCTCTCCGACGGACCGCGTCAGGGCACCGCTGATGCCGCGCTGTTCGGCGCGGACGCGGTCACGACACGGACCTTCGACACCCCCGAGTTCGCGGGGATCACCTTCCACGAGATCCGGGCCCGCTCGATCCTGAACCGCGTGCCGGGGGCGTCCCGCATGCCGTTCGAATGGACGGTCAATCCCTACCGGGGCTGCACGCACGCGTGCTTGTACTTCACTACATGACCCTATTGAGCCCGGGGGGGCCGATACTCAGCACTCCGAACGCGGACAAGGCCTGGAAAGGCATGGCAAGGTCATTTCCGAGCCGGAGGCGTCAGGCCAGTATGCCGCCCCGGGCGAGGCGGAGAGGACGGCTTACGCCGTCCTGCTGCATGGACCGGCTGCGCGCTCAGGCGGCGCCGACGCGAGTCAATGGCTGCTGCTGCGCGACCGCACAGCGAAGCGCCTGTAACCGAGGCATCGGCAGCAGCCACACTCCAGGAACGCGTCTGTCGCCCAAGACGCCGGCGAGGTAGTCCTGCACCAGGCCGTACAGGCCGCGCGGAACCCGTCTGCGGACAATCCTCTGCGAGGCCCAACGGCCCCTTCACCTACGACGGCAAGAGCAATCTGACCAAGGCCGTCCCGCCGAAGCCGCTGGGGGAGACCACCTTTCTACGACAGCCTGGGCCGCACCGAGACCCTCACCGACGGCCGCGGCATCAAGAAGGTATTCACCTACGACAACCTCGACCGGATCAAGAGCGTCGACGTCGACAACTCCAGCCGCCCGAAGAAGATCACCGCCAAGTCCGGCAAGGGCACCCTGGTCGACCTCGCCTACACCTACGGATACGGCACCGACGCCGCGACCGACGGCAACAAGATCCGCACCCTGACCGACGCAGTGGCGGGTACGAAGACCAGCTACACCTACGACGGCGCGGGACGCTTCTCCTACGCGGCCGAGAACAAGGGCGCCACGCTCAACTCCTCCTGGCAGTACTGCTACGACCTCGCCGGAAACCTCACCAGCCCGACCTCGCCCATGCCGCACGGGACGGCGACACGGCGCCGTTCGTGCTGGGCGGCGGCAGCAACACCCTCGCCGACGACGCCGGCTACCCCGGCACCGTGGTTCGGATGGCCACCCGCCGCATCGCCGTACGCCTGCTCGGCAGCGAGCTCGTGGAGGTCATCGCCCAGGCGGGCGAACCACTCGGCTCGCTCGTCGCCTTCACCGTCGCCGAGGGCCTGTCCGGCATCGAGTACCTCGGTGGGATTCCGGGCACCACCGGAGCCGCACCGGTCCAGAACACCGGCGCCTACGGACAGAAGATATCCGACACCCTCACCCGCCTCACCGTCCACGACTGGGACCTCGGCCGCACCCGCGAACTGCATTCCGAGGACTGCGACTTCGGCTACCGCACCCGCTCGGATGCCATTGCTCGCGCACAGCGTGATGTCCTGAGCGATGAAGTCGTCGTAGTGGGCCCGGCGTTGTGCAGGGGTGGGGGGCATAGCGGGTGTGTGCGTACTGGTCGATCGCCGGTTGGGTGGCCGTGGTGGGGGTGGGACAGGTGCCGGGGTCCGGGCGGCGGCCGGCCGCGGAGGTGGCGCCGGTGGTGGTACGCCAGGCCTGGGTGGAGACTTCGTCCAGCAGCGCGCCGGTCTGCTCGGCGGCCTGGCGGCACGTGGTGGTGCGTTCGGTTCGAGTGGGGTCGCGTTCCTGGGCGTAGGGCCAGATCGGTGGGTGATGGCGGTGTACCAAGTGCGGTTGACGGTCTGGGGGTGCTGGTCGAATCCGTGCACGCGGACGCCGAGGTGCGTGCGGGTCTCGGGCGGCAGGTCGTTCAGCGAGGTGAAGGCGTTTGGGCGCCGGAGGTAGATGCTGCGGGCGGAGGACTCATCGCCGACCAGGAGCAGGGCGTCCCTGCGTGCCAATGCCCGGCTCGAACACCGGCACCCGACACCTGTGTGGCGTCGGCGCACCCATCATGGGCGAGTGCTCATGCTCGACGCTCCACTGAGCAGTTGCCTGACTCTCTATGACTTGCCGCTGAGACCTCAGCCGCCACGGTCACCTGTCCGGCCGAGGACGGTCCGGAAAACGCCCGCTCGGCCACGCTCATCAGAGAGCTGCTGCCGGCCGAGTGCGCCATCGCCATGGAGTGGGTCGGTCCACAGGTGGCCATGTGGACGGAGACAGCTCTGAAGTGCTCGCCTCGACCAGGCGCGACGGCGCCCGAGACTGAAGCACCACTCGGCTCCGGCGAGCAGCCGTAGCTGGCCTTCCGGAGATACGAACCCGACGACGACGGGTTCCGTCCATGGCCGGAGGTAGGTACTTCAACGGGGTGCTTTGCCCCCACGCCCGGTGACCGGACCCTTCTGTGCTTCCTGCTCCCTGCTCCCTGCTCCCTGCTTGATCGCATGTCTCCGACATGCGCGTGCGGTCCCGCCGAGAGCCGTTCCGGCGGACGCGCCGCAGGTCAGCCCTCGACGGCCTCCAGGAAGTACTCGTAGGAATCCAGGTCGAGACTCACATCGGCAAGCCGGCCGAGTGCGACCGCCTGGCTCTCCTCAAGGGGATACACGTCGACGAGACGGTCGGCCGGGATGCCCACCACGTCGGCTGCGGCCTCCAGGCCGATCCCCGAGACATCCAACTCCCGCTCAGGAGAGTCGGAGTCCTTCCTGTAGACGGTGATCAAAATCTTCACGGGGTTACCTCTCGTGACTTGTCCGCGGGCTTCGTCTCGGCGCCCGTGGTGGGGTCGTACTCGCCGAGATGTTTGCCTCGCTTGTTGTACTTCTCGACCGTGCCATGCTGGGAGTCCCATTCATAAATGTTGCCCTTCGGGTCCTTCCACCGCTTGCGAAGACCGCCACCGCCCTGGACGGGTGTCTTGGGCTTGGCTTTGCTCGCTCCCGGGAATGCGGGGAGGTCATTCGGCGCACGTACCGGGCCGGGGTCCGTCTTCCTGGTGACGCCCCCCTTGCTCTGAGCGTCCCGCAGTGCCGCTCTGAGGCCCTCGTCGATGCGACCGATGCCGTCGGCGGAAGTGAACGCGCCGCCGACCAGCAGCGTCGTGCTGGCCGCTATGGCCGGCGCTCCGGCGAGACAGCCGACTCCGGTGATGCACAAGGCCCCGCCGCCGACGTCGCCTGACGCTCCGCCCACCATCATCACGACACCCAGTGCCGTTTCAGCGGACCCCGCCCAGATGTCGGGGTTGGAGAGGATCGACGTACCGTAATCGACGACGGTTCCTGCGGTGTCGACGAACGTGTGAGCTGCACCCTTCAGCCAGCCGGGCACCCAGCTGTCGTCCTCGGCCGCGGCGGCCTCCTCCTCTGCTTCGGCCTTCTTCCGGGCCTCTTCCGCCGCCCGCCAGACAGCCTCTTCGGCTCGCTGTTTCACGACGGCCGTTTCAAAGGCTTCCCTCGCTGCCTTGCTCGCGGCCTTCTCGTCCTTTCCTGCGGCCGTCGCCGAGGAACGTGCCGCATTGGCGGCGGTCCATGCCTCGTCGGCCGAGCCGCGGGCCCAGTTGGCCGAACTCTGAGCCTGCGTCGCTGAGTCGGTGGAGCAGTCGCAGCTGCGCCGGCGTCGGCCTCCGCCTTACGAGCGGTCCTCGCCGACTCCCTCGCCTGCGCCGCTGACGCTTCCGCGGCTTTCGCCGACTTCTGCGCCTGGGCGGCGTACTCCTTGGCCGCGGCTGCCGAGTTCTTCGCCTGTTTGGCGGCCTTGTCCGCTTCGGCCGCGGCCTTGTCGGCCACGGCGGCGACGCGTGCGGCCCAGGCGGCGTCCTTACGGGCCGTGGCGCGACGCTCGACGCCTCGGCGATGAGCCGTTGCACGTCCGCGACGTGGGCCACGGTGAGCTTGTCCCTGCGGGCCGCCTGGTATTGGCCTGTCTGGATGAAGGCGTGCATCAGCTGCGGTGGGCCCGCCTGGGCGACCTTCACGGCGGCCTTGACCTCAGGACCTCCGACGCTCGCCAGCTGCACGGCGCGGACCTGTTCGTCGCCCTTGAGGGCCGCGAACTGGCCGTCGTTGAGGAACGCGGCGAGTTTCGCGGGGGCGCCGTCCTTGAGTGCGGCCCGTGCGGCCTCCTTGACTTCGGTGCCGCCGGTGCTGGCGATCTGTACCACTCGTTCGCGGAAGTCGCCGGCCGCGGCCTCGTTCCCGCCGCTCACGAGGAAGGTGTGCACCTGCCCCGCATCGCCCGCGAGGGCCTGCTGTGCCGCCTTGCGGAGGGCCGCCGACCGGGGGTCGTCCGCAAGGCGTTCGACGCGGGCGCGCTCGTCCTGCTCGGCCGCCTTCTTCCAACCGGTGCGCAGATATTCGGCGATGGCCTCGTCCGAACCCGCGAGGGCGACCTCGGCCGCGGCGCGGCTCCAGGGCCCGCGGGTCTTCATGGCGATGACGGCGGCCTTGCGGCCCTTGGCCGCGATGTCCTTGGGGTCCGCGCCGGGCTTCTCGGCCTCCGCCGCGAGGCGCCCGGCCTCGGCGTCGAGGTCCTTGGCCTCTTTGGTGACGCGGTCCCGTTCGGCGGTGCGGGCGTCGTCCGCCTCCTTGAGGTCCTTGGCCTTCTCGACTCCGGCCGCGGTACGAGTCTTGAGCTCCTCGCCCTCGATCTTGCGAGCCAGGTCGTGGGCCGCGGTGGCTTTCCTCACCGCGTCGGTGGCGGCGTCCGCGGCGTCCTTGGACGCCCTGGCGTGCCGCTTGGACTCCGAGGCCGCCTTGCCCGCGTCGCCCGCGTGCTTGGCGGCCTTGTCGGCTTCGACCGCTGCCGAATCGGCATGATCGGCGGCCGAGTTGGCCGCGGCCCTGGCCTCGTCGGCGCCCTGCTCGCCCGGCCCGCCAGCGTGGCGGCCGCGTTCGCGGCGCGGGTCGCCTCCTGTGCCTGGCGTCGGGCGGAGGCTGCGGCGAGCCGGGCCCGCCGGGCTTGCGCGCCCGCTTGGTCGGAGTGGTTGCCCGCCTCGGTGGCCGCGTCCGCCGCCGCGTTGGCGTTGGCACCGGCACTGGCCGCCGCGTGGGCCGCGTTCCCGGCTTCCTTGGCCGCAGTGCCGGCCTCCTTGGCGGCGCCGGCCGCCGCCCGCGCGCCCTTGGCGGCGCCGCGGGCCTCTTCGGCGGCCTTGCGCGCGGCCGACGCCTTTCCGGAGTCCGACGCGGAGTCCGCCGCGGCGTTGCGG